>DASRRM010000290.1:0-11436 GCA_035695715.1 Tepidisphaeraceae bacterium
GTGGCAATCGCGGCCGGTTGCGTCGTCGCCGACGTTGGCGCTCCGGCAACCGCCGTCGGCTGCGTCGTGGGGGAACTGGCGGCGGGCTGAGTCGTGGCCGCGGCCAGGGCCGTCGGCTGCGTCGCTCCGGCGGCAGTCGGCTTCGCTGGCTGTGTTGACGGCACCGCGACGCCCGGCTCGGCCGGAGCCGTCGATGGCCCGGTGCTCGGGGCAAGATCGCTTGGCGCGGTGGTCGGCTTTGTTGCCGGGGGGAGGCGAACGAAGTCCGACTCGTTCTTCAGGTAATACTCCAGCGCCTTGACCTTCAAATCGTATGGCAGTGCGCCGGCCGGATCCTTTGGATCCCGGTGCTTTTCTTCAACGGCCTTAAGGATATCATCGCGAGAAATCGTCACATACTGCAGCTTCACGCGATCGGGAACCTCGTAGCCGAACGTCAGGCCCTCGGCGGGCTTTTCCAGCGGATTTGCCGGGGCGGCGGCCGCGCCGGGCAATGTGTTCTTGTATTGATCGAACAGCTTTTCAACCTGCTGCGTGGTCGGCTCGGCAATCGAACGCCCGATATACGGCGCGTTAAACTCAACCAGCTTCAATCGAACATCGGTGTTTTCCGCCGCACTGGCGTGCTTCCACAGCGGCTCGCTGAATTTCACGTCGCTGACCAGTTGATCCCGCAATGCCCGGACCATGAGCAGGTGGCGCACGGCAGTGTCGAATGCCGGGTCGTTTGCCGGCCCCTGGAAAATCTCGGTCTTGAGGGCGGTTTTCACCACGTCGTCAGAGATGCCAATCCCGCGTTGCTCGGCTTCTTTCACCAGAAGCATGAACAGGTCGCTGTGTGCCTGTATTTCGTTATAGATGACCGGCCCAACCAGCTCGCCCGCGCGGCCGATGCGCCCTTCCTCGCGGTTGAAGATCAGTCCCTGCTGAAGCATCCGCCATTCATTTTCGGCCTCTTTGCGTTCCTCGGAATAGACTTCGGTTTTCCCGATATGCCCGATGACCGCGCCCTGGCCGCGCCCGCCGCCGGTCAACGAGCTCACCGGGACGGAAATCAGAAACGAAACCATCAGGAAAGCGCCCATGACGGCCAGCAGCTTCCGCTGATTCTTCTTCATCCAACCTTGCATGCGGTCACGTTCCTTGCTTATTTCTTTGGGTTGTCAGTTGTTTGACTATTTCAACCTCTCCAGCGCCGCCTTGGCTTGTTCGGCGGCTTTGGAGTCGGCGTATTCGTTGACCACCTGTTTGTAAATCAGGATGGCCTCGCGCGTCTTGCTAAGCTTCTCCTCGATTACGCCGGTTTTGTAAAGGGCGTCGGCGGCGGGACCGCCGATCTGGGCCTTGAAGTGCGCCACCACCCGCATATACGCCATCGCCGCGTCCTCCAGGGCATCGGGCGTGGTCGCCGTGGCGGCTTTGGCCTCGGCCAGCATGTACAGCGCCTTGGCCTGGTGGTCGGGCGTTATGAACGAAGCCGACGCCGTGTTGATGGAGCTGATCACCTTCGCGTAGTCGCGCGCTGCCAATGCGTCCTTGGCTTTATTCAGGGCGATGTCCGCCTCGGCTTCCTTGGCGGCCATGGCCGCGGCGGTGGCGTCGGCCGCACCGGTGGAATTGGCCGGGTTATTCTGCCCCGCGCCGCCCGTCAGCTTTTTCAGTTCCGCCAGGCTCGCCGTCGCCCCGGCGTTGTCGTTATTCTTGGTTTGCAACTCAATCAGGAACGGCAGCAAGGTGCGCTTGGTATCGCTGCTTGCGCCCGCCAGGCCGCGATTGACCGTTGTAATGGCCGAGGCAAGCTGATCGGGCTTGGCCGAGGCAACCACAGGCTTCTGTGCCGCCGCGGCGACCGGGTCTTTCTTCACCATCTCCACATAACCCGCCACCGCGCCGAGAAAATCTCCCGTTTTGCCGGAAATCAGCAGCAGCCGAACGTTGGAACGATGCTTCACCCATTCCTTGGTGCTGGAGGCCATCGCCCGGCGATAATCTTCGCTGGCGGCCTTCAAATCGTTTTTCTCGAATTCCGTCTCGGCCTGGTTAAACGACGGCTCGTTGTCGGCTTCGATCTGGCTGACCTTTGCCAGGTCCTTGTGTTCGTTGTTTCCGCCGTCGGTGGTGTAATACAGGCTTTCAAAATCCTCGTCCTTGTCCTTGGCGATCTTGCTGATCGTCACGTTTTTTCTGGCGAACGGCGTGGCGGTGGGCGTCGACTTGATATAAACCGTGTCGCCCAGCGCCGAAATGCCGGGAATCAGCAGTGCCGCGGCCAATGCCAGCGCCGGGATGGAACGAGACGATAAGCGATTGGATGAATGCATAGATAAGCTTTAGTACGGCAGGCACGGTTGGCAGTTTGGTTGCGTGCGCTGGCTGATTCCTCCAATGCAGGAGAGGGGGGTCGAACCCCTACACCTTTCGGTACAGGCTCCTAAGACCTGCGCGTCTGCCAATTCCGCCACTCCTGCGTGGCCCCTCATTAAGCGCATAATCGCCGGGACTGTCAATGTGCGGGGGGAAGTAGGCAGAAGTCAGAAGGCAGAGAAGTCCTGCGAGATTCCAAGTTCGACGTTTGCGTTGGCTGGTGACGCCGGTTCTGAGGTACTCCGAAGAGCCGGCGTTTGGGGCACATCGCGCTTCCAAGATTCCGTCTGCCCCTTCCGCCTATTGACGACCCCTGCGGTCTGCTTACTGACTGCTGACTACAACTTACTTCCGCCACCAACATTAGGAAAAATCACCCCGGCAAGAAATAACAGCACGGTTTCAATGAGGTAGATGCCCATCGATATTCCGTGAAGGCGGGCAAATTCGTGCGATTGTGTCAGGCCGAGGATGCGCAGATGTTCAATTTTCGGCGTCAGGATGGCGCTGGAAGCGACCGCCGCCAGGGCGGCCAGGGCAAACAGCACGAAGATCAGCAGTTTCCCCCCGGTGCGGTCCTGGAGCCAGCCGGCGGCGGCGATGAGCAGGGCCGCGGCCGCCACGATCAGGCGGAAACTGTTGAATTCCCGAAAAATGGCTGAAGCCGCCGTGCCGGCGACGGAGTGATCGGTGGCAAAGGTTTGAAAAAGCGACTGAACGACGATGAACAACATCACCAGTCCGCCAAACCAGAGCCCCCAGACGATGGTAAACGTGCTGCGCAGTAGGCGGTTCATGGGAGGGAGTATAGCCTCTGGAGCGTGAATCCACATCGCGGCGCGGTTGCCGGAGAATTATCCACGAATGAACACGAATGGACACGAAGGAAGAATCAAATGCATTTTTCGCCACAGATGGACACCGATGGAAAGCGGAATGCAGGATCGTGACTTCGGATTTGCATTTCTTCGTGTCCATTCGTGGATCACCTCTTCGCTTTTCAGACGTGGTAGAATCGCGGCGATGAATCGCATTGTTTGGGTATTGCTGTGCTCCGCGCTGTCCATCGGCGCAAGCTCTTGTACGTGTGCCGCGGATTTGCATGGGGATTATGCCGGGCGGTTTCGCTCGCAGCTTACGGCGGCGGTGGTGCATTTCTATGACGCCAACCAACGATGGCCGAGCAGCGATGAATTGAAGGTCGCGTTTAACAATGAGACAACGCGGATTCACGGCGACACGCCGCGGTTTGAGCGTCTGGAGACGGATATTCACCGGCCGACGGGAGAGTTTCTTGCCGCCTATGATGCGGTGGCGGTGAGGATTTGCGATACCCGGGCACACGGGATCATCTCCGTTGCGCCATTTCCAAAGGGGCATCCGCCGGAGATCCCCAGATACATCGAGTAGCGTCGACTTCGACGGAAAATCAATGCATTTTTAGCCACAGATGAACACCGATGGACCCAGATGGGAAGACGAATCCGGGATCGGCGGCTTCCGACTTGAATTGCTTCGTGTCCCTTCGTGTCCTTCGTGGATCATCTCCCCGCATTTCATCTGCGTTTATCCGCGGCCGCAACATCCCAGCCCACAACAACATTCTCCCCGCTGCGAAGTCTTTTAGTTCAGAGATTATGAGAATCGCAACCAACTCCATCCAATTCGCGTCGGTTTACCTGGTTTGTGCCATTGCCGCCGGCAGCGCGCTGGCGGGCGATTGGCCGATGTGGGGGCATGATCCTTCGCGCAATATGGTTTCAGCCGAGAAGGGATTGCCGATTAGCGCTGATCCTGGCAAAGCCAAAGACGATGGCAGCCCCGTCGACATGGCAACCACGAAAAACGTGAAGTGGATCGCCAAGCTCGGGTCGGCTTCCTATGGCAACGCGACCGTGGCGGATGGGCGGGTGTATGTGGGAACGAATAACGCCTCGCCACGCGATAAGAAGTATCAGGGGGATTATGGCATCCTCATGTGCCTCGACGAGAAGACGGGAAATTTGCTTTGGCAGTTGGCCGTGCCGAAATTGCTGTCGGGGAAGGTGAATGACTGGGAGGAAGTGGGCATTTGCTCTTCGCCGGCAGTCGATGGCGATCATGTCTACCTCGTCACCAGCCGCTGCGAGGCGATTTGTCTGGATGTGCATGGGCAGGCGGGCGGAAAAAATCGCGGGCCGTTTGTTGATGAGGCGCAATACACCGCCGGGCCGGGCAAGCCGCCGATTGCGCAGGGGCCGACGGACGCCGACATCATCTGGCGATTTGACATGCGCGAAGAGCTGGGGGCGTTTCCGCATAATCAGACCAGCAGCTCGCCACTGGTGGTCGGCGACAAGGTTTACATCACCACATCCAACGGCGTGGACTGGACGGGCAAGCACATTCCCGCGCCGCATTGCCCGGCACTCATCTGCCTCGACAAAAACACCGGCAAGCTTTTGGCGGAAGAGCATTCGGGAATCAGCAGCCGCACGCGGGTTTGCAATTGGTCCAGCCCCGCGTATGGCACAATCGGAGGAAAGCCAACCATTGTCTTTGGCGCAGGCGACGGCTACTGCTACGGCTTCGATCCGCAAACGCTGAATCAGGTTTGGCGCTTCGACTGCAACCCGCCCGAGCGCTACACGAAGAACGGCAAGCCGCAGAAGTATGGCCTTCCCGATGGCCCCAGCGATGTCTTGTCAACGCCCGTCGTATTGAACGGCCGGATTTACATTTCCATCGGCCAGGACCCCGAGCAAGGCGACGGCAGCGGCGCGATGAACTGCTTTGAGCCGAAGGACAAGACCGGCGACATCACGCAGACCGCCAAAATCTGGAGCAATCCGCATATCGGCCGCTCGGTCTCGACGGCGGCGGTTGCCGATGGGCTGGTGTATATCGCCGAGCTATCGGGGCTGGTGCATTGCCTGGACGCGGGGGACGGGCATGAGTATTGGAACCACGATTTGGAAAGCCATGTATGGGGTTCGACGCTGCTGGCCGATGGGCGGATTTATGTGGGGAATGAAAATGGGCAGGTGGTAATCCTGGCTGCGGGGAAAGAGAAAAAAGTGATCGGCACGATCGATTTGAAGGACGCGATTTATTCCACGCCGATCGCGGCGAATGGGGTTTTGTATGTTGGGACGGGGGTGAATTTGTATGCGTTGGAGGGGAAGAAGTAGTAAGAGGCGCAGAGCTGAACGAAGTCCCGTGTGGCTTGCAACCACGGGATTTTGACGCGAAGGCGCGAAGGATCGAAGGACGCGAAGAGGAACGGGCGTCCGGGTATTTTCCGGCGTGAGCAATGACACATTTTCTGCCTTTGCGTCCTCTTTGCGCTCTTTGCGTCTTTGCGGTAAAAACTGGCGAGCCATAATCACATGAAAAAGGCAATTTCCACACCAGCTTTTCTTGTCTTCGCCGCGCTCCTGGCGCCGCTGCTCTTTTCCGCCGACGCGCCGCCTGCGGCGCCGGCGGCTTACAGCAACGACTTCGAGAAGGCCCAGCTCGGCAAAGCGCCTGACGAATTCATGGCCCTCAACGGCGAATACGCCGTTGTCCAGGTCGAGAAAAACAAATGCCTGGAACTGACCCCCGACCCGATCGACGGCGATGGCTTTCTCTTCGGCCCGCCGGGCGTCACCACCGGCACCGTCTCGGCGCGCATCTGGGCCGCCGCCAGCGGCAAGCGATTCCCCGAGTTTGGCATCGGGGCCAATGACGCGGGGGGATATAAGCTGGTTGTGGTTCCCGCGCTGGGAACGATCGAGCTTCGCAAAGGGGATGATGCGGTGGCATCAGCGCCGTTCACCTGGAAATCCGAAACCTGGACGCGTCTGCGGCTGCACATCGGCAAAACCGCCGCCGGAACGTTTCAGGTTGAAGCAAAGGCGTGGGCCGATGGCTCGGCCGAACCGAAGGAATGGATGATCAGCGCGACAGACAAAACCGCCCCATCCCCCGGCCGGGCGTCGGCGTGGGGGATGCCTTATTCCGAAAAGCCGATCCGGTTTGATGATCTTGCAGTGGATCCGAAATAGGCTTATCGCCGGGCGCTTTCTCTCCTTAAAAAAACAACCGGCATGGCACTTTCGTGTCCACGCCGGTCGGAAGGAGGAAGATCAACTTTGGTACTTGTTTAGCGTGTCGGCGCATTGACTGGTAAGGACTTACGAAAGCTCGGCCGTGTTTTCCTCGTGACGGCTACTCCAAAACCCGCAAAATTTGGCGGCAAATGCGGTTTGTGTTGCCGCCGACACGCTAAACAAGTACCAACTTTGTTCCGTTCAATTACACCTTCGCCGCCACCATTCCGGTAAAGCTCTTGAACGCCTGGCCGGCGCTGATCGTCACATAACCATTGCCGTTGCCATTGATGTCACATCCCCACGGATTGCGAAGCGTGACTGTCGCGGCGTTGCCATGGCTGTCCAGGCCAACGCTGATCACCGTGTAAGCATGGTCGGCAATCAGGGCATCGGTATTGGGGTTGTCATTCGTCGCATAGGTCACGCTCTGGCCGGCGGTCAGGTCCTTGCTGATCAGCGACATCAGGGCATTGGCGCTGTCGGCGGTGTAGGTTGACGTCGGGCTGGCGCCAAGGGCCTCGTACGCTTCATCCATCCAGCCGGCGTCGATCGCATCGTAGCTGGGCTGGTTCGTCCGCACATAGCAAAACGCCTTCTCAAACAGGCCAACCCATGTGCAGTTCTGCTGGCCAAGCCCGGCATACGCCAGCGTGCCATCGACGTTCACCGGCAGGCTCTCATCTTCGCGAACAAACGCCGGCTTGCCGTTCTTGTCGAGCTGCACGACCACCGTTCCATCGCCAAGATCGGCGATGTTGTTGGCGATGCGGGCCGGGTCGGTCTTGGCGACCGAGGCAAGCACCGACAGGTAATAGCAGTCGCCGACGTTGCCCTGGAAAATATCGTTGGCCGAGGGACCAGTGCTGGCAAAGATCGGGTCGTTTGAGAAGCTCGCGTAAGAAACGCCCGCGTCAACCGCCGGCTCCTTGATGCCGGTGGCGGCGGCGACGGTCTTCGTCTTGGCCGCGGCAACTTTCTTGCCCGCCACGGTAATGGCATTGGCATTGACGAAGCCGGCGACCTTGTGAACCGCCCCGCCGTTGTTTTCCGCGGCGGTCAGGTTCTGAATCTTTTCGGTCTTGGTGTTATCGGTCCAGAAATTATCAAACCCGCTGCCGCCGACCAGCGTGTCGGCGTTCGATCCGAGGCAGACCAGCGTGTCGTTTCCCGTTCGGCTCTGCAGGACGTTTTTTCCGGTGCCGCCGATCAGCGTGTTGGTTCCGTTGCCCGCCACGATGTTGTCATTCACGCCGCCGCCAACCAGCGTGGCGTTCAGCGTCACCGAGCCATCCAGCGTGATGCTGTTATTACCGGCTTCGCCATTAATATAGAGGCTGTTGATTTTGTCAGTGACGGTGCGGGTCCAGGTGCCGTTTGCGATCAGCAAGCCGGCGGTTGTCTGCTTGACGGTAATCTGGTCGTTGGCGGTGGTTCCGGTAATACGGAGCTGGGTGCCGCCGTCGTAGGCCACTTCGCTGATTCCCAGCGGTGCGGCAGTCATCAGGGTGCGGGCTTCAAGGTTTTCGATAATCGCGTTATTGGTGCGGCTGGCTTTCATCTCCAAATCTCTCCTTCGTCTCTGGCCTGGCGGGCCGCGGACAAGAAGGAAATCCAATACATTGGCGCGGGAAGCAAACCGGGAAAATTTTATTTTTCCGTTTCGTCCCGATCGCAGCCCCTGGTTCGATAACCCGATTGTGTCACGAAGCTATTTTTGGCGCGAAGGCGCGAAGCAAACGAAGGTCGCGAAGAGATTTCGAGCGCGCGAAACTCCCTTCGATTCCTTCGTCCTCTTCGCACCTTCGCGTCCAGTCTTCCCGACGCAGTCCTGGTAGGCTGGACGTACTTGCTCAGCAATTTGCAAGGCATAGATGTCTATTATGGGACAGTTCCCGTACCCTTGACGCGAAGGCGCGAAGCAAACGAAGGCCGCGAAGAGATTTCGAGCGCGCGAAAGCCCTTCGACCCCTTCGTCCTTCTTCGTCCCTTCGCGTCAAGTCTTTCCGGTGCGGCGTAAAACCGCCTCTCGCCGCCCATATTCCCCTCACCAAAAGAATAAACCTCATAAAGCGACCCCTCTTCCGTTCCGATTCCAGATTTGTTGTTTACCCCGCGCGGTATCTGTCAAACGCGCGGATTCTCCCGCGAATCGGAAAGTCGAAAATGAAACGCTCCCTGCTTACCCGTATCACGTTCTTCATGGCGTCGGCCCTCACCCTGGCCGCCGCCGCCCCCGTCAGCGCAACGCAAATCCCATGGAATGTTGAAACCGTTCAATCCAGCGGCACGCAGATCGGCAATCTCACCGCCGCCCAATCGCTGCTGGCCGGCGGCATTGCCCATTCCGTCGATGTCAGCGCCGAGGCTAACACGCTCAACTACACATTGCCGGGCCAGGCCTCCAACGGACACTTCCCCAACGAAGTGAGCTTCCCCGGAATTACCTCGGCAAACGAATACAACTTCGCCGTTCATGCAACCGCCAACGTCAACATCACCTCGCCCGGCACTTACACCTTCGGCGTTAACAGCGACGACGGCTTCCAACTGACGGTCGGCTCCAATGTGATCAGTTATCCCACCCCGCGCGCCGCCGGTGATTCACTGGCAACCTTTAACTTCCCCGCAGCCGGGGCCTACCCAATCGACCTGGTGTATTTCCAGCATGCTGGCGGCGGCGATCTGGAAGTCTTCGCCAGCAGCGGCTCCTACACCACGTTCGCCCAGAGCGGCTCCAACTTCCAACTCGTCGGCGACACCGCCAACGGCGGCCTGTCGCTGGCCTCTGCGCCAACCCCCGAGCCAAGCACGGGATTCGTGCTGGTGCCCATCGCACTGGGACTTCTCCTGCGCCGGCGCTCGATTCCGTGAAAGATACGACGTTACTCTGAAGAATCTTGCTCGTACCGGAAGACGAGCCAGATCCCGGGAAGATATCCCACCGAATCTTGCCTTCCTGACCGGGAATTTCGCGCCAAGACCGCCAGGCGGCCAAGGTTCCAGGAAGAAAAAAAAAGGCATCGGTGAGCGGAGGCGCGCATCAGTCGAACTACACCTCCGTGCTTCCGTGTCTCCGTGGTTATCCTTCTTTTCTTTTGGTCGCGGCCGTCGGCTTTGCCATCGAAATCACAACCACCCCATCGCGCACTTCATAATCCAACGGCGATTGTCCGCCGGCATCGTAGAGAATGGTTTCCAGCGCGCATTGTGCGCGGATATGCGTGAGGTTCACGGTAGTCGGCGTGTTTGCGGTGACACCGGCCGAATTCAGGGCGGCCCAGTCGACGCGGAATGTTAACTGAGCCACATCTCTTAGAAAATCGAGCGCATCCGACAACGGCATGTCCTCAAATTTCGCGTCGGGCAACTCCTCATTCAACTGCCGGGCCACGTTCGCGTCTGCTGGCGGCGATAGATGCCGGTCATGCAGCGCTCTGCGCGACTCGATCCCCTCCGGCGTGGAAATGATTACCACGCCGCCGATCATGGCATAGCCAATCTTTCCGTGCCCGGCCTTTTCCAAATAGGTATCGAAAGCGTCTTTGAGCGTGACATCGTCGAGACGCAGGTCAAGAGGAAGTTGTGGAGTCACGCCGACGCGGCCAAGCTTTTTCCAGTCGAAATAGAAATTTGTCCGTGACGTCTCTTCGAAAAACGAAATGTCCTCCTTGAACTTCCCGTCGGGAAGATACACTTCCGCCAGCTTCGTATTAAAAACGCGCGGCAGGCGCTCGATGTTTAACGCCGTCAGGCTTTGCTCGGCGTCGTCGCTTCCGGCATCCGCCGCCAGCGTAAACCAGCGCACCGCTTCATTCCGGTCCTTCGCCACGCCAAGCCCGGCCTGGTATTTTTTCCCCAGCGCATTCATTCCCTCGGCTTCGCCGGCCTCGGCGGACTTCAGATACCATTTCAGCGCCAGCGCATCATCCTTCGCCACCGCCTCGCCATTGGCGTACATGTCCCCAATTCGGCACAGCCCACGGCCATCGGCCACGGCCGCCTTTTCGTACCATTCCGTTGCCCGCGCTCCGTCGGCGGCAACCATTTTCCCGTCGCGGTAAATGTCGCCAATCGCCCGCATCGCGTCGGCGTTTCCCGCGTCGGCGGCCTTCGCATACCACCCGATCGCCGCCTCCCCATTGGCCGGCCAGGGCTTGGCGAACACGCGCTGCTTCGCCATGAACAGCATCGCCGGAACATTGCCCAAATCCGCCGCACGGCGCATCCATTTCAGGCCCGGCGAATCGTCACCCAGCCCCTGCCCGAGCCGAATCAGAAGGATTGCCATCCCATACATCGCATCGGCATCACCCTTGTCGGCGGACTTGCGATACCACGCGATCGCTTTTGCCTCATCGTCGCAGCGCCGCGCCATTTCGTTCATGGCGTCGATGTCGCCGGCCATGGCTCGCTGCCTGGTGGCTTCGGCTGCCTTGTGCTCCCAGACTGTCCAGTCACGAGCGCGCGGATCGACATTCAGAAACCGCCGGCCCGCCAGCGCCTTCATCGCCCGCCAATCCCCCGCCTCGGCGGCGCGCGTGTAGAGATTCCACACCTGCGGCGATTTCGCCGGCATGCCCGGCCGCCGCTGCAATAGCTCGGCCAGCTCAAACATCGCCGACACATCGCCGCGGGCTATTTCCTCTCGCAGACTGGCTTCGCGTTTTGCGTCGGAGTCTCGTGCCGCCTGGGCGCGCTGCGCCGCGGTCGGGACCAGAACGTCGGCCTGCGCAACATTGCCGGCCAGCATGAGCGTCAGCGCCAGCGCGCACGATCGGATTCCGAACAACTTCAAATTGATGATGGTTTTCCACGTCACGGCAACCCCTTTCAGAACAACTCCCATACACAGATTAACCCAGCGCGGCTGCGCCGCAAATCCGAAATCCGAATGACGAAATCCGAATCAAATCCGAATGACGAATGACCAAATGTCTGGCCCGGAGCCCGCCAAAGATGTTGTTAACAAAACAACAAGTTGAAGGATTGTAGTACA
>DASRRM010000291.1:0-5404 GCA_035695715.1 Tepidisphaeraceae bacterium
GACGGCGATTTGGCCCACGCGATCGCTTTCCTGCATCGGGCCTTTCCAGTCGATCTCCACGCCAAATTCCTTCCCGGCCTGGCGTGCGCCGGCTTCGACTGATTTCCAGTAAACGTGGGTGGTGCCCTTGGGAATGACGGCGATTTTCAATGTCGCCGGCCCTTGTTTTTTGTCGCATGAAACACAGAGCAACGCCGCCGCCAGAACCGCCACGAAATACGCTTTCCGCATGAAACCTCCGCTGAATGAACTGTTGAAATCCTACTTTACCGTCACGCCTGCGGATGTATAGGGAAGAGACGGAAATGAGCCGGGCGCGGCAAACCCTCATCCCCGGCATTGCTTACCGGCGATATTCCAGCGGGTCCGACGCCAACGACGCCAGCAGGGTTTCCCGCGAGATATTATCGCGAAGCTCGACGATCAACTCGTCGTCAAGTTTTGGCTCGATGGCACGTATAACGCGGTAAAGATTGAACCCGCCTTCATCGCATTCGATCGGCCCGCAAAAATCGCCCGCGGCTGCCACGAACAGTCCCGCCGCCGCCGGAGGTGAGTCGCACCGCCGTAACTCACTGGCCTGCATTTGCCCGGCCTGCGCCACCGCTTGCTCCCAGGTGCATTCCCCCTCGCGCAATTGCAGCAGCGTCTCTGCCGCCGCTCCTTCGGAGGGAAACTGAATGATCTGAACGTTCACTTTCGCAAAGTCGTAGGGCGAAGCCGCGAATCGCTGGCGGATGGCCGGGTCCGGCGCGAGATGCTCTTTCATTTTTTCAGCAAGAATCGTCTCGCGCAGGAACGCGCGCACGGTGTCTGCGCTCAACTTCCGCCGGGCCAGCCATGCATCGACCAGCGGCTGACTGAACAGCTCGCGCTCCGCGCAAAAGTCGGCAAACGCCTGGTCGATGTCGTCGGCTTGCGCGCTCACGCCCTCGCGCTGTGCCCGCGCCGCGGCCAGCCGTCGCAGCAGAATCTCCTCGAGCAGCCCGCGATCCTGCCCCAGCTTGATGGCCAGCGCCACGTCACTGGCTTCAACGGTGATTCCGCCCGCCGTGGCAAATTCTTCGCTCATGGATGAAAGTCTAAATGCGGGTGGTGATGTTGGAAACGGGTGTGGCCGTCTTTTTTGGCACGGTTGTGACACGGCCGTCTCGGCCGTGCCTGATGCTTTCGGCGTAAATAGCACCAAGCACGGGCGGGACGCTCGTGTCACGAATGACCGTACCAAAAAAGACGGCCACACCCTTTGGAAACCCGCCGTGCCCGGCAATCCTCTCATTCTGATCCGATCCGCGGTATAATCGCGGACCTATGAAAAGTTCTTTCATGCGAATATTTCTTTTGGCGCTAGGCGTCAGCTTATTCCTCCTCACTGCCATCGCGGCGGCAGATGAAAATTGGCCGCAGTTTCGCGGGCCCGGCGGCCAGGGAATTTCCAATGCGAAATCGTTGCCGCTGACATGGAGCGAGACCCAGAACGTGAAATGGAAAACGCCGATCCATGGCAAGGCCTGGTCAAGTCCGGTCATCTGGAAAAACCAAATCTGGATGACGACGGCGACTGAGGATGGGCACGACCTTGGCGTCGTTTGTGTCGATAAGGGGACGGGCAGGATACTGATCGACAAGCTGCTGTTTCACGTCGACAAGCCGCAGTTTTGTATTCCGTTTAACAGCTACGCCTCGCCGACGCCCTGCATTGAAGAGGGGCGGATTTATGTGACGTTTGGATCGCCCGGCACGGCTTGCCTGGACACGGCGGATGGGAAGATGCTCTGGCAGCGGACGGATTTTGTCTGCAATCACTTTCGCGGGGCGGGGTCGTCGCCTTTGCTTTGGAACAACCTGCTGTTCATGAATTTCGACGGGAGCGATTTTCAGTATGCCGTCGCGCTGGACAAGTCGACCGGCAAAACGGTTTGGAAGACCAACCGATCGTTTAATTTCAACGACATTCAACCCAACGGCAGGCCCGTCGGAAACGGCGACTTTCGCAAGGCCTTCTCCACCCCGCGGATCATGGAATTCCAGGATAGGCCGCTCCTGATCAGCGTTGGCTCGCACGCGGTTTATTGCTATGAGCCGACGACCGGGAAGGAAATTTGGCGGACGGAGGATCGCGACGGGCATTCGGGAAGCCTGACGCCGGTGATCGGCGATGGGCTTGTGTATGCCAGCACCGGCCACGGCGCCAGCGAGATTTGGGCGATCAAGCCCGACGGGCATGGTGTTGCGAACGATCATGTCGTGTGGAAGGACAAGAAAAAAGTGCCGACGCGATCGTCGCCGATCCTGGTGGACGGCCGGATATACATGACGACCGACGCCGGGGTGGTCAGTTGCCTGGATGCCAAGACCGGGGAGGATATTTTCGACGGCCGGATTCAAAGCGGCCACGACGCCGGCTATTCCGCCGCGCCCCTTTACGCCGCCGGGCGGATTTATTTCTTCAACGAAGCCGGCCATGCCACGGTGATCGAAGCAGGGCGGGAATTCAAAATACTGGCGGAAAACCAGTTGGGAACGGGATGTTTGGCCGTGCCGGCGGTGTCGGGGGATGCGCTGTATTTGCGGAGCCGCACGGACTTATACTGCATCGAAACGCCAGGGAAATGACCGCGACGAGCGGAGCGTGGCGTCGATTTTCGGCGCCGCAGATCGCAATACGTGAGACGCAACGAGCCGCGCACGGAGGGTACTCCCGAAGTAAGCGGATTCCCCGCAACCCCGCTTACGCCGGGAGTACCCTCCGTGCGCGGCTCATTGCGTCGTGCGTACGACACGGAAAATCATGCGGGGCTTGTATCGGTGGCGATTTCCCATCATGAACCCGCTAAACTTCCGCCATGGCAGATTCCCCACGCGTGGCGCTGGTAACTGGCGGGGCTCGCCGCGTCGGACGGGCGATTGTCGAGCGCCTTGCCGACGCCGGGTTTGACGTTGCCTTCACTTACGACAAGAGCGAAGCGGAGGCCGCCGACGTTTGCCGGCAGGTCGGCGCGAAGGGCAGATCGGCCTTGGCGATCTCGGCCAATCTGCTGGATCTTCCCGCGAGCATTGATGTCATCGAAAGAGAATTTCGCGGGAAGTTCACCAGGCTCGATGTCCTGGTCAACAATGCTTCGATCTACCAACCCGCCGACTTGGCGCACACGGATTTGGCGCTGATTCGCCGGGCCACGACGCTTCATCTTGAAGCGCCGCTATTGCTGTGCCAGCGGTTTGCCGGCGATCTTCGCCAAAATAGGGGACATGTGGTCAACATGATCGATCTTCTGGCCGAGCGGCCCTGGCCGAAATACCTGGCGTATTGCGCCAGCAAAGCCGCCCTGGCGAATTTAACGCTTGGCCTGGCGCGGCAACTGGCGCCGGAAGTGACCGTCAACGGCATTGCCCCCGGCGTCGCGGAATGGCCGGACAATTATCCCGAAGCCGAAAAGGCCAGATACCTTTCGCGCGTTCCGCTGGCGCGCCCCGGAACGCCGGGGGATATTGCCGGGATGGTCTTGTTCCTCTGCACCGCCGGCACTTATGTCACCGGGCAAATATTACGGGTGGACGGGGGGCGGTCGATCACCTGAACCGGATTTTATCCTCCCAAATCCAGCCAATTCCCCATAGAATCTCCGCCATGTCGTGGGAAGCCTATCGATGGACGGCCAAAACGCCGGCGGAACTTTATCACACGCTGGGCCCGCATGGGGTTGATGAGCTGGTGCGCAAAGCGATCAACGTTTGCTGGCGGCAACTGCCGGCGGACAACCACACACTGGCGGCGGCCAAGCAGGCGGCGCGCGATGTGTTCGACCGGAACATGCGCGTCTGGGCGAAGATCAAAAGGCCAACCCCCGAGGCTTTTTTCGCCGATCTCCCGCCGCACGAGGCGGATCATTTTATGCGCCAGGCGATGGTGACCTGCTGGATGATGATGCCCCGCACCGGCGGCCGCGATGTCGCCGACGTGCGAAAGATCATCGGCGGAATCTTCGAGCGCAACATGGCGGCATGGGACGAGGACGAGGCGACGTTCACCGGAAAGCCCACGCGAAAGCCGGTGACAAGGGCGAAGGCTACGGGGAAGAATATTGCGAAAAAGAAACCCGCGAGGGCTAGGAAAGTTTCAAAAACGATTGACGATCGACGGACCCGGAAATAAATCCGCCGCGATTTTGCAGGCAGAACGATAATTGCTTGCGACGCAGCAATTTATCGTCGAAAAAATTTTGAATTTAAGCGCATTTTGAGCTGCGTTTTCATTGATTCGCCAAATCGACCGTCTCCTAAACTTTTGTTAGACATGGGGTTATGTCGGACGGGATGGGGTGGCGGGAATAACTACCTGCCGCTGCGCCACTTATCGCCAAAAATGTCAACTTTCTGTGCATAGTTAGAGGGATATAGGTTTGAGGACATTTGTTTTGACATCGGCCGCTTAAGAATGTCCAGCCTGAGGCAACGCATCGAATTTCACGAAATTCGATGTTGCGCACCATTTTGGGGCGCAAAATGTTGCGCAATGGGGCGCGGGGGCCAAACGGCGAGCGGGGGTCAATCGGGGCTGGAGATACTGCGCCACAAATTGCGCTTGGGCGGCGGTTGACCCGCGTGGCGAAAGGATGGTCATGACCAATGCCCAGAGGCCGAGCCGTCAGTTGGAGTTTTTGCCCGCGGATAGTTATTCTCCAAGCACCGTGATGATGTATTTCCGCACGTTGCTTTTGGCGTCGCTGGCACTCTTTGGCCTCACCGGCTGCATGTTGCAGAAGGTCGACCCAAACGCCAAACCCGCAACCTCCATCGACCCAAAGTTTGCCAGTTCCGAATACTGGTTCAACCAGCCCGCCACCGAGGAAGTGCGCTGGCCGAACTACGACCGGCTTTGGGATTCGTGTGAAGCCACTGCCACCGATGCCGGCTTTTCCATCGACCGCTTCGACTATCGCACCGGGCTGCTGTCCACCAAGCCGCTGGTGTCGAAGCAATTCTTCGAGCTGTGGAAACATGATGTCGTCGATTTCAAGAGCCAGGCCGACAGCGATACGACGACGCACCGCCGCACGGCCCATTTCAAAATCAGCAAGCTGCCCGATGGATGCTATCTCTGCCAGATCAAGGTGGTTGTCGAGCATTATGCAATGAGCGAGCGGCGGATCACGGCGGTGTATCAGTATCGCGACGCCTTCTCAACGCGCCGGCCGTACGAAGATCAAACCGCCGACGATGGCACGCCGCTGAAGGTGGATTACTGGTACGCCGAGCGCCGCGATCACGCGGTGGAGCACATGCTGGCCGAGCGGCTGCGGCAGTATTTGTCGGGGAAGTTGACGCAGATTCGTTTTGTGACCGATACGGACGATCCAAAATAGTCTCGCAAGTCCGTGCGTGTGTGTGTGTGTGCAACGCC
>DASRRM010000292.1:0-12890 GCA_035695715.1 Tepidisphaeraceae bacterium
GAATAAAAATGCTCCGGACGGCTTTTACTCTCCTGTCACTTTCGCTCTTGATCGCATCAAGTTTGTTCTGGATGCGGAGCCATCGCCACAACGACAATATTCAATTCATGCACCGTCATGCGCGGTGGGAGCTCGCGTCAAGAAACGGAATCGTTCTTCTTGGTAATCAGCCACAACTCGATTTTGAGTCCCAGCAGTTCGCCGCATACGTGATTGCGCAAATACATGCAGTGGAAAAGATTTTTGACCAATCTAATGAACTTTACTCAAAAGCTACGGGGCGCGGCCCCGAGTCCAGCGACGAACGCAAGGAGTTGCGAAGGCAAAAGGATGAAAAGCGCAAAATCGTGAGAAAAATGCTTGCGGACCTTAAATATCGAGAGCATACGAGGATAACGACCGCCAAGGTTGAGCATTCATTACCGTGGATGGCTCTGTGGCCTGTCCTCAGTCTGCCGATGTTACTGCCGACGAAGTGGGCCGTTGCGTGGATGCGCCGTCGCCGTCGCCTACGAAACGGCCAGTGCGTCGCTTGCGGATACGATCTGCGGGCAAGTACCAGCCGCTGCCAGGAGTGCGGGTTGGAGTGCACGGCCGAGACGGCCGTGTCACGACCGGCGCTTTAAAAAGCCGCTCAGTTCGAGGATTTACCGACCTCCACTTCCCGCAATAATTCCAACAACGCCTCGTCGTACTGCGTCCAATGTGTCCACCGCACCGACCCATGCGCGCTGCTATCAACGATCACGAGTTTCGAGTGAGATTCGATTTTGTCGTGCAGGGCCTGCACTTCCCATAATTTGCATAGACGATCGCGCCGGGCGGCGATGAATGTCACCGGCACATCCGCCGGTATCTCGGCGATATGATCGATCGGCGAAATAATCTTCGGGTTTTCCGGAAGCAGGATATGGCCCCAGAGTTTTAGTCCGCCGTAGACGAGCCAGTTGATCGGCCGGGGCGCGAGATCGGTCCGGTTTTTCACGGCAGTCGATAGATCGTAAAAAGGCGATTCCAGAAAATACCCCGCCACCTCATGCCCCAGCGACCCGGCGGCGAAAATGGCCGCACACGAGCCAAGCGAATTGCCCACGACCACGATCGGCCGGCCGGGAAATTGCCCGCGCAGATAATCCACGGCTGCCTTGGCGTCGAAGCGCTCGCCGTAGCCGAAGTCTTCCACGTGGCCAGTGGAATCGCCATGGCCTCGAAAGGTGATGGCCATATAGGCGTAATCCTGCCTGGAGATTCGCTCCATCTGCTTCAGCCAATCGCTTCGGTCGTGGGCGGCTCCGTGCAGGAGAAGAACGACCGGGGCATGGCTTCCCCGGCGATTGAGCCATGCGCCAATTTCCTGGCCGTCATCGGTATGCAGACGCACTTGCTCCAGCGTGCCCCATGCCACCGCCGGCGTTGGCTCCGGCCGCGGACCGCGGAGCCGATGCGTCATAAAAAACGCTGCCGCGCCAGTTCCCAGAAACCAGACCACGACCAATGCCACCATAAGGCGCACGATCCGGCGCAGCATTGGCCGACGTTTGCGCGGCGATGCAGTCTGGTGCCGCAAGTTCCGGTTCTCCGTGGGTTGCATGGTTGGTATTGTAGCGCCCGGTTCATTAGACTCCAGAACATGAGCCAACACGATCCGGCCGAATCCTGGACCGCCAAGGTTTCCGTCATGCTCGGGTTTTCCGAAAGCGCGGTGCTCGCGCTGATCGGCGTTGCATTAGTGTTCGTCGCGCTGCTGCTGCTTTATTCGGGGATGTACGATCTCTGGCAGGCAACCAAGGAAGGGCCGGAGCGAATCGAGCATAAGGCAATCGAAATCCTCAACACGATCCTGCTCGTCATGATGACGATGGAAATCGTCTACACGGTGGCGATCTCGCTGAAATCGCACACGCTCAACGCCGAGCCGTTCTTGATCATCGGCACCATCGCCGCCATTCGGCGCATGCTGGTGATCACCGCCACATCGACCGAAAGCGAAGGGAAGGCCGAGGTATTTCACAACACGCTTGTGGAGTTAGGCCTGCTCGCGGCGACGGTGATTGCCATGACGGTCGCGATTTTCATTTTGCGTTACAGCCAGCGAAAATATGTCGATCCCTCGCCGGGCACGGCTGCAGAATGAAGCAACGTTCGCGGGCATCGGGCTTGCTACACGCCATCTGGTATCCGATTTTTCTTGGAGAAACCGATGAGCGAACAATTGTCCGAGACCGCCCGGAAAGAAAACCTCGAAAAGATCATCAAAGGCGCACAAGCCGCATTTTTTGTCACGCAATCGCCCGGCGGCGCCATGCATGCGCGGCCCATGGCCAATGCACATGTCGAGGCCAATCTGTCGGCCATCTGGTTCGCCACCCAAAAAAACAGCGGCAAGATTGCCGAGCTCCGCCAGGAGCAGGAGGTGCTTCTCGGCTATGTCAACGGAAGCGGAAGCGAATGGGCCAGCGTAAATGGGACGGCTTCGTTCGTGAATGACCGGGCGAAAATCAAGGAACTGTGGAGTCCGATTTGGAAGAACTGGTTCGACGGGCCGGATGATCCCAATATTCGGCTGATTCGTGTAACCCCGCGCGAGGCGGAATATTGGGACAGTGGAAGCAGAGTGATCACGATGTTGAAACTTGCCGTCGGAGCCGTCACCGCCAAGACCATGGACTATGGGGACAACCAACACATGAAGCTCTGAAATCGCGCTGCGTCGTTTTCGGTGAGATTCTTAGCCTTCCAAGCCGCCGTTGGCGGGGATGTCATTATTTCCCGGCCCGCCGTCGATGGAATTGTTGCCGCTGCCGCCCATGAGGGTGTCGTTTCCCGGGCCGCCGGTAAGGGTATCGTTGCCCGCCTGTCCGGCGAGAAGGTCATTTCCGGGGCCGCCGTTGAGGGAGTCGTTGCCAGATCCGCCGACGAGGGTATCGTTGCCTGGGCCGCCGGTGAGAGTGGCGGGGAGATCGATTGCGCCATTCAATTCGCTGACTTCGATTGTGTCGTTGCCAGGTCCGCCGGCGGCCACAATGCCGGTCACGGATGCGAGGGGAAACTGGGCGACGGTTCCGTTGATGATGACGTCGAGCTTGGACGGATCGCCAGCGTCGAGGGTGATCTCAATGTAATCATTTCGCGGCGTGCCTTCGGCATGCACGACGCCGGCCGCGTCGATGGTGGCGATTGTTCCCGCCGGCGGTTTGGGAGTCGGTTTTGCATCGGGTGCGGTGGGCAAATGCGCCGGCGGCGGGGCGACGGGGGCATTTGCTACCGGCGCGCCGGGCGGAGTTTTTGCCGCTGGCGTTACCCGAACCGCCGCTCCCGGCGCGATCGCGGCAATTGTTGCCCCCGGCACCGCCGGACCGTTCGGGGCAACTGCCTTGGGCGCTTTAACAGCATCTTCGGATTTAACTTTCACATGGGTTGGTTTGACATGGACGGCATGTTTGGCTTTTGTCACAAGGACGGCGTGATGACCAAAGCCGGCATGCGAAAACAGGGTTCGCGTTTCCAGAAATTCGATCACGGGGCCGTTAAATTCACCGGCTTTGCACGATTGAGATGACATCGGAAACATCCTGAATTGAACTTTGTCGCCGCTTCAAAACAAAATGTGCGGCCAACGAATCTTCAACTGGTAGTACGAGAACGCCATCGTTCACGGCAATGGCAATTCCCGACCGAATATACCCCTGTTCTGCTTCCATGCGCAACAATGGAAAAGTTGTGCGGTTTATCTGTCGCGGCAACGGCGGGGGCGACGTTGTGTGATGTAGATAATGCTGTTCACCAACTATACTTCATCGTGCGACGAATCTCGTAGGGCCGGGCATTGCCCGCCAAATGCGTTAAGAAGCGAAACGCCGGCGGGCAGTGCCCGCTCTACGTTTACAGTAGCCCGGATCATTCACCGCAAAGTCCGTAGGGGTGGGCGTACTGGCCCGCCATTGTTCGCGCCCGAGATGCCAGCGCGATGCGCGAGTGTGGACCCACCCTACGACAACCCGATCCGTTGGACAGTCACCCTTGACGAGCCTTCACCTGGTTAATGATCAGCCGCACGTCGTACCCGGACAGCCCCATTCGCACGGCTGCATCCATTATTTTTGCAACTTCCGCCGGCGGCACGTCGCCATTCACCATCGCCGCGATTACCATCTTCTCAAGCGTTTGATGATGCTCGTCGGCGTGTTGCCGCGGGACGGGCGCCGTCACTGCGCGGCGCACCGGGCGAAGCATATTGGCCGCCGCCATCTGAGCGCCGGTCCAGCGGCGGCCGGTGTGGCCGGTGATCGAGCGGTTGCCCACTTCCATCGGCTCATAGGCCGACTGAATTGCCACCCGGCCTGGGCCGCACAGGTGCAGCCAGAGGATCGGATTGGGACCTAATATCCCGCCGATGGGGTAATCGATGTGCAGCGCCAGTTTCACGGTCGGATCGGTGTAAACCAGTGCGGTCGGCTTAATGAGAAGCGTTTGATTTTCTGTCAGCTCGCGCACGAAGACATTTCCGGCGGCATGAAGCAGCAACAGGCCCGGCGTCTGGCCCGCCGAGAAATGATCCATGTATTGGCCGACGGGGTAATGGTATTCGGTTTCCTTGTCGGTGCCGGTGGTGAACCAAACGCCGGTGGTGAACCAGTCATAGGCCACCGAATGCGTGGCGGCCAGGAACATATGCTCGCGCACATGGACGGCCTGGCCAGGTTGAAGCGGCAGGGCGATCATCTCGCCCGGCTCATCGCGCGAGAAGGCGATATGGCCGGGACCGTGCGCCTCGGTCATGATGATCGGCAATCCCGCCATCATCCGCGAAAACGCGCCCTTGAGCGGCATTCGGCGGACTTCGACGTCCGGGTCCTTCCAAAGCAAAACGTGATGCGCGAAATAAAGCCCGTCGCCGGCCGCCAGATTGAAATCCGCCACCGGCACATACAGCCCTTCAATCTGGCAGCGCGATGCGCCAACCTGAAGGCGGGTCATGTCCTTGATCTGCGGCAATTCCACCCACCCCGAATCCGTCGGGCGTTCGGTAAGGCCCACGGGAGCGCCGCAAAGCGGGCAGGAAAGCGTGTCGGACTTGACAGGACCGCCGCACCAATGGCAATGGGAGGTTGCGGGAAGTGTGGGCGGGGTGGCGGACATTTGAAGTTCCCTGCGGGCCTGTGGACGCGGAAAGTACCTCCACGCCGGGGCAAGCGGCGCGCGAAATCCTAGATCTGAAAAACCGTCGGGCCGCGCCGCCCCGGATTTTCGTAGCGCTCCGCTGGATCAACCGAACGAGCAAATCCGCGCCGCGCAAATTCGGGGCGGCCCGGCTCCGACGTTTTCTATGCGACAAAGCCTTCGCGCGCCGCTTGCCCGGCGTGGAGGCATTTTGCAAATTATCGCGCAACACCTGACAGAAGATCGACCGTTTGTTGCGATGCACATCCTTCCGGCGCAGATGTTGCCTCATGACGACTTATGATGCCTGTACATCGACTGAATCCCCACCCGGCCCGGTCCGGTCATGCGCGCCAGGGCCAGGCCCACGCCGCCGAGGAAGCCGATGCCCATTTTTTGCATCTCGACGTTCATGGTGACCGAGGCATCCTTGTACAAAAATCCGCCCGGCTCGACGAGGATGCTCTCGCCGGGCTTGAGCATGCGCTGAAAGACGTTGCCGTAGCCGTGAAGAAGCAGCAGGCCGCTTTCGCCGGCGGTCACGAAGCGATCCATGAACATTCCCTCGCCGCCGAAGAGGATGTTGAACATTCCCTTGATGCGCTGGAATGAATATTGAATGGAATGCGAGGCGAGAAGAAAGGCATGCTCGCGAACGTCGAGTTCCATGCCGGGGTGAAGCGGCAGCACGATCAATTCGCCGGTGCTGTCGCGCGAAAACGCCACGTGGCCCGGCCCCTGTGCCTGGGTCACGGCAAACGGCATCCCCGCCAGCATCCGCTTGAACGCGCCGCCGAGCGGCATCGTGCTCAGGCCGACCGATTCATCCTTCCAGAGCAAAACGTGATGCTCGAAATAAACCGAATGCCCCGGCGCCAGCATCACATCCGCCACCGGAACGATTTCCCCTTCCACCTGGCAGGTGCTTTGGCCGAACTGGAATTCGGTCATGTCGCGCAATCGCGGTGCGGCGGCCCAGCCGGAATCGCTCACCAGATTGCGCACGTCCAGCGGCGCGCCGCAGCTATGGCACGTCACCGACCCGGGCAGATTCTGCCCCTGGCACCACTGGCAGACGATGCGGTTCTGTGGGTCCATGCTGCTTCGCCAAACATCTGCCAGGTCTGTTGCTCCAAAACGCCGGTTCTGAGGTACTCCGAAGAGCCGGGTCTTAGCGCGAACGACCCGGCTCTTCGGAGTACCTCAGAACCGGCGTCCAGCGGAGAGACTTGGGAGAAGATCACGGACAGACTAATTTCGGTTACACCGTAATCCATCAAGCCTTCGCCGCCGCCCATTCCGTGTGCACAAACGTTCCCGGAGTGTCATTCCGCTCGTACGTGTGCGCACCGAAGAAATCGCGCTGGGCCTGAATGAGATTCCCCGGCAGACGCGCCCGGCGATAGCTGTCGTAATACGCCAGCGATGAACTGAACGCCGGCAGCCCAACCCCGTTGCCGACACCCAGCGACACAACGCGCCGCCAGGCGTCCTGGCGGCTGGCGATCATGTCGCGGAACTTGCCGTCGATCAGCAGATTCGCCAGGTTCGGATCCTTCTTGAACGCCTTGGTGATTTCTTCCAGGAACACCGCCCGGATGATGCAACCGGCCCGCCAGATCATCGGCAGATCGGGCAGAACCATGTGGAAATCGTAGCCGCCCTTGTCCTTGGTTTTGTTGGCCGCCGCCAACAGGGCCATGCCCTGTGCATAAGAGCAAATCTTCGAGCAATAGAGCGCGTCTTTCACGTCATTGATGAATTGCTTCAGATCGCCGGCGTGATTGGGGGATGGTCCGCCGAGGATTTTGCTGGCGGCTTCGCGCTCGCCCTTGAGTCCGGAAATTTCCCGGGCGTCAACCGCCGCCGCGATCGTTGGGATCGGCACCAGCAGATCCAGCGCCGCCTTGATCGTCCACGTTCCCGTTCCCTTCATGCCGACCACGTCGCGAATCTGCTCGACCAGCGGCACCTTGGGATTTTTCGGATCGGCAACGTTAATCACCTTCTGCGAAATCTCGATCAGGAAGCTTTGCAATTCGCCCTTGTTCCATTCGCCAAACACATCGTAGAGCTGTGCGTTGTTCAACCCGCCGACGTTTTTCAGAAGGTCGTACGCCTCGGCGATAAGCTGCATATCGCCGTACTCGATGCCGTTGTGAATCATCTTGACGAAGTGGCCCGCGCCGCCGTCGCCGCAGTAGGTGACGCAGGGTACGCCGTCGCTGGGCGCCTTGGCGGCGATTTTTTCCAGCACGGGCTTGAGGTGGTTATAGCTGTCGATGTCGCCGCCGGGCATCAGGCTCGGGCCCCACAGTGCGCCCTCTTCGCCGCCGGAAACGCCCATCCCGAAGAACCGGATGCCGGTCGGCTTCAGCGCTGCGACGCGCCGTTCGGTGTCCGTGAAAAGCGAGTTCCCGCCGTCGATGACAATATCGCCCGGCTCAAGAAACGGCTTAAGCTCGTCAATCACCATATCGACGGGCTTACCAGCCTTCACCATGATCAGAATCCGCCGCGGCTTTTCCAAGCCAGCCACAAATTCCTTGGGCGTCTGAAATCCCTTGGCGTTTTTTCCCTTGGCCAGCTCGTTGATGAAGTGCTCGGTCTTGGACCATGTGCGGTTATAGACGGCAATGGGAAAGCCGTTGCGCTCGATATTGAGCGCGATATTCCGACCCATGACTTCCAACCCGATAACGCCAAATGCCTGACCAGCCATGATGAGTTTCCTTTTTGACGATTGTCGATTTCTTTCGCGAACTTGCCGAGTGGCGGGCATTGTGGGCTTTTTGCAGGAAGATGGCAATACTTGTTTACCGAGAACGGCGGCGACCGGCCGAAAGCGAGAGAACGTAGTCAACAAAAGGCAGACGATAATTCCTTCATTACGGGCGGTTGAAATGAAAAAGGCAAAAAGATCTTACACGGAAATGACGACCGAAGAACTTCGGGCCGCGACAGCGCGGTACGATAAGCCATTTGCGGCGGTCAACGAATCGCGTTCGCTTCGGGCGCGCGATTGGATAATTCACGAGCGAGCGAAGAAGAGCGCCCAAAAATCGGGCAAGGCGCCGGCGCGTCCCAGAGATGAATATTGAATCGTGAGAAAACGGCCAGATCACCATGAAGATCGAAGAACTCCTCAACCATCTCAAGGTAGCCGCGCGCGATACGGACGCGGATCCGTGGACCGAGGATCACCTCTTCGCGTATTTCCAGCGATTTCGACCGGACGGGCGCGGCGTTGAAACTGCGCTAAGCATTCTCCCAAACGCGCAAAGCTACATCGCCCGACTTCTGCCGGTTTTCCAGGCAACACGACACCCGGCTTGGGAGAACGACATGTATTTTGTCGTCCGGGAGCCGCTTCCTATGACAGAGCGACAAGCAGTTGAAGCAGGGAAGCAATTCCTCGCAAATCTGATCTCGCTCTTCGACGATTCGGATGGCGGGGAATGTCTCGACTATTTCAAAACCGTCATGGATGTCACGGTTGTTGGGAATTCGATCAATAAAGCACGGCACTCCGACGAGCATGCGCTGGTCTATGACTCGATCGGAGATCTGCTCGGCGACGGAAGTGATTACGAGGACTCGGTTCACCTGCTTTACGAGGCATGGTATTCGATCGCCTGCGATGCAGACCTGGCGCATTACCTGCAATGGCCATGTTACGAATCCACATATTCCGTGGACGTCTTCGAGCCTTATTTTCGGCTTTGGGAACGCGGATATTCTTATGCATTCGAGGGCGACAAGCTCTTGCTCAGCCGCGGCTGATTTGCAAGGCCAGGTTATTTCTTCAAAAAATTCGCCAGTAACTTTTCCCCCTGCTCGGTCAGAAAACTTTCCGGGTGATATTGCACGCCTTCCAGCGGCCAAACTTTATGGCGCACGCCCATGATCTCATCGTGGTCGGTCCAGGCGGTGATTTCGTATTCCGGCGGAAGCGTGCCGTTGCGGATGATCAGGCTGTGATAGCGCGTGGCCGTAAAGGGATTTGGCATACCCACGTAAATCGTCCGGCCATCGTGGTGAATCTGGTCGGTCTTGCCATGCATCAGGCGCTCGGCCCGCACCACATCCGCCCCGGCGGTAAAGCCGATGCATTGATGGCCGAGGCATACGCCAAGCACCGGAATTTTCGGCCCAAAGTGCCGGATGACGTCGTTGCTTAATCCGCCTTCGCGAGGCGTGCAGGGGCCGGGCGATATCACGATATGCGTCGGCTTCAACTCCTCGATCTGCTCGATGGTCACCTTGTCGTTGCGAAAAACCTTCATCTCGCGCGAGGGATCAACCTCGCCGAGCTTTTGCACCAGGTTGTAGGTGAATGAATCGTAATTATCGATCAGCACGAGCATGGAATAACGCTACGGGAGAGGGACGGAAAAGTAAAACGGGATGTCACACCCCGCTCAACCGCTTCCCCGTCCGCTTATCAAACCCACATTCAATGCACAGCACGGCGTTCGGCGCCATCGCCGCCCCGCATGATGGACATTCCCCGGCAGCTTCCGTCGCTACCGGTTGCTGAACCCCCGCCCGCGACGCAATCGGCGGCGGCGGAGTTGGCGGCGCGGGCCGCGGCGGAGGGGGAGGCGCGGCGGGCGCCTTGCTCGAATCCATCAGCGCCGGGTCGATCGTCATCGGCGGGACCAGCAGCACATTCCCGCATTTACACTTGGCGCGCTTCCCGCCCATCTGGTCTTCCAGCTTGTAGCGCTTCCCGCATGACGTGCACGAAAATTCGATCATTGGATTTGCCGCGATGAAGTTTCTTCAAACCCTCCGCCACACGCGTGGCGAAATCCGCCGTCAATTCTATCACGCTTTCCCGGCGCAATAAACTCCGCGCATATTGCCTCGGCGTTTACGGTCACTATTATCGCCGTTGTCCACCTGTCGTGGAAAGCTCAAACGATCGAGGACCAACGCCATGCCTTCCGATGCTTCATTCGACATTGTGTCAGAGATCAATCTCCAGGAAATGGACAACGCCGTCACCCAGGCGATCAAGGAAGTGATCACCCGCTACGATTTCAAAGGGACGGCGGCATCAATTTCTGAGCTAAATAAGAAGGACAAGGAGCTCACCATCACCGCCGACGCCGAGCCTCAGCTTGAGGTGGTTCGGAAGGTGCTGGTGGAAAAGATGGTGAAACGCGGCGTGGACCCCAAATCCCTCGATGCGCAAAAAGTGGAGCACGCCACCCACAAAACCGTCCGCCAGAAGCTGAAGCTAAAGAGCGGCATAGATAAGGAGACGGCCAAGCTGATCCAAAAGTCGATCAAAGATCTAAAACTAAAAGTGCAGGCCTCCATCCAGGGCGAAAACCTCCGCGTCAGCGGCGCCAAGCGCGACGATCTGCAGGCCGTGATCGCGCACCTCAAAGCCCATCCGCCGGAGATTCCGATACAGTTCACGAATTTCAGATAGCAGCCCCACGCAAGCGGGAGTTGCGCGCGGGCCGTGTTGCGCGCCGGCCGCTTGACCTGCGACCTGCCTTCACTACAATTCCTCGAACAATTTAAATCCCCGGGGCCATGGTCTAACGGGATGACGGCTGAATCGCATTCAGCAAATCGGGGTTCGATTCCCCGTGGCTCCAATAACATACCCCGGTTTTTCCGGGGTTTTTGCATGGCAATAATCAAGGACTCCCCGCAATTTGTCCCATAATTACCCCCGGGATTTTCATCGTTCCGATCGGTAAATCCCTCTACTATATGCACCTTCTCACCCTGATCGATCAGTTCACGGGCCTGGATTGAAATATGAAATGGGGATTCAGAAAGCCGTCCCTGCGGAAGCGGATTGCCGCCAGAACTTCGCTCAAGCGGTACGTCCGGCATTCGCTTGGCTTCAAAGCGCCCAGAGGGTGGGGATGGCTGACGAATCCAAAGAAGGCGGCGTACAACCGCGTCTACTACCGCACGACCTTTGGCCTGAACGATCTGTTCCGCCAACGTCGCCGGCGTGCGTCAGGCGGTTGCCTGTTGATGATCGTGGCGTCGCTTGCCGCGCTGGTGCTGGCCGGCATTGCATTTGGTTGAACGTTATTTGGAGTTCCGACATACGAGTTGATTCGAGAACTGAACTCGTTCCACTTCCTGAACCGCTCCCCGAGGTGAATGATCCACCTCAATCGGACGCGCTCATCCTCCGGCGGCGTGCTTCATCAATTCGTCCCAACCGCTCTGCAACGGATGCGGATAAACGAATGGCTTGTAATAGTCGCTCTTCGGCTCTTGATTGAAAAAGTCTCTTCCTTCCCTCACGTGCGCTGCCTGCAACGCGGCCTCCCGCGGGTCCGACCATCGCCGCAGGGCCATGTTCAGCTTCTTGCCGTTGAGCGTGTTGTGCCAGGCATAGCATGGCGACGGCTCGAACACGCCGTCACCGTCGGCATCGGTTCCGCGGCCGGGCTGGCCCATGCAGGGATAGCCGGCCCCTTCCTGGCCGGGCCGAATCTGATTTCCGTCAACGGGGTTGGTGCCGTCGGCCACGCCGAAACCGCCTCTGTCGCGGAACGATCTCTCGTGAGTCAGTTGGATCGTGCGGGTGTTGTAGGTCGTGCCGGTCACCGTATTGTTAAAGACGATCCCAACCCCGGCGTTGATAAAGATGAACCCCTGCGGCTCTCCCTGTTTCAGGCCGACGGCCGAAAACCGGTTGTCATAAATTTCCGCCTGCTGGCATCCGTAATACCCCTTCTGCACGCCGACCCCGTAGATCTCGATCTGGGAATTGACGATGTTGTTGTGCCGGATGACAACGCGAGCGCCGTTGTTGGGCGCGATCCAGGGACAATCTCCCCCGCGCGCCGCGCCGGGGCCAAGGTTGACCTCATTGTCCTCCAGGTACAGCGCGTCGGCCGTCCCCAGGCTCAGCTTTTTGCGGTAATTCGGCTTGCCGGGACCAGAAAACCAGATGGGCTGCGCCAGGCGCAGCGTAAAGTCCCTGTCGTCAAAATCGCAGTGGTCTATCAGGCCATACGTGTCCCCATTGATGGACATCATCGTGCTGGCGTTCCTGAACCTGCAATGGTCGATGCGAAAGTTCTTGCAGGTGCCGCTGATCGTCATGAATCCGTTCCACACCCCGGCGTCCGCCAGGCCGGTCCCGTCGAAGGTGATGCCGGTGACGCGAAACGGCTTTCCTTCCACTCCCTTCAATTCGAACGGCACCGGTCCGCCGCGGCGGCGATGATCGCGGATAATGGTCTTGTCCATCCCCGCCCCCGCGATGGTGATGGCCTTCATCGTAACGCCATGCCCGGCATTCCACCCCGCGGTCCAATCCGCCGTGCCCGCGGGCAATTGAATCGTGTCCCCGTCTTTGGCGGCACTGATCGCATCCCAGAGCGCCTCGGGCGTCAGGCTGGCAAGAGCGCGCGTCTCCGCCCGGGCGTCTTTAGGTGGCCAAATTACCGACGCAACGAGGAAGACCAAAACCGCCATCGATCGGAATCGCGTGAATCGGATTTTCACTGTCGGCTCTCCCATGGAGTTTCGCGCCAGAGGCATTCTGGATGCGTCAAACCCACCGGTGTGCTACCGCCAGGCGCCAATCCGCGTTGAGCAGATTGCACATCCCCACTGGACTTTTACTATTTACTCGAACCGAGCGGTTTTTGTGGCAGAATGGAGAATGCCTCCACGCCGGGGCAAGCCGCGCGTGAAACGCTTCATCTGAAAATAGGCTTATAGCCGCGCCGCCCCGG
>DASRRM010000293.1:0-28390 GCA_035695715.1 Tepidisphaeraceae bacterium
CAAGCCGTGCGTTTCCCGAACTTGCTTCGGCGGTGCGCGCGGTGATCGGCAGCGCCACGGCCGCGTGGGAGCGCGCGGTGCGCGACGCGCTTCCCGCCGCTGACCGCCTTACCATGGATCAGTTGCGCGATGACATGCCGATCAGTCTCGCCCATGTGGCCGACGCGCTGGAATCGACGCGCCGCTATGAAACCAATGTGCTGGTTGATGCCGCCCCCAAGCACGGCTCGGTGCGCTACGACCAGGGATTCAAGCTCAATGAAGTGCTGATCGAATACAGCATCCTGCGTGAAACTGTGGTGGTGGAAGTGGCGGCCCACCTTCGGCGAAACCTCGAAGCCACGGAAATCCTGGCGCTGGGCGCAGCGCTCGACGTCACTGTGCGCCGGGCCGTCGTGCGCTTTGTCGAGCATCTCACCGGCCAGCTTCAAGCCGCCACCGAAGCGCAGAGCAAGTATCTGTCGTTTCTCTCCCACGATCTTCGCGGCGGGTTGAACGGCGTGTTCCTGATGATCGAAGTGCTGAAGCGCGAACTTGCCGGGGAAACGCGGCTTGCCGAAACCATCGACGACCTGGACGTGATGCGCAGATCGCTGCTGGAAACGGTCGCCACGATGGATCGTTTTCTGCACGCCGAGCGCTTTCGAAAGGGCAAAATCCAGGTCCGCCCGGCAAGGGTGAACCTGCGGAGCCTGATGCAGGAAATCGCGGCTCATTTCACCTATCAGGCGCGGGACAAAAAGCTAAAACTGGTCGTGGATGTGCCTCAGGATCTTTCCATCATTTCGGACAAGGAATTGTTAACGCTGGTTTTTCAGAACCTGCTGTCCAACGCCTTAAAATACTCCGGAACCGGCACCACGGTCAGCGTGTCAGCCCTATGCGCCTCCGACGCATGCAAAGTATCAGTAACCGACCAGGGACCGGGAATCGCCACGGATAAACTTGGCGAACTCTTCACGCCCTATTCGCGCGGCGAAACCTACGGCCAACCAGGCGTGGGCCTGGGCCTGACCATCGCCCGCCAGGCCGCCGGATACCTGCATGCCAAATTGTGGGCCGAATCGGAATTGGGAAAGGGGTCGACGTTCATAGTCGAACTGCCGCATGAGTTGCAAAAGCAGGAAGCGGAGATAAGCAAACCGCCGACGGACGGCAGCTCGCAACGAATCGCCGAATAAGCCTGTCGCTCCGACAAACCCCGGCAAGTCAATCCCACGACGCGGGATGATCATCCGGCGTTTCGAAGAACGAGCAGGAGCGCCCAACAACCCGGAGTGGCAACATCTGGCCATAGAGGTATGAGTAATCACACCCCGGCGTACTTCCGATACGCGATGGCTAAAGCGAAAAGCACGGCAAGCACAACGACAATCCAAACACGCAGCACGATGCGTTTGCGACGACACGCAAAGCACATGAAATGCGCGGGCCGCTCGATCCCGGCAATCATCGCCGCACCAGCAAACGGGCTGACACGCGGCAAAATGTAATCTTGCCCCTCATTTTCCCGGCACCATTGGTGACACCGCACGCACATGCGATGAACGGAACTGTCCGGAAATTCGTCAGGGCCGAGCGGCATACTGGACCCACGTTCAAAGGCCTGTACCGCGCGTACCGGCCAGACGCGAGGCGATCGCCGCGGCAGACTTCGGCGGGCTCAATCCCAACGGAACACGCCCTTGCCCCAGGCGTAGATATACGCCACCAAAAGCAACACCACGAACAGCACCATTTCCAACAGCAGCGTTGTGCCGTTGAAAAATGTGGGAGGAGTGCCGGCAACGGCGGGGGCGGCGTTTACGCCTTTGGCGAAAATCGTGGCCCAGGGATAGAGGAATACGATTTCGACGTCGAAGACGAGGAAGATCATCGCCACGATGTAAAAGCGCACGTTGAAGCGGCGGCGCGTGTCGCCGATGGGCACCATGCCGCTTTCGTAGGTTTGTTCTTTGCCGGGGCCGGTGCGGCCCGGGCCGATGATGATGGATGCGGCGACGTTGACGATGGCGAACCCGATGCCGATCGCCAGGAGCAGCACGACTGGAATCCAGGACGAGCGCGTATTTGGGCCGAGATCCGCAAGCAGGGCAACGCTGTTAAAAATGGAGCCGTTCATTGGGAGAATACTGTATTGAGGTTGGCCGGAAATGCAAACCGGTTTACTTCTTGGGGTTGTCCCAGGTGGCATGATCGATGGCCGACAGGATGGCGTCTTCCAACGCGCGCAGTGCTTCAGGACCCGCGTGGGCGTAGTCCTCAACCACCTTGCTTTTCCCGTCAATATCCACCCGTGTGTAAACCGTCGCGTGGTCGGTGATTGTTTCTGAATACTTTTCCTTGAGGTTCGCGAAATCGGCGGCAAGAACCAGCTTCGCCAGCCTTTGAAATTCGCTATCGGCCAGATGGCCCGTCCAATCACCCTTGTGATTTACAAACTCCGTTCCGTGATACTTGAATGTGCCATCGCGCTTGATGGTCACCGCGTAGACCGGGCAGGTTCCATAGCACGGCGTGCGCCGTTGTCCGATTTCGGTTACGACTGGTTCGGCGGCGGGGGGTTTGGGGGCGTCGTCGGCAAAGGTAAACCCGCATAAAAGTAGAAAAGCGATCATTCGAATCGTAATGTGCTGCATGTTGGCTCCGTTCTTTTAAAAACTTGTGCGGGCGAATTTTTTGGACGCGGCACAATGAGAAAAGTTGCCTGCTTTTTAAATTGGGACGGGTCACGCCGAAAAGCGATTAATTCTTCCCCATGCCGGATCATCCCCTCATCATCGGCCATCGAGGCGCGTGCGGCTATCTGCCCGAACACACGCTGGCATCGTTCCAGCTTGCCGTCGATTTGGGGGCGGATGCGGTGGAAACGGATATTGTCGTTACCCGTGATGGGCAGTTGCTCTGCCGGCATGATTGCGAATTGTCCATCACGACGGATGTCGCCGCCCATCGGGAATTCGCTTCGCGCAGGCAAGTGCGGCGGATTGAAGGCGTCGATGTCGACGGATGGTTCACGCCGGACTTTACCCTCGAAGAAATCGGCAGACTCCGTGCGCGCGAGCGATTCGATTTTCGTGACCACTCGCACGACGGCCAATTCCCGCTGCTGTCGCTGGATGAATTGCTGCAATGGGCCGCCGGCCAGCGCATGCGCCGGGGACGGCCACTTGGCGTTATCATCGAGATCAAACACGCGGCTTTTTTCGAGTCAAACGGCTACTCAGTCGATGAAGCCGTAGTGCAGGCGATGGACAAATTTTCGCTGGCCGGTGCCGACTCATCGGCGTTTGTCGAGAGCTTTGAGATCGACATCCTTCGCCGATTATCCCGGCGAATCCAGACGCCATTGATTCAACTGCTCGACGCCGCGCCAAGTCGCCCGGCGGATGAGAACGCCGTCGGTGAGGCGACGACCTATGGCGACCTGATCACGCCGGCCGGTCTGGCGGAAATCGCGACCTATGCCCGCGCGATTGGACCCTGGAAACGGCTGATCGTGCCGGAACAGTTGGAGGGCACGTCAGTTGCCACGAGTACGCGTCTCGGCGCGCCGACGCCGCTAATCGCCGACGCCCATGCCGCCGGGTTGGCTGTTCATACGTGGACGTTTCGCAGCGAGCCGCGTTTTCTTACCACGGAATACGCCGGCGATCCACTGGCGGAATATAGGCAGTTCGCCTCGCTTGGCGTGGATGGTTTGATCAGCGATTTTCCCGATGCGGCGAGCAAAAGCTTGTTGTGAAACTGACGCTATAAACGCGTCCTGTTTCTCTTTGAGCCATCCAGATCCGTGAGGTGCTTTAATTCGGGATTTGACCATGGATTTCTCGGATATACACGGATAGGAAGCGCCCCGGTTTCTTTCCCATCCGCGTATATCCGTGAAATCCATGGTTAAACCTCTTCCACGCCTCCTGCGCCTTGCGACCACAGCGCACCGACACCTTCTTCGACCATCACTTTCCTCGACGGTTGACGACCGTCCTCCTATCGTTATACTTTACCCTGCAAAGTCGCCGTTTGTCGTTGATCGGGCGCTCATCAAACCCTGGGATGGAGACGGCTTATGGAACTGAACGAAGCACTCTTGCAAATCTCCGAGATCCATCGCCACCTGGCGCGCAGCGAAATCTTTCGCGGCTATCGCGCCGCCACCACCGCATTTTCCGGCGTCGTCGCCCTCGTCGCCTGCGGAATCCACGCGTGGCTTCTTCCCGATTCCGTCGATGCCTTTCTCTGGCTGTGGCTCGGGGCGGCGGTGTTGAGTTTGTCGGTGGTCGGCGCAGAGATGGTCATCCGCTGCCGCCGCTCGCAATCGGCACTTCAGCGCGAAATGACCATGATCGCCGTCGAGCAATTCGTTCCCTGCATGGCGGCAGGCGGATTGCTCACCTACGCTTTGCTGCACTCGGCGTGGCACACGCTTTGGATGTTGCCGGGCCTGTGGGCGATTCTTTTTGGCCTGGGCGTGTTTTCGTCGCGGCGCGTGCTTCCCCGATTCACGTTTATCGTGGGCGCGTGGTATTTGCTGTCCGGCGTGATTTGCATCGTCACGTCGCAGCAGAAGCAATCGACGCCGTCGCCCTGGGAAATGGCCCTTTGTTTTGGCGTGGGGCAATTTTTGGCGGCCTCTATCTTGTACTGGAACCTGGAGCGGCATCATGGCGAGCAAGGGTGAAGAAAAGACCGGCGGGAAAACCGACCGCCAACGCGAAAATGGACGCTTCGCCTACGAAGGCCTCGAGCGCGTGCTCCACGAAAAAGCACGACTCAGCATCCTCTCGTCCCTTGCCTCCCACGACGGCGGTCTGGCGTTTAACGATCTCAAATCGATGTGCACACTGACCGATGGAAACCTGAGCCGGCAGTTGCAGGTGCTTCAGGAAGCCGCCCTGGTCGAGATTATCAAGGGATACAAGAACAATCGCCCGCAGACGGTGGTTCGCCTCACAAGCGACGGCCGGGCGCGTTTTTTGGAATACATCGCCGTGCTGGAAAGCGTGGTGGCCGACGCCATGCTCGGCGCCGGCAAAAACCCCCGCCGATCCCGGCCCTTGGAAGGCTTTTCGCCAGCGTAGACAAATCGACGAAAATGCCATATCGTCAAATGATCAAATGCATCGTCGGAAGCGGCGGCAGTGCACCACGTTCGCGTAGCTCAACTGGATAGAGCGTCGGCCTCCGAAGCCGAAGGTTATAGGTTCGACTCCTATCGCGGACATTGACGTAAGCTTTGATAAACACGCCGATTACAACCCACTTCCAAGGCGAACAGGTCAAGGTGATTTTGGGTCGGGGCTACCTCTGGGCTACCGCGTGCCCGGCGGTATGATGCCCCGCATGGCAGTAACACGAATGCAGCAACGCGCCGCCGATGCCTACTTCTCGGATGAAAAACCGACTCAGGCGGAAGTGGCGAAACGATTCGGCATCAAACAACCCGCCCTGTCGCGCCGGCTCGCGCGGTATGCCGAGGCGCGAGGGGAATACCGGTACAAGTTCACGTTGCCACGCGTCAAGCGGCGGGTCTTTTCGCTCAGCGACGTGTTCGGGTATTGACACTGGCCACGCTGGAAAAGATCGCTGAGGCGCTGGGCGTGCGGGCAAAGGACTTGTTGAAGTGAATCCAGATTCGTACGCTTTCCCCCATGAACGCTCAACCATCATCGGCGTTAACTTGCGGTGGGTGCAAGTGTGAAATCAAGCATTCGGACCGCCGCTACAAATGGGGCGGAGGCTACGTATGCGAAGCATGCTGGGGGGCAGTGAGTCCGCCAGAGGGTGCGAATCGACCGCGTTGCCCTGGGTGTGGAACATCGGCACGCCCGGTTAAGAAATCAAAGGGGTCAACTGGAACCTTCCTTCTCCTGCTCTGCATCGGCATTCTCCCCGGCATCATCTATGCCATCATCTATCAGGGGAAGGTTATGGCGTGCCCGAAATGCGGATTGTCCCGCGGCAGCGTTCACTGATAGCTACGATTGTAAAAACCGGTTGATGTTGTCACCCATCGCGCTGAATTTCGCTACCAAAGCCGTCAGGTCGCTCGCCATGCCCTTGAGTGTTTCCCCTAAGTTTTCCGTGCCCGGCCCGCTACTGGCTTGCCGCGTGGGGTCAAACTCTTCTGCCGAAATCGAATCCAGCTTTTCCACCTGGGCCGCGCGAACCTGCTTGCGGGCGTTGGCGAGAATCCCGCTGGCGTAGGGAATACCGCCCGTTCCCATCGAATCCAGAATCTTGCGCACCTGCAATTCCGCCTGTGTGGCGATGTCGTGGCCCTTGGCCCTTGCCTCGCGCGTGGCGGGGTCCAACGAAGTATCGCCCAAAATATCCAAGCGCGCTGAATCGGAATGAATGCGGAAAGCGAGGTCTCTTTTGGCGCGGGCATCGTTTTGCAGGATGAGATTCTCATTCGCCAAGCCGCTTCGGATAATGCTGCCGGCATCATCAAAGCTCCTCGCGCCCAGCAAGCCGTTAATGAGCTCGCGCCCGTTGCCTATCAATGCGGCGCGCAGCGGGTCCCGGCTTAACAGCGTACTGGTCTGCAACGTCTGTGAATTTCGATTCGCGATGGAAAGCGATATTTGTGCCTGGCGGGCGAATCTCTCGGCGCTGTCCAAACGGCGCTGCGCGGCCGGGACTTCGCCGCCAGCGTGATCGGCAATCGCATCGGCATTATCAAGCCCAGATTCAAAGTCGGCGTTCTCCGCCAGCCCGGATAATCCAAAGCCTTCAACCAGACGGCCGCCGACTCGCCTGCTGATGGCCGATGCCTGGATGCTGTTTATTCGCACCGCCTCGGCGGAGTTGGCCTTCAAGGCGTTGTATTGGGATTTGCGCTCCATTTCCTGCCGGTTCTTCAGGGCGTTGTAGTCCTGATGGAGAATCGCGTTTTTCGTCGGATCCTGCTCCGCGTTGGTCTGGCGTCCCAAGTCCTCCAATTCGTGCCATGCCGATTCGTTCCATTCGTTATACGAATCGTTCAACCCTCCCAACGTGCGCGACAGGGAATCAGTGCTTCCGGACAATCGCACCGCCCCGGCGTCAAGGGTCCGCGATCGCGTGCCGGCGGCCCGGTCAAGCGCTTCGCGCGCAAAGCTGGCCTGGAACATCGCATCCCGCCGCCGGGCCGAGCCGAGTTCGTTTTCAATATCCTCGGTCGAAGGTCCACCTGCGCGCCGCGATGCGCCCCACAGGTTACGGAAAGCATCGACCGGGTTGCGTGTCGTGGCAAATCGCTCGAAATCATCGCCGGATGGCAAGCCCAAGCCGATCTTTTCGCGAAGGAATGAACCGAAACCGCCGACAACCGGAAGTCCCGCCCAGCCGCCGCGGTTTCGCTGCTCAAGCTGAATTTCGGCGATGTCCAATGGCGTGCGCCCCTGATACTGCGCCTGCCTGAGTTGCTTCTCATATTGCGCGTTCTGCTCGATTTCGTTGATGGCATCCATGGCGATGTAGCCGCCGCCAAAGATGCGCCCGAGCCGTCCCAAGCTGGCGAATCGTCCGCCGAAACTCATAGCGCCGCCGCCTGGCATCCCTCCACGCCGGCCATAGTTGTTGACGATCGTGCTGTTATCGATGGAGTTGTCGGTTGATGAATTGTCGATGGAGTTGTCGATGTTATGCGTCGTGTTTCTGATTCGATTCGTCGTGCTGCTGATCGTCGCCACAAGCTGGTTAAGGGTCTGCTGCAAGTTGTTCACGGTTGAGCTGATATTCGCCGTGCTGGTGAATGAGTTGTTGGAGTTGAACGCCCCAGCCCCGGCGAAAGCGCCAGAACCAAAAGTAAAATTCGGGGTGTATGTGCCGCCTGATCCGAAAGTGCCCGGGCCTGGCATCACGCCGGGCGTGGGCGCAATTGCGCCGGGGGTGGGGGCACTCATCGTGCCGGTGATGCCGATGCTGGCCGTGCCGAGATTTCGCCGTGACGCCACCTGCTCATCGAAGATTTTGAAGTCGCCGACAACCTGAATGACTGCGGCGCCGGGTCCGGGAATGCTGCTCATAAATCGCTCCGATTGTTGATAAAGGTTTGCACGCCGTCGGCGATGATCGGCAAATACCGATCCAAGGCCTCCTGGCCGAAAAAGTCGCGCGGGTCCATGTTCTTTGTCCCGTCGCGAAGGAAAGACGAGTAGGGCGCGGCACTGGTCAGCATCAGGGAAACGTCGTCGGCGTCCTGCTCGACGCTGAAGCTGATTCCTTCGGACAACTCACCCGTTCGCTTGTGCGGCGCTGCATCGGGCCGGGAAGGCGGTGGCGCGGCCTCGGCAATTTCGTCGCGGATCGTCTGGACGGATGGACGGCCCGACCGCTTCGAAAGCGCCGGCGATGATCTGGCGGGCCTGGGCCTCTGTTGTGCTATCCATGATTCGCCTCCCGTCCCTTTAAACGCGCTTAGTATCTTTCGCGCTCGATAACCGCCTCAAAATCCTGGCTGACGGCACCATTCAGTCCGTACGAAATCTGGTTAATCTGATACTTGAACGACTGATTTGATTCCGACGCCCGCCCAGTGCGCGAATATGACGCAAGGGCGCTATTCATTTCCCGTATGGCCGGGGCGAACCCCTGCCCGATGTGTTGCCACCGGCCCGCGGCGTGTTTGACTTCCCGCAGGTCATCAGACATCAGCGCGACAAAGGCGGAGCAAAATTCCTTTAATCCGCCGCCGCTCATTCCACGGATCTGCATCGCGAAACCGTCGGTAAGTATTCGCCGGGCCTCCACAACGTCTTTCTCGTCCGAATCCATGAGCGCGGCGATTTGCTCATCGCTCGCAATTTTACCGCGAAGGCGATCGGCCTCCACGATGGCGGCGAGCAAAGCGGCGCGATGCTCCGCCGTGATTCCCGCTGCGGCTGCCATTGCCAGCAGTTGTCTGGCATCGCCCGGGCGCTCATTATTTCGGCGCCGCAGGATGGTGAGGTATTCGGCCTTGGCCGCTGCGATCGTGTCGGCGGCCGCGGCGGCGGCCGCAGCAGCATCGGCCTGCTGTTGGGTTTCGAGGCTGTCGAGTTGGTCTAAAAGGGACATTTGCGATTCTCCTGGTAAAAAGTGTGACCGGCGGCGCGAATCGCCGCCGATCACGGGAGCACTCACCGGACCGGCCGCTACCTCGCGGCGGGAAGATTGTGACGACGGCGCAGCTGGGCAACTTCGGTATCGAGGTCCGGACTTTCGCCGCTCAGGGCGGTGATGCCGGCATGTTCCCGGACGCTTTCAACGGCCTTATGAGAGCCGAGGAGCTTCGCCAAAGCATCTGCAAGCTGCTGCTGATTCATGCCTGAATCGCCGGTATTCAAAACGGTAGTAAACCTTGCCATTGTTCAAATCCTTTGCCGGGCGTCCCGGCCGTTCGTTTTCCTGCCGCAACGTGCGGCGTTCATTCGTCATTCATCCCGCCGGGTTTCGATGCCGGAACTGCCCGCCGCCGCAGCATGTGCACGAGCCGGGGCGGTGCAACGGGATGGAATCGAGCTCGCGCTGCTCATCGGCCGTCAATGCCACGCCGGCGGCCTGATTCGCGACGATGGCGCGCACGTGGCGGAGCTGGTGGACGGGAAGCGCGTCGTAGTCGTAGCCGGCGTCGGCGACTTCATGCCGGCGGCGAAATGCCAGACGCCTTTCGAGTTCTGCAAGTCGTTGGTGAAAGCTCATGGGGCATTCTCTCCCATCATTTCCCCGTCGTACGATTTCACTGGATGCCGCGGCGCTTCCCGCTCGCCGCCGCAGCGGATACACGCGGGGCGATCATCGACGATGATGACACTGCCGTGCCAGTTCGCGCCGCAATGGGGACACGCATCAGAGTGCCGGGATAACCGGCCTTCAATCGCCGCAAGTCGCTGGTTGAAGTTCATGGCTTTTTCTCCGCCGCCGCGGCCCGGCGATACGCCTCCCAGTCAAAATCATTCTTCGCGACAAGCTCCTCGACTGATTCCAGCCGCTCCTGGAGGTCCACCGCCACGGGTGGCCCGGCGATTCTTTCGAGGAGGAGTCTTGCCGCCGCCACGTCGCCCGCCTCGGCTTTGCGGAGCAAGGCGTCGATGAGTGCCAGCAGGCGGTCGGGTGAACAGGTTTTAAACAACGCATCGTTGAGCCGTTCGCGCACTTCGCGGGCATACCTGGCGGCGGGGTTGCCGGGTCCGCCCTTGTTGCCGGGAAGGAATCGGCCGTTGGCGCCGCGTTCGCCGTCGCCGTTTGCTCCGTTTGACGTCGGGGGATTTTCACTCATTCCGGGCCGGTCCTTTCCTGGCGATTTCCCGATGGGGGTTTATGGGCCTTCCGCTGGCCTGCGAAATAGGGTTTGCCGCCCCGGCTGCCCTTCCGGAATCGTGGAAGTAATACCGCGGCAAAACCGCGCGGCATTTGCTGCATCGTCGCATGATGGAAAGGCGGTCGGTCATTAGAATAATTCCCCCACGCCTGCTTCCACCGATGAGGCTTTATACGCTTCCAGTTCCTCGCGAGTCCCGCCATGCCGCTCAATCACGGCGTCATCCTGAGCCGACTCCCATTCCGCCACGCTTGGCGCTTCGATGGTTTCCTTGGCGAATTCCTCGGCCCACCGCACGACGGCCTTGGCATGCTCTAGACTTTTGGCGGCACAGGTGCGGGCGCGTTCCTTCATTCCGTCCGGCCCGGCGGCAATGCAATCATGGCACACGCAAGGCCCGTCCCCGTCCTCATTCTCAATCACCGCGATCGCGTCTGCCGGCTCGAAACTCTTGCGGCATATCGCGCACAAGTCGCTCAGAAAAACGCCGTTCGATTTCATCACGATTTTCATGGTCGATCCTTTCCCGGTATCCGGGGGTTGTTGGTTCGTTCCTGGTCTGCCGGAAGCTCCCGCACGTCGATGCACCGCAGTCCATACGCCCGCAATGCCGCCTTCAGCAGACGCCGCAACCGCACCTCGGCCGGCACGGCCTGGTCGATCGGTCTGAGGATGATGGCGTAGGTGGTCATGACGAAGATGCTCAAGTACTCCCCAACACCCAACAACTTGAGCAAGTTGATTTTCCCTGAGGGGGCGCTATGAAATATATATGGTTTAAGGGTCTGGGAACCGAAGATGCTCAAGTTGCTCAAGTTGCTCAGGTTGTTCAGGTATAGGAGAACGTGAGCAAGTTGATGAGCAAGTTGATTTTGGGGGTGGAAGCGTCCACATCCACGCTCCGCCGAACTGAGCCTTGTAGGGCTTGATACCCAGCGTCTGTTGGGCGCGGCGGATGGTTGCCCACATCAAGCCAGCTTCCTTTGCGTCTGACTTCACCCGGCCTGATTCCAGCGGGCCGGCACCGAGCAATTCAGTGAGCCATTCAACCGCCGCGTTATGGGTTTCTGGTGCAGGTCCGCGCCGGTCCTCATCTTCATCATCCCGGAGCGCGTCATCCGCCTTCATCGAAACCGCCCCGCGCTCGAATGCGACTGCAGCGCCCTGGCCGTCGCCGATGATCGTGTAAGCCAGACCCGAAGTATCATTGCCAAGGTTATTCTTCATCGGCAGCAGCAACCGTCGGCGCGGGTCTGCCTTATCAGCCGTCACCAGCCATGCCGCCCTGGCCGCCGCGACAAACGCCAGTGAACCCATCGCACGGTGAAGCGCCTTGCCGCCGCCGCCTTTGTTCAGGTGCGTCACCAGCACGATGGCAACGTGATACTTGGCCGCCAGCTCAGCCAGCGGCGCGAGCAGCCCACGAATCTCTGCATTGCGATGGCTGTCGGCGTCGTCAAGGTAGGCGCTGATCGGATCGATGATTATCAGCTTCACGTCGGGCGTTGCTTTGATCGCATCTTCAAGCATCGGCAGTTCGTTCAGTGTGAAACCGTGAACGATGGATTTTCCGTTGATCGCTGGCCGAGCCACACCGCGGAGCGCGACGATGCGGGAGACATCCGCCCCGGCAGCGTCAAGGCGCGGGCGGATCGTGTCCTCTAAGTCGTCTTCAGCGTTGAGCATGATGACGGACCCGCGCTCGATGCGCTCCGTGCAATCCGGCCACAGTCCGCCGTTGCTGACAACCGCGCCCATGAAGACAGTGAGGAAGCTTTTCCCCAGACCTGGATCACCGGCGATAAGTGAGACCTTGCCGAGCGCGAAACGCTCCGGCCAAAGCCATTCGACGGGACGGGATTGAACGTCGGAAAACCGGGTCAAGAGCAGGCCGTATTTTTCGCCGTCGGTTTCTTGCCGGGCAAGCTCGTCGACGCGATCCCGGGCACGCTGAATCATTACATCGGCGTCACCGAGGTAGGGCTTATGACCGATGCGTATCAGGTCATTGCCGATGTCGATCATCTCGCGCAGTTTTGTCTTGCCGCGAAGAATTCGAGCATAGTGAATCGCATGTGCCGCACTTGGCACCTTATCGAGCAACTTCGCGAGATAGGCGTCGCCGCCAACTTCCTCATAACAACCCCGGTCCTTCAGGTGGCGGCGCACTGTTACGGAGTCAATTTCCGCGCCCTCATCGGCCAACACGGTGATTGAGTCGAAAATGATGCAATGCGCGCCGTCGAAGAAATCGACCCGGTCCACAATCTCGCGAACGGGGGCAAGCTGGTTTCGATCGATCAGGATTGAACCGAGCAGGCTCATTTCGGCGTCAAGGTCCGCCGGCAGTTCAGCGCCGAATTGCTCTTCCACACTCAATGGCGGCCCGTGCGTTGGTTTCATGGTAAAACCTCCGCGCAGAGGACGCCTTGCCGATCGATGCCAAGAATCCAGACATACCCGCACGAAGCGAGATTGATTGTCGCATCGCCGAATGGCGAACCGATTCGCGCGCCGAACCATGGCGAGATTCCCAGCCGCGGGCGGACGAGCTTCAGCAGCATCATTGCCACGCGGCATCGATCGCCTGGCAAGTCGTCCAGACCGCGCTTGACGCGGGGTTGAATTGTGTTGTCGCGGTGGTAATGATGCATCCGGCGATTCTCCGCGATCGATGGAACCTTGCCGGGCCTCCATCGGTCGCTTTTTCATGCGCTGAACAATTACACGCCAGCGGCGTCGAGCTCGCGCTCGGCCTGGGCGTGCGCCCTCTGCATCATGCCGGCAGTCGGCGTGTCACTGTCAGCGCCGGGCGTGCTGCACCGTTCGACGAACCGGGCGAGTGCCTCCGCCGACGTGTAGCGCGTCCCACCGATCTTCACGGTTTCCAGCACAACGCCGCGAATGCCACGGGTCCGCCAGCGCTCCAGCACGCTTCTGTGAACCCGCCGGCGGCGGGACAATAGCGGGTGACGGTTGGCCTCACTGAGAGGCACGAGCGTTTCGTGTTCAAAATCAAGCATGGCCGGATTAAACCGTCCAGATTGCGCGGAAAGGGATTGGAAAGAAATTGGTGAACGAGAAACCCCGGAAAAGCCTTGTTTTCCGGGGTAGAACGCGACTGAAGTTTTTCAAAGGAAACAGATTGGAAACTATTGTCGACTCGTGTTCTTAAATTTTCCCTCAACCTCGGCGTCTGTCTCTGATCGTTGCGAGCGCAGTTTGCGCCCGTCATTCTTTTCTCGTAACTCCCTCGCGTTCTCGACGGTGAACGGCCCGATTTTACTCCTATTCTTGCTAATCCACGACTCGCTGCGACCGGACAATCGGGCAAATTCTATCTGCGATAATTCGGGCTTCGCGTCCGCCGCCGGGCACGCGGCCAGCAGTTGCTCGAATATCCCCAGCTTCTCGCGCCACGTAATCGCCGGCGCGACTTTCGCGAATGACACGTTGTGTCGCAAGCCAAGTTCGTTGGCCGTGCAGATTGCCTTTTTGGCATCGTCGGCGTACTGCTGAACTTGCGGCGGGTTATCGAGGAGATTATTCCGCTTGCGTAAATCATCAACCGCCGGGTTTGCCTCCCTGTCGATTTGAGTCTTCAGCCACCCCGCGAACGGTGCGATACGGACCGGGTAATCCTGGGCGGATTGACCATACCAGCCGTCGAGCGCGCGAAACATCTCCCGGATGCTTTGCGGGCGCGGCGGGAGTGCCGGCAATGAAGGGTTTCGTTCCCTCAGCCGCTCCGCCTTCCACCATTCGTCCTTCGCACGTTCGGCAGTTGCCTCGTCCGGCTCACGGCCGTCAAGCGCTTCCCAGAACAGCAAGTTGTAAAGCGGGTGTCGGTATTTTGATTCTGGCATGTTCCACCATCTTCCAGCGGGTCGACCCGCGGCGGGGCGTGATGGTGGCAACGCTTCCGCCGCAGATCGCTTGGCGGGTAATTAGTCCGCCGTCCCGACATTGAGATTCTAACCGATCCTGGCAACCAGTTCCTCGGCCTTGCGTGAATCGCGTTCGGCATAGTGCTGCGTCATTGAATCCGTCTTGTGGCCCAGAATGATCTTCGCCGCTTCAAAGTCCCCATCGCGACGGTACATCGTGCCGGCGGTGTGCCGCAGTTGATGGGGGTGCCAGTGGGGAACGATGATCGCATCATCGGCGCATATCCGCCCGCCGCGCCCCCATCGGTTGGCCTGCTCGGCGGCGCGGGCAATCGCCCGACCGTAGGTGTGCCGCAAGTAGTGCGGATGAAATGGATACTTCCGGCTGCCGGATCGTTCGGACGGTTGCCGGCGTCGTTGCTGCGCCAAACGCCATTCGGCCGAATCCGCCGGCGCGAAGAGATACGCCTGTAAATCGAGCTTCAGGAACGGCGTCAAGACTTCCTGGGCTTGCGGCCCGAAGTAGATCGTGCGGGCGTGGCCGTGATGGGCTGTCTTGTGTGCGCGCGGTTGATACTTCCAAACTTCCGCGGATCGATCGATGTCGCAAGTCCGCAGGATGAACAACTCCCCGCCTCGGGCGCCGGTGAGCAGTTGCAACCGCACCAATGCCGCCACGGCCGGGGGAAGATGCAGCAACGTCGCCTCGACAGTTTCGACGGCAACCGGCCCAACCGGTTCCGTTTCCCGTGCCGATTCTTTGCCGATCCGGATCGCGTCGACGGTCGCCAATGCGTGGTAAACGCTCGCCGGAATCATTTCCTCCGCCGCCGCCCAGCGGAAGATCATCTTCAGCCGGTCAATCTGCCGGTTTGTGTAGGTCCGACTCCAGCCCGGAGAATCTTCCTTCGGGGTCAACATATCCTTCCGCACAACCTTCAGAGACTTCGGCCCGAACGATGCGGCGGGTGTTGCGCCGTACAGTCGGCGAAGGGGTCGCATCGCCAGCTTGAAGTTATGGGCCTCCCCGGTGGGGGTGCCATCAGGATGAACGTAGTGGGCATCGGCATGCGAGCAGAATGCAGCGGCAACCATTGAGACGGTCGGGCCGTGCGGGGTTTGGTTGACCAGCGTTCGGCCACTGGTAAGCCATTCACCGATGAGGCGGTCATAGGCGGCGCGGCTTTCCGGGGAACCGTGCGGCCCTGCGAAAAGGTGCTGTTTGCCAGCGATCGTGGTGTAGGCGCGGCCACTCTGCTTGTGGAGACAATAACCCGGTGTGTCGGACTTGGGGCGGGGCATAAATGAGCCTCCGAAGGGGGTTATTCTGAAGAATTCAGAATAACTGATCCGTTTCGGCCGCTCTGCCCCACAAGGGGAAGGTACGTTAACTAACGTTCGGCACTGCTTTTCTACTTCAATGGGCGGTACAGGACTCGAACCTGTGACCCCCAGCGTGTCATGCTGGTGCGCTAGCCAGCTGCGCCAACCGCCCGGGAAAACTCTTCGAGGTGGTTCGGGCTTCAAGCAACCCGGACTTGCCTCGACTGAGAGAGTAATTCTATGCAACCATTCGGCAGTTGCAAGGGTTTCGCGTCGCTTTTTGCGGGTCCGGGGCTCGGTATCGTTTCTGCCGGTTATTGACCGTCTATTCGAATCACGGCAGGTCATCTAGTCAGCCAGCGGGTTTTTGGGTTGGGGTTTTTTCTCTTGGGGGTCGGCCAGCGGATTTTTTGCGTCGGGCTTGGCCAGGGGATTCTTGGCCTGGGGGCGGGCCAGAGGATTCACAGCGGGCTTTTTCAGGGTGTAGGTATTTCCTTCGCTCGTCAATGTAAGGGTCGTGCCGTCCAGGGCGGCGGTGAAGTTGAACTTGGTGCCGTCGCTTTCGAAGTTGCCGGTCAGTTTTCCGCCGTCGGATTTTCCGGCGAGGGGGAATTTCTTGTCGCCGACGGTGAGGGTGCCGGTGACTTGTCCGCCGGCGTCGCTCAAGTCCAAAGCGACCTGGTCGCCTTTGTACTTGCCGGTGAAGGGGCCATCGCCGACCGGCGTCATCGGCAGCGGGGCGGCGGGGGGCGGATTGGCGATGCCGAAACCAGCGCCGGGGGCGGCGGGCGCGCCTGCGCCTTCCAGTTTCACCGTCTGATTCACCTTCAGGTCGCCGTCAGCGCTGACATTGATCTTGACCGGCGTGCCATCGGGACCGGTCTGCTGCTGCGCGCCGCGCATCGAGATTTTTCCGGTCATCGTCGTTGCCGTCGCCTGGCCGGTTTGAAGATCGATGCTGGCGTTTCCGTCGAATGTGATATTGGTTTCGATGAAGCCTTCATCGTGCTTCAACATCGTGCCATGCAGGCCGATCTCAGCCACCTGCCGGCCGGCCACATCGTGGACCTCCAAAAGCTTGCACTTCATGGTCAGCTTGTCATCGGCACCGAGTTGATAGGCCTTTGCCATGGCGGCGGTGTCGCCGTCCCATTCCTCGTTGATGGCCACCGGCTGCTTGGGGTAGGCGCTGACGTCCGGGTCGAGCATATGGCTGACCTCCTGCAAGGTCTGCGGATCGACGTTGTTGCCAAGATCGGTGGTAACCACGCCATTGCGGCGGCTGACGTTGACCGTGCGGCCGGCCAGGGCAAACGGAGGCGGCTGCTGAGCGCCGGGCGCGCCGCCATTGGACGATTCGGCATCGTAAGTGAGTTTGATGGCTGATGGCAGGCCGTTCTCCACCGACAGCACCTCGATGACGCCTTTGCGGCGCTGCGTGAAGGCCTGGTTGATCGGCTGGGCGACCTGTTCATTGGCCAGCACCTGTCCCTTTTCGTTCATGGCGGTGCTGGCATCAAAGGCCCACTTCTCGCCCGGGTTGACGTGAATCTTAATGGAATAAGCCTGATCGGCGGCGCTGGCGGCGGAGGCCGACGAAACGATCGCACCCAGGGCCAGAGCGAGTGCGGCTTTTTGGAAGCGACGATAGAGGGAAGGCCGTTGCATGGTTTTTCGACTCCTGGCACGGTTTTCCGCGCCGTGATGAATGATTGTCCCTGTCAGTTGAAACGTATCCCACCGTCCCGCGCTGCGCGCGTCAAGGAAAAATAATTTATGCCCGGTCCGCCGTGTCGATGATGGCGATGTTGGCGCCTTTTTTATTCGGCTTTTCGGCCGTTTTCACAGCGGCCGGCATCCCGCGCGGGTCATGCAGCACGATGTAATTCGTCTTTTCCGTCACGTCATCGACAACCCGGCCGCCTTCTTTGGCGATTTGCTCAGCCAGGACGCGCTTCTGGTATCCCTGCTTTGCAACGACGACGAACGTTTTCCCGAGTAACCGCAGGGTCGACCAATCCGGCGCCCCTTTTTTAGTTGTACCGTTGCCCATTTTGCTCCCGTGGAAGGAATTCGGTTAACTGCATATCCTGGAATTCCCAACAAAATGGGTTGAACGCCAAGACGCCAGGGCGCCAAGAAAAATCGCCAAGAGCGCTCTTTCCGACCTTGGCGTTCTCGGCGTCTTGGCGTTCAACCCATTTCGTTAGGAACTGTTAGTCTAAATCAGCGGGGTAAATTGGCAATGTGTTGTACCGCACGTGCTTGGGCATCACCGGAGAATCAAGTATTCTCCGCAAGTCAAACAGACGGATGATTCACAATGACCATGAGCAAAACTCTTTTGATCATCGCCGGGCTTTTCACGCTGGCAGGCTTCGTCCCGTCGACAGCTTCGGCCGACGATGATGCACCGGCGATTGCCGCGCTTCACCAATGGCTTTCCCAGCCGCGCGAGAAGCGCGCCGATCTCGCGGCGCAGGCTTTCGCTACCGCGCCTTTATCGAAGCCGCAGGCCGAACAGGCCCGCCAGCTTCTGTGGGACGATCACGCGGCGTACATTCGCGAAACGCGCGCCAAGGAGTGGAAGGACGATGCCATCACCATCGGCGAGCACACGCTGCGCCTCAAGCATCGCCAGTTTGGCGAAAAGCCCAAAGACGGCTGGAGCCTGTACATTTCCATGCACGGCGGCGGGAATGCGCCGCCGGCCGTGAACGATCAGCAATGGGAAAACCAGATTCGCCTGTATGAGCCGAAGGAAGGCCTGTATATCGCCCCGCGCGCCCCGACCGATACCTGGAATCTCTGGCACGAATCGCATATCGATGCGCTGTTCGACCGGCTGCTGGCTGATGCTTTTGTATTGGGCGAGGTGAATCCAAATCGCGTTTACCTGATGGGCTATTCCGCCGGCGGGGATGGCGTTTATCAGCTTGCCCCGCGCATGGCCGACCGCTGGGCGGCGGCATCGATGATGGCGGGGCATCCCAACGATGCCTCGCCGCTGGGATTGCGAAATTTGCCGTTCGCCATTCACGTCGGGGCGCTGGACGATGGGTATGGCCGAAACAAAGTGGCGCTGCAATGGAAGAAGCTGCTGGATGATCTGCACACCGCCGACCCTGCCGGCTACACGCACGTTGTTCAACTTCACGAAGGCCGGGGCCATTGGATGAACCGCGAGGACGCGGTTGCCGTGGAATGGATGGCCGGGTTCACGCGCGATCCGCTGCCGGCGAAAGTAGTCTGGAAACAAAGCTCGACGACGCACGATCGGTTTTACTGGTTAGCCGTCCCGGAAAAATCAGCCAAGGCGGGGGCATTGCTGGTTGCCTCGCGCGATCACCAGACAATCGAAATCGAGAAGGCCGAGAACGTCGACCGGGCGATCATTCTCCTGAACGACAAGATGCTCGATCTGGATCAGCCGGTGACGGTAAAGCTGAACGGCAGGGAATTATTCAAAGGCGTGGCGGCACGAACAATCGGCTCGCTTCGCAAAACCACCGAGGAGCGCGGCGATCCGTTTTTGGTGTTCGACGCGGCGATTGCGGTGACGCCGACGGAGAAGGCGAAGTAGCCCGACAGCGCCCTCGCGATTGAGTCGGGGCGAGAGGAGATCGCTCGCGAAGACGCGAAGGTGCGAAGGCAGACGCGAAGAATTCATGGAAGATTTCGCCTCGCGATATGATGGCACTTTGACGTTGGTGGCGCGCCTGCGCGATCCTCAGCCTGAGTCCTCATGCGGCTGCGCCGCACCTGCTGCGGACGAAACTCACGTAGGGCGGGCACTGCCCGCCGAGCACGGTGTTGGCGGGCAGTGCCCGCCCTACATTGTCAGAGCAGGTACTGCGAAGGGTCGTGCCAGTGCGCGAAGGCGAGTCAGGTGCTTCGGAGTCCCTTCGCGAGCGTCCAGTATTTTTCTTTAGACGATAGCGCCGCGGGAATATTAAAAGCATCCGGCTCTTATCGAGAGGACAGACGCATGTTTCATCCACGCGGTTGCCTGGTGTTGACGTTGATCCTCACGGCCTTCACTCTAACCGGCTGCGGGCCGAAGGACCCGACGATCGAGAACCCGGCAATCGCCGTGGTGAGGGTGGACGCAAAATCGTCCGGCCGTCCCAATGTGGCGCAGGGCCGCGGATTTTTTGTGTCGGCCGATGGGTTGATGGTCACCTCGCTTCATGTCATCAACGGCGCGCAGGACATCACCATCATCCGCCCCAACGGCGACAGGCTTTTTGCCGACTTCGTGCAGGCCGACAAAGAGGCCGACCTCGCCATTCTGCGCGTGCACGCCAAAGACCTCCCTTTCCTGAAACTCAACACCGACGACCCCGAGCCCGGCCTGCACATCCGCCTGCTGGGCACCAACGGCGTGGTGAACGGCGTATTTGATCACTGGGAAAACATGGGCAACGACCTGTCTCTGAGCATTCCCATGTTTCCACTCGACGCCGGCGCGCCGGTGATCGGCGACGATGGCCGGGTAGTGGGCGTGGCGCGCGAGCCGGTGAAGGGAAATCCATCCGAGACGATCGCCACGCCGATCATGCGGGTGTTCAAGATGATGCCCGCTTTGGGGCATGGTTCGTGGATGCAGTGATAAGTGATTTCACGCGGAATAATCGCGAAATCGCAAGCGACGTATCACGGCATTTCGCGCATCGCGCCCTATTAATCCTACGTCGCTAACGTCGGAGAAAAATGCGAGCTCGCAAAGGCGCGAAGTTGCGAAGACAGACGCGAAGAAGACAAAGAAACTGGATTCTGGTCGCATATCGGCAAGTGAGCGGCGCGAAGCCAGATTCTCAGAGTACTCTTCGCGTTTTCCTTCGCACCTTCGCGCCTTCGCGAGCTCTGCCTTCTTGCCCGGTCCGCCCGCGAATAACCGCTCATGTGAGTGGTATGCACATGCGGATATCTGCTTTCGATGGTCCGCCCACAGAAAGGCATCCCGTGTCCCGTCCCGATTCCTTCCGTCATGACGCCGCGGCGCAGAACCCGCTCCAACTCTCGCGCCGACTCATGCTCAAATCCACCGCCGCCGCGGGTTTGGCCGCTTTTTTTCAAATCGACCCGGCCCGCGCGGGCGAACCACCCGCCTCCAACGTTAAACCAAGAATCGAAATCGATCCCGCCCTGCGAAAGGATTGGCTGGGGCGCTGGAGCAAAGCCATCCTCGACGGCGCAAAGCACGACCGTTATTGCGACAAGGAAACCGGCGAGGAGCTTGGCTGGCTCGTCAGCCCGTATCTGAACGGCTTCTACTACGGCTACCTCGCAACCGGCGACACGCAATGGATCGACCATCTGATCGATTGGAGCGACGCCTGGACCACGCGCAGCACGAAGGAGCCGGATGGATTCCCCGGCTGGCCCAAAGCCGACGGCGCAAGCACCGGCGCGGTCGCCAGCGGCTTCACCGACAACATGCTCGGCGAAGCCATGGCGCTGCGGCCGATGGTTCTCATTGCCGGTGAGATCAATTCCTCGGCGGCCCTGAAATCCAAATATGGCGAAAAAGCCAGGTCGTTTGTCGATCTGGCCGAGCAGATTTTCAAAAAATGGGACACGCGCGAATGCTGGCGCGAAACCGCCGCCGGTGGGCTTTGGGTGATCCCCGATTTCGGCTTCGACCAGAAAAACAACCGCTTCACCGAGGGCTACGAGAAACGCAAAACCACCGGCTTTTCCCTTCCCGACAACAAGCAGAACCTGATCGCCGGCTGGATGCTCAGCCTGCTCGATGTGACCGGCAAGCCCGACTATGGCCGCCGCGCCGAAAGGTGGTTCGCCACCATGAAATCGCGCATGCGAGTTCGCGACGGCAAATACTTTGTCTGGAACTACTGGGACGCCGGGGGCCCGTGGGATTACAAACCCAACGGCGAAACCCGCCACTGGGTCGGGGTTCATCCCAACGGCGGCTACTACGGCATAGACGTCGAGGGAATTGTCGCCGCCTATCAGCACAACATGGTCTTCGACAAAGCGGACATCGAGCGCCTGATTGCCACCAATCGCGATTATATGTGGAATGGGAAGATCGATCGCGCCAAGTTTCAAAGAATCGACGGCGAAGCACCCGATGCGCGATGGAAGAATTCCCCCGGCGTTCTTTGGGATGCATTGATCCCCTACGACGCCAGGCTGCAAAAAGTATTCGAGGCGAATAACAATCCCCAAAGCTGGGGCGGAATGGCGGCCACGCCATGGTATTTGTCGCTTGCAGCAAAGAAATAACAGCCGCAGCCCGGCTTTATCCCTTCTTTTTTTGCTTGAGCACGAACACGGTGATGGACAGCGCCGCGCACAACGCCAGGGCAACTTCCATATCCAGCATGTTCGGCGAGAAGATCAGAAAAAATCCCCGCCCCTTCACCAGTGCTGCGAAGCTTGAGACGCAGAATGGGAAAAGATACAGCCGGGCAATGGGCCACGGTTCCAAGTCGACGCGGGTTTTTCCCGAGCGCGTGGTGTTGATCCACAGGGCCGTGCCGATGATCGAGCTGATGCCGATCGCCGTCAGCCAAAGGTGTGCGTCGGCGTCGGGATATCGGATTACCACCACGAGATACCAGATGAAATAGAACCACAAAATCAGCCGGCCCATGGAAAGACCCGCCAGATATCGCTTGATGCGTTGCAACGGAGGCAAAACTTTCTCCCGGGTTCATTCCGATTCGCGGGCCGCCGCCGAGTCGCCTTTGGGCGCCCTGAACAAATAGTCCAGTTGCACGATATCGTTTTTCACGAACAGCGCAACGGTCCAATCCAAAATGATCCGGATCCTCCGGCTCCAGCTCCGCATCTGCATGACGTAATACGTCCGCCAAACCCACCACGCAAGAAAGCCGCGAATCTCGAGCTTCATCAGCTTGCCCGCGCCCGCGAAATCGCCCAGCGCCGCCAGCGTTCCCTTGCTCTTGTAGACAAAAGGCTCGAGGGCGTCGCCGCGAATGCCGGCGGAAATATTCCGCGCCAAAACCCGCGCCTCGCGGAGCGCGTGTTGCGCTAAAGGCGGGTAAGGCTTGCCGCTGGGGTCGGGAATCTGCGCGCAATCGCCCAGCGCCCAAAGATCCTTGCGCCCTTTGCACTGCATGGTGGCGTCGGTGATGGCTCGGCCGTGCTTGTCCTTTTCGATCGGCAATGCCGCCACGACCGGACTGGGAACCACGCCGGTTCCCAGCACGATTGTCTCGCTGGGGATATCGGTTCCATCCGGCAGGTGAATGCAGCCCGGCTCGATCGATTTCACGCGCGTGTTCAGGCGGATTTTCACGCCGCGATGTTCCAGAACGTCGGTGATGTATTCGCGCAGGTCTTCATCGAATTCGCGGGCGATGGCGTCCTCGCCTTCGATGATCTCCACATGCCAGTCACCAGGATTCACGCGCGGATAACGCTTTTGCAGCGTTTGCAGAAAGGCGGTCAGTTCGCCGCAAAGTTCTGTGTTCACCAGCCCGCCGCCCACGAGAATAAATGTCAGCAGCGCCGCTTTTTTCTTCGCTTCCATTTCCACGTCGGCGCGCTCGAAAAGCTGGATGATGTGATTGCGCAAAAAAATCGCGTCGGCGAGCGTCTTGAAAGTCAGGGCATATTTCGACCCGGCCACCAGCCGCGTGTTGGTGATGCCGCCCATCGCCAGCACGGCCTGGTCATAGGTCAGCGCCAACTTTTCGCCGCCGGGTTGGGTGACATTCACGATGCGTTTGTCGACATCGATCGCGTCGACTTCCCCTTCGATGAACCGCACGCTGTCAAACAGCGGGCGGATCGGATTCACCACATGCCGAGGCTCCAAAACGCCCGACCCGGCTTCGAAAAGCAGGGGGGTCATGAGGAAGTAATTGTTTCGGCTCACGAGGGTGACTTCGACCGCCGGGTCATCGTCCCAAGCGTCCTGCAATCCCAGCGCCGTATAAACCCCGGCAAAGCCGCCGCCAAGGATGAGAATTCGCGTTTTTGCATTTGTATCCATCTTGCTGCGGAAGCTAACCGGATTGCGGAAATGGCGGAAGGGATGTTCTGGTGTAATTCGCGATTGTGAGATGCCGTCTCATTGCAAGTGGCGAAGCCAGAATGAACATTGGATACACAGGATGGACAGGATCGGAAACAGAATTCCATTCATCCTGTATATCCTGTCCATCAATGTTCATTTTTTGTTTCTGCGTCAATCCGTGTCGCGCCGAAAATCAGCGGCCCGCTTCCGCCCCGGCGATCGGCACCTCGCAAAACGTCAGCGCCGCGATTCCGTTTTCGCCCTTCAGCAGCGTGCTTTGGCTCCAGGATTTGCTGTCGAGATATGTCAGTTTCCGCGCCGATGATCCAGAGGCCAGTTTAAGTGTCACCTTATTCCCGGAAACTTTTCCCGACGCGACCTTCCCGGCCTGGCCGTCCAGGTAGAACTGGCCGCAAAGTGAATTGTCCCATTTCATCGGCTGATCAAATTCCATCACGATTTCATCTTTCTTATTGTCGCTAAACCCCGCGCGCTTCAAATTAGGCGGCGAAACGGACATCGCGAACTGCTTTCCATAATTGTTTTGCTCCACCAGCGGGCAAATCAGCCGGGCCATGTCGGCATAACCTTCCGGCGGATAATGGCACGTTCCCGCCGGGATGATTCCCAGCGTTGACATGATGCTCATGTGACTGAAAGCCGTCCGAAGCTCGCGCTGCACTTCGCGCAGGCGGTTGTCAGAGCCGTTGATGCCCATGGCGCAGCTTTTGGGCCAGATTTGGAAAATGTAATAATGCTGCACGTTGGGGTAATCGCGTTTCCAACCGGCGGCCATGTCGAGAAAATATTGCCGGTACGTTTCATAGCCAAACCCGCCGGTCGGGCCGTCAGCGCCCTGATCGTTTTCGCCCTGGTGCCAGAGGATGCCGCGAATGCCGGTTTCAAGGCGGGCTTGGCGGACGCGATGCAGCAGCCGGCCATAGATGGTCTCGAGATCTTCGGGATTGGCGGCGTTTGGCTGATGCTGGTCGATGCGCGTGCCGCCTACCGCCCCGTTGATGATGCATATCGGCATTTTCTCGTCATCAACCAGCCGCCGGGCCAGTTCCATTCCCCAGTAGCCGATGGTGGCGACGCCGTCCTTGCCACGGGCTGAGGCGTTGGCCCAACCGCCAAGGTTGGCGCCATGCGGGCTTCCTTCCATGCTGCCAAACGTGCGAATCCAGGGGCTGCTGAATGGGTAGTCGGCGTTGCCGAATGACGTCGCCTCGGCATTGGACTGGCCGTTAATCAGGTAGGCGTCGCCGCAGATGATGTTGCTGACCGTGTTGAGCAGCTTTTCGCGATCGCCGGAGATTGAGCCGAATTCAATCTTGTAACGAATCAATCCCGGCTTCAGCTTGATCGTAAACGCATACGCCTTGTCAGCGCCCAGCTTGCGATTTTCATTTGCGAACGGCTTGTCGTCGGCATAAGCGCGAAGGAAAACCGATTCGCCCTCATCCTTCAAGACACCATTATAAAATAGCGTCCCTTCATTCCTGTCATCGCGCGAATAAAACTGGTTATCCACCGGCTTCTCATCCTTCACCGGCGTCCGCTGCACCCACGCATCGCTGGCCGGCTCGGTCACCAGAAACTCCGCGGTTTGCGTCATCGGCTTCCCGCCGTTGTCGATCGTCGCCGTCACGATCAGCTTCCCGCTGTTCTGCGCGCGCTTCAGCAGCAGCTTCCCATCCCGCGCCTCCGTGGTCACCGCGAAATCCGCCACATGCCACGCGTAATGCATCTCCCCCGCCCCGGCATCGCGCATCTGCCGGGAATTGCTGATCTGCGGCGTTACTTCAATCGCCGATCGCCCATCCCAGGCCGGCGGCGCGGTCAGCGTGAAGATCGGATCGGGAATCGCCTCCTTGATGGAAATCGGAATTTCCCGCGTCTTGATCTCATCGGCGTAAATCGCTTTAAAAATCAGGGTGGCCGACTGATCGCCGCTCACCCGGCCTGCGTCAAACGTGAAATGAAAGCGGTCGGCGGCAACCACCGTTTCCCGGCCATCGCGCTTGAGAATCCAGTAAACTTTCTGCGCCCCGCCGGCCTGTGCCGAAACCGCCGCCTGGCGGCCTTCGCTCACGGTCAATTCCGCCGGCGAAACAGAAAACGCTGCGCCACTCTGTACGATCGGCCCAACCAGCGTTTGCATCGGCTTTTGGTTTTCGTATTCCGCCTTCACCCAGTCCGCCGACCGCGCCACCTTGGAAACTCGCACCTCATCAATGTCCCCTTGAAAATCGTAATTGTTGTACCAACCCCCAATCCACAATCGGGCCGGGCTTTTAATGTTCAGCGTCGGCTTTGCCTCGGCGTCAAGCTTGCCGTTAATATAAATCCGGCCGACACCCCGGTCATAAGTGTGAACGACGTGAATCCATTCGTCCATCGGCAACGTGGCCTGCCCATTCACATCGGAAAAATCGCTGTCGATATGAATGTGTGGCGGGCTGCGAAACTGCATGCGAATCTTGCTGCCCCGGCCGCCGCCTTCGTTCCCCCAGCCGATGATGGTGGCATTAGGTTTTTCCGCGCGGAACCACGCCTCGGTGCTGTGGGCGTCGCCGCCGGAAGGATATTTGGCGATTTTATCTCCGCCGAAGATTCCCGCTCCGCCGGGAAAATGCCGGGCCGCCCCGATGATTCCCGCCGCGGGTTGGGTGCCGGTGTCTTTCGTTTGCAACGTGCCGACTTCATCCTGCGCCTCATCATTCATATGCCAGACGCTTAAATATCCATTGCCATCATTAAATACGGCCTTCCCGCTCGATTCGCTGTTGGCGTTCTCGTTCCCCCAGTGCATGACAATTTCCTGCCGATCATTTCCCTTCAGCAGCGGGATGCGCACCCAGACTGCCGCCGACCCATCCTTCGCATTCCAGTCATCAATCTGAAACGCCAGCGGCATCCCATCCGGCGTCGAAAAGCGCACATCTTCGCCGTGCGATTTAGCCTGCGCAAAGTCGAAAAAATCCCGGTCGAGCCGAACCAGCACCGGAAAATCGCGCAGCAACGCCTCGGCGGGAAGATCCGCGCCGCTTGGCGTGGTAGTCAGAAAAATGGACCCCGAGTGCCGCCAGGATGCGTAAGAGACTGCCGGCGCTGCCGCGGTCTCATCACCCCGCAACATCGCCGCGCACAGCGAGATTAGAATTGCGGCAACAAGCGTCATTCGAAAAGGTGTCATAAAATACATTCCCTGGCCCGCCACGCATCGGCCGGCATCTGGTTTTAAAAGCCCCTCCGCGATATGATCCTGTCGGACTGCCCGGAATTCAAAGCGTGGATGACGAAATATTCCGGAGGAGTGGCAGAGCGGCCGAATGCGCCGGTCTTGAAAACCGGTGGGCCCGCAAGGGTCCCGTGAGTTCGAATCTCACCTCCTCCGCTATCCTGAAAATTCCAGAGCCGGGCGGAAATACAGGAGAAGAGCACCCCGGACTACGCGTATGTCAGTCTTTCGGACGATGTCGGAATGCCCGTGCGCATCGAGCGTTTTCCACCCGTTGGCGTCCGCGCGCAACTTCGGATATTCTCCCCGGCACTGTTAGTCAGTCGAATTCCAAAATCCAAAACGACCACGGGACCACACGACAATGCCTCAATCTCGCGAACAAATCGCTCAATCCACCAGCAAAAAATTGCTCACCGCCTCCGCTAATCTGGCTTCGGTCAAGGCCACCATCGGCCTCGACGGCTTCGTCGATGAGATCATCGCCATCGTCGACAAACGCCACAATACCGACACCTTCGACGCCATTCCCACCATCGATGCCTTCGGCAAAAAAGTCCTCGCCGCCACCGGCCAGTCCGGCAACTTCGAGCTGGTCGTCAAGCAGATGAAGCTCGGCGGCAATGGCCCGATCATGGCCAACGCCATGGCCGCCGCCGGCGTGTCGGTCAACTACATTGGCGCGGTCGGCTTCCCCACCCTGCATCCGGTCTTCGAGGAAATGGCCCGCCGGGCCAACGTCATCAGCATCGCCGAACCCGGCCACACCGACGCCTTGGAGTTCACCGACGGCAAGCTGATGCTCGGCAAATACTCCCACCTCACCGACGTCAATTGGAACAACATCCTCCTCCGCGTCGGCAAGGAACATCTCGCCAAAATGGTTGCCGAATCCAAGGTCTTCGGCTTCGTCAACTGGACCATGCTTCCCTACCTCAGCGACATCTGGCGCCAACTGCTTGCCAGCGGCTTTTTAAAGCAGGGTGGCGCCCGCCGGATCTTCGCCGTCGACCTGTGCGACCCGGAAAAACGCCCCAGCAAAGACATCGCCGAGGCGATGCAAATCCTCACCGAAGCCCAGGAACAGGCCGACGTCATCCTCGGCCTAAACCTCAAGGAATCGACCACCATCGCCCAGGTGATCGGCGTCCCCATCACCGGCGAGCCCGAGCCGCAGATCGAGCAGACCGCCGCCAACATCCGCAGGAAGCTGGGCCTCTCCTGCGTCGTGATCCATCCCAGAAGAGGCGCAGCCGCCGCCACCGCCACCGGCAGCGCCGCCTTCGCCGGCCCCTTCGTGAAGGAGCCCAAGATCAGCACCGGCGCGGGAGACCACTTCAACGCCGGCTTCTGCCTCGGCCGCGTCCTGGGCTTCACCTTGGAAGAAAGCCTCTGCACCGGCGTAGCCACCAGCGGCTACTACGTCCGCACCGCCCTCAGCCCCAGCGCCCAGCAACTGGCCGAGTTCGTAGCCAACCTCCCGGCCCCGCAGGCGTAAGGCGCGGGCATTTCGCCGATGCTTTTCTTCACCGGTCTTTCCTTTCATTACGCCGGGGAATTGCCGGTGCCGCAGCAGCCGGCGCAGGGTTTTCGGCTGGTCAGCAGCGTGATCAATCCGGTGCCGCCGCAATCGGGGC
>DASRRM010000294.1:0-4190 GCA_035695715.1 Tepidisphaeraceae bacterium
ACGGCGGGTACTCCCGAAGTAAGCGGATCCGGCGAAACCGCTTACTTCGGGAGTACCCGCCGTGCGCGGCTCATTCATCTCCGGATTACGGGTTACCTCAAACCGGACACCTTTAAGCGGCGTGTGTATGAGACTGAGGTACTCCGAAGGATCTGGCTCGCGTCCGCGCACCGGCTAGATCCTTCGGAGTGCCTGCTGGTGAAAATGTCGGACCGACGGCTTGATTTTTGTAGGGTGGGCGTACTCGCCCACCACGCTTGCGTCGCGGGCAAGGAAACGGTGGGCGAGTACGCCCACCCTACGAAAATTTCATCCGTCACGGCTGCGGTGGATACGCGCCACCAACCTGAAAAGTGCTATAGCCTCGGCGGGATACAGCGTTATTTGCATGTCTACCGTATGGGCATTCTGCCCAGGTCCAGATTTAACAGTGTAGATCCAACGGTGTGAGCCTTTCCGCTTGCGCACACCATTGCGCCGCCTTAGCTTGGGGCAATCACTCACCGACACCATTTTTCTCCGAGGTAACTCCATGATAAAGTTCGAAAACAATGAACTGGTTTTTTCCTTTCCCGAAGTGGATGACCAGGCGATTGTCCGGATCCATTTCCGGCGTGCCGATGAGCCCAATCAAATTGCGCAGTTGATTGAGAACCCTGCGGGCGACGGTTATTGCCTCGCCACCCCCGGCCGCCTGCGACTGCATCTGCGGCCGCAATATCCGTTCGCCGTGCTGATTAGAATGCAGGGCATCAATGCTTTGACTGGTGATGAGGACTCTCGCGGCATAAATGAACTGGCCCGGCCACAGAATTATTTCGTCACGCCGCCGCAGGGCGGGATCGACGGATATCTTCGCGTGGGAAAAGTCCTGCCGTTTTATGCTTACGCTGACCCGGTTGAGGATCGAGCCTCGTTGACGATCCAGCCGTTCCCCATGAAAGCGGTGGAAATCGCGCAACACCGTCGCGTGCTGTGCGGATTCAACCCCAAATGGGAAACGCAATTTCTGCTGCCCGGCGGCGATCGCGAAATCGAACCCATCTACGAGGACATGTGCTGCATCGGCGACTGGGATCAAACGCGCACTGAACTGGCGACTGTCTGGTTGCATGGGCGAGCCGGTTAACCAACAATGAAGCGCGATATGCGCGAGGAATCAGATAACCGCCCGACACTCGCGATCGTTTTTCTCTGCGTAGGCCTGCCTCTCCTTTTGGCCTCCGCCATTGGATGGGTTACCAGCTACGGTCCAGATCAGCAGGGATTCGGAATTGATGGAGATGCCTCACGCGTTCTCGCGAGGTCTTATCGCGGGACCATCGCCCTCGGTTGGATTCATTTCGATCCTACCAAGGGCGAAGAATTTCATCGCGCGGGGCTTTATCGAGACTTTCAAGTCACGTGGGGATGGTTTGGCCATATCGCGTTTTTTCCTTACTGGGTGATCGTTCTGCCGCTGTTCATTTCTTCGTTGCTGGCGCTGCGGCGGGTCGTCGTGTGGGCTCTCGCGCGAAAACCGATTGGCGTGCGATGCGTCCGGTGTGGGTATGATCTGCGCGCAAGTCCAAAACGCTGCCCCGAATGTGGGCGTGCCGCGACGAGCCAGCCTCGGGGCATTTGCTGCGTTGTCCGGGTTGGGCGTTATCGATACATTCTCAAACGGGTTTCTGTTGGGTTGCATCCGCGGGCGCGTGAACGTTGAGCACTGCCTTTTACCGGAGCTGTCATGAGCTTTAGTTCTGCCGTCAATAAAAAAGCCGTTGAGATCGGGAAACTTGCCGTTGAAATGACCACCGCCGCTGGGAGCGGGCATCCTTCCACGGCCCTGTCGCTGGCGCATTTGATCACCGTGTTGATGTATCACCAGATGCGCTGGGACCCGAAAAATCCGTGGAACGGGGCGAGCGATCGGCTGGTGCTTTCAGAAGGCCATGCTGTCCCCATTGTTTACGCGGCTTACGCGGACCTGGGCGGCATGATCACCCCGCCGGGCAAGGAGCACGACCCATCGGCCGGCCGGCCGATGACGCGTGATGATGCCATGACCCTTCGCGCGATTAATTCCCCCATCGACGGGCATCCGCATCCGCAGGTTGGCGTTCCATTTTTCGACGCGGCGACAGGATCGCTCGGCCAGGGTCTTTCCGTGGCGGCGGGCCTCGCCGCCGCGGCGCGGATGGACAAGCTCGACCGCAATATCTTCTGCATAATCGGCGACGGCGAATCGCGCGAAGGGCAGATTTGGGAGGCGGCCGATTTTATCGCCGACCATGCCCTCACCAACGTCATTCCAATTTTCAACTGCAATGAGCTGGCACAGAGCGATTGGGTAAGCCCGCAGCAAAGCTATCAGGGACTGGCGGAGAAATGCCGGGCGTATGGGTTCATTGTGCGGATCATCGATGGACATAATCCGATCGAGATCAACGAGGCGTTCCGCGAATTGAACGTCGTGAAAAATGGAAATCGGCCGATGGCGATCGTGGCGCGAACGATCAAAGGCTGGGGCGCGCTGGATGAACAAGGCATGGGCAAACACGGCACGCCGGTGAAGAAGGATCATCTGAAGGAAGTGCTGGCCGAGTTGGATCAGACGGCCAAGGATATCGGCGCGGGCGATGTGAAGGTTGGCGATGATTTGAAATTGACGGCGCCGAAGGCGGATGTGAAGCCGCCGGAGAAAAAGGCGATCAAGGCCGCCGGATTTGGCGACGGTTTAGCGGCGGTTGGATTGGACAAGGATTTTGCCGCCGGCAAACCGCTGGCGCCGCGCAAGGCGTATGGAGCGGCGCTGGTGGCGCTGGGGAAGGCCGACAGCCGGGTGATCGGCCTGGACGCCGACGTGAAGAACAGCACGCATGCCGAGTGGTTCGCGAAGAAATTCCCGGCGCAATATCTGGAATGCAAAATCGCCGAGCAGAATATGATCAGCGTGGCGGCCGGCGCCAGTGCGGCAGGAAAAATTCCCTTCTGCTCGACCTTCGCCAAGTTTGTCATCCGTGCCTATGACCAGGTGGAGATGGCGATCATCAGCGGAGCGAATATCAAAATCACCGGCACGCACGCCGGCGTCACGCTGGCATCCGATGGGCCGAGCCAGATGTCATTGCCGGACGTGGCATTTTTCCGCAGCTTCTGCCACGTGAAGAATTTCAACGGCCGCCCCGCCGTCACCTATTTCTTCCCCGCCGACGCCGTCAGTTGCTACAAGACGACCGAGTTGATGGCCAATCTCGAAGGCGCATGCTACCAACGCGCCCTGCGCGCCGATGTGAAGGCGATCTACAAGCCCGAAGAGCAATTTGAAGTTGGCGGCTACAAGGTTGTGCGCGAAGGCAAGGATTTAGTATTCGTCACCGCCGGCTACATGGTTCACGAATGCCTCAAAGCCGCCGACGAATTAGCCAAGGCGGGGAAGAAGGCGACGGTAATCGACGCCTATTCAATGCCACTGCAAACCAAGGGGATTCTCGACATCGCCACAAAAAATGGCGGCACAATCGTGACCGTCGAAGACAACTACACCGGCGGCCTTGACGCGGAAATCGCCACCGCCATCGCCCAAAGCGGCGCGGGAATCAAGCTGAAGAATCTATACGTCCATCAAATTCCCAAGAGCGGCCGCGAGCCGCAGGACGTGCTGGATTATTTGGGGCTCGGGGCGAAACAGATTGTGGCGGCGGTGTGACCCGGGAAATGCGATATCCACCGCAGAGACGCAGAGAACGCGGAGAAAACTGGAGGAATGAAAATGTGATGCGCGCGTTCTGCGCGACGCGCAACGGGCGCACATCACCCATCAGTCGATTCATTGAATTATCTTCTTTGCGATCTCTGCGTCTCTGCGGTGAATGATCCTAACTAATCTAAATAGCCCTGCGCGAGTAGTGTAGGTATTTTTATGCCTAAGCCGCAATTCGACGTTGCTCCGGTTGAGCGTTTCGATTGTGGGTCTCAAGCCAGTTATAGACGTTCTTCATAAGTTCCTCGATCGTCACACAACGATGGTTCCTCGTCACGTTGGCATGCAGGTCGCGCCACTGTCTCTCGATCTTGTTGTGATCGGGACAGTAAGGTGGAAGAAAGTGCAGCCTCACCTCTGTCAATTCTTCCATCACCTTGGCCAACAATTCCTGCGTCCATGTCGGACGCGGGTAGCCAAAGTCCGGAGGTTGTTTGTCGATGAC
>DASRRM010000295.1:0-10160 GCA_035695715.1 Tepidisphaeraceae bacterium
GGTTTCTTTTGCTGCGATCGAAACGTCCGTGCTGGTTGGAATCATCTGTGCTCCTTGAAGTTTGGTGTGGGGAGTATAGGAATTGCGGGTGCGGTGTGAAGACGTAAGGTCATTGGGTTGTCACACACGCGCCGTGTGAACCAAAACGCGCGCCCACGGCGGCTCAAGCGAATTTCCCGTATCACGGGCGTCTCGCCCGTGTTCTCATTTCAAGAGGACACGGGCGAGACGCCCGTGATACGGAAATCAGTCGCATCTCTTCAGCTCAGAAATCCTGTTCAAAGAACGAGACACCGCGAGACATCCTTGAAGGATCCGGTCCGGCGCGGCGATCACGTTTGTCTGCAAAACACGTGATTTTTGCGCCGCTTGGACCCGGCGTGAAGTTCAAACCTTCCCTCAGATCCTCGCCTCGCGAGATTATCGGGCGACAATCGGGATCATTAAACTGGGTAATTTCGGGCGGGTTTGTGGCCGATCTTGGGGGCATGGTAGCACTCCTGAAAATGCCGAACCGGATTTCCGCCGACACCACGCAGGACAACCGCCGGATGTTTCCGCGGAAAGAGGTTAACGCCAGCGCCTCGGGTCAGCGGATGGACAACACCATTGAAGCCCGGCAGTTCCCGCAAATGACGCTTCATTTGCGCGATTTGTCGATGGGCGGGTTGTCCGCCATCAGCCCCACGCCATTGGCCAAGGGTGAAAAACTGGCGGTATTCTTCCCCCGCCAGGGCGATTTCGGCGGCTGGGACGCCATGGGCCGGGTCGTTCGCTGCGAACAAAGCACCCTGGGCTACCGCGTCGCGATGGAATTCGACCCCCTCCTGGCGGCTTGAAATCCGGCTGTCGACACCGGTTTGGCGCCCCGCCGGCCTTTGACCCCCTCCCATCGCCTTTGACGCGAAGACGCGAAGGGTCGAAGGGAGCGAAGTGAGCGGGGTTACCGAATGCGTCGAACGCGCAAATATCCTTGAAAAAAGAAAAAAGAAAGCCCATATGGGCGAAGGCGCGCATGAGCAGAGCCACACCTCCGTGCTTCCGTGCCTCCGTGGTCATTTTCTTTTATTTTGGTCCGGGTCAGAGCACTGCCTTGAGCACCTTCGTGCCTTCGCGTCAAAAACTCGGCACCGGCCGCTTCGCCCTGTTTCTGTGTCGGACGTTTTCCGAATTGCCCGCTCTCCCCTACAATAGCCGTGAATGAGTACTGCAACGGCACCTGAACCACCGAAAGCCAAACCGGTGACACCCGACCCACCCCAAGACGATCTGGGTTTCGATCCCGACTCGTTTCGCATGACCGTCGGCGAACATCTGGAAGAACTGCGCACGCGCCTGATGCTTGGCCTCGGCGGCCTCTTTGCCGCGGTGCTGATCTGCCTGCTCTTCTCCGAACGGGTTATGGTCTTCCTGTGCGAGCCGTTGAACAGGCAATTGCGGAACAACGGCCTGCCGGATGAAATGCACTACACGTCGCTGACCGACCCCTTCATGACGTACTTGAAGGTGACGATCATTGCCGCCGCGGCCATCGCCGGGCCATGGATCATTTATCAGGCATGGCAATTCGTCGCCGCCGGGTTGTATCCAAAGGAACGCAAGGCGGTTACCCGCTATATTCCGCTGAGCGTTACGCTGTTCATCGTGGGGCTGGTTTTCGTTTATGTCGTGGTGCTTCCACTCTCGATCGGGTTCTTCCTTAAATTTTCATCGGCATTGTCGCCGCACGCCACATCTCACCCGGCAACGCTCGTCGATGTGAAATTCCCACAACCAATCCCCGTCATCGCCGGCGACCCGACCTCTGCGCCCTGGGGTGCCATGTGGTACGACACGTCCAACAAGATGCTCAAGCTGGCCGTTCCCACCGATGCCAACGACCGCGGCAAATTCGACGTTCGTGTCATCACCCTCGGCCCCGAAGCAATGATGGTCCCGACCATCACCATCGGCGACTACATCGATCTGGTCCTGACATTCATGCTGACCTTCGGCGTGGCCTTCCAGTTGCCGCTGGTCATGCTGGCGCTGGTGAGCATCGGCATTGTTGACGTCGAGTTTTTGAAGAAAAAGCGGCGCGTCATGTTCTTTGGGATGGCGGTGGCAGCCGCCTTTTTGGCCCCGGGCGATATCGTGACGTCGATGCTCGCCTTGCTGATCCCGCTGGTTGTTCTCTATGAATTCGGCCTGATCCTGGTCAAGCTGGGCGAACGCCGCAAGGTCCGCGAAGCGGAGGATACTGCTTCCTCATGATGAGCCGAAGCCCGGAGGCCCGGACTTCGCTGCGCAGCGATATCGGCGCAGAAATATCGGACAACCTCCATCCGAATATCACCGATAATTATCCCAGAAACAAAGCGATTCCCGACAAAGACCGTAAGGCAAATTCCCCATGATTCACCCCTGGCACGACGTAACCCCCGGCGAAGACATTCCTCAGGAATTCAGTGCCGTCATCGAAATTCCCTTTGGCTCCAGCGTGAAATACGAGCTGGACAAAATGAGCGGCTTAATCAAGCTCGATCGCGTGCTTTATTCAGCCGTCTATTACCCCGCCAATTATGGCTTCATTCCCCAAACTCTCGCCGAGGATGATGATCCGCTTGACGTTTTGGTGTTGTGCCAGGAGACGGTGGTGCCGCTGACATTGCTGCACGCCCGGACGATCGGCTTGATGACCATGATTGATGCGGGGAAGAAGGACCATAAAATCATCGCCGTCTGCACGGATGATCCGGAATTCAACGTGTATCGCGAGGCCAATGAGATGCCGCCGCACCGGTCGATGATGCTTCGGCGATTTTTCCAGGACTACAAGCAACTGGAAGGTAAGGCCGTCGAGGTGGATGAGATTCAACCGGCCCAGGAGGCGTATCCGATCATTGAGGATGCCTTGGCGCGCTACAGCCGGCAGAGGCGCAAGGGGTTTAAGTAGTCGCAAGGCGTTGAGCTTGGGAATCAACCCCTTCAGGGCACCGTTCCACTACTACCAACGACGCCGGTTCTGAGGTACTCCGAAGAGCCGGGTTCTTCGCGCGTTCGACCCGGCTCTTCGGAGTACCTCAGAACCGACGTTCTAAAACAGAAGAACCGTACTTCGCGGTGTTCGCCATTGCGCCCTCGAGCAACGCCGCGTACCCAAAAAAAATCACTCTGACGCACCACTGCCGCGCCGGATGGTCGGCCACACCGCGACGGTACACAGCCGATGCCCGTTTCTTTCCAGAATGGGAATGCTGCGCACCTGGCGAAACCCCGCCAGCACTTCTTTGAGCGCCAGAACATCCTCGAACAGCTCCAAATCCTTGTGCAAAATCTGGTCGCTTTCATTGAAGACGATCAGCACCAACCCGCCATCCTGGATCGGCTGCTCGGCTTCCATCTTGCGCAAATCGTCGACCACCGCCTGCCGCCATTGCGACCCGTAGCCGGTGTGTCGCGCGCCGCCTTCTCGAAATTGATAGGCGATTTTCACTTCCAGCCAAAGCGCCTCGCCCGGCTCGCACATGTTCGGTGGATCGAAAAGCGTGAATGGCGTGGTATCCGCCCGCAACGGCCTGCCCTTTGGCGAAAGCACCAGATCGCACCGCGGCCGATGTGTCTTCTTCCGCCCGACCGTCGACGGATAATGCACTTCCCGGCTGACTTCGTAAAACACCGACAGCCGCTCGGCCAAAAGCGCCTGCAGCGATCGCTCATCGCGCGCATCCAGCCCATACACCGCCTGTTCAAGCCGAAGTTCCGCCTCGGCGGTGGAGATGGCGTGTGCCAGATGGTCGGCAAGCGTGCTGAAATCCCACATACATCACATCACAACGGCATCACAACGGCGGGAAGGTTTTTGGAAAAAGCCGAATCGTTCCCATGGCAACGGCATATCCCAGCGCAATGCCCGCCAGCACATCGCTCGGCCAATGCGCATCCATCAAATATCGCAGGCCCGCACACAGCACCGCCAACGCCCAAAACGTGATGGCGGCCTGCGGATACAACGACGCCAGCAAAACCGAAAGCGTGACGGCACAGGCGCTATGGCTCGACGGGAAACTTTCCTTGTAATTGTCATGCCGCCACCGCGGCCCAAGAAATTTTCCCGCATTCTCCCGCCCCGGCCTGACCCGGCTGAGCAGCCTCTTGAAAAACGTGCAGAGGACCGACGTGACAATCACCGAAGCCAGCACCACTCCCGCCGGATTCGTGCGCCAAGGCCGCGGGTCGAGTTGAAGAACGAGCAGCGCAGCGACAGGCGTGCAGACCGACTGCCCATACTGCGCCAGCCAGCGCGTTTCGCGCTTGATGTCGCCCTTAAAGGAAAGCGACAACGTAGTAGGCAGGCCCCAGGTTTCCAGGGCCATCATCGCGCCGGCAACGCCGAGCAAGCTGATCAGGAACATGACATTCATGGGGTGCAGAAAGTTCTAACAGTGGCACGGGCTTCCAGCCCGTGCAAAAAAGAGACGTCGCAGAAGGTACGCGAAATCGTCGAAAGGTAATAGGACCGCCTGCCGCGTCGCGGTTCGCTATCGCGTCAGGCCAGGTCTGGCCACCGTTCCTACTTTGCATTTCCCCCAGGCGAGGAGCGTCTGCCTTCAAGACGCCGTAATTGGATTCTCGGGTACGCCAACGGTGGAAATGGTCTGACACACATCCGCATGAGAATATCCGAAATGGGAAATCGTCAACCATGTCTTCATGTCCCCTTTATTTTTATCCGCGACCCGCAGGCGGAGTATCTCCGGTCATGTGTTGCCCCGGCTCGCCGGGCGTCGGCCGCGCATCATTGCGCATCACTTTGCGCACCAAAATGGTGCGCAACATCGAAATCTCGTCATTTCGATTACATGGCGTGGTGGTCCTTTAACACGGGGCGCGATAGCGCCGGAGGGAACAGCCCCTCACTCTGTCGCTTAAGAATGTCTCTCGCCCGTAAAGGCTCAGGCAGGGCTTGCAGAAACGTACGCGTTCAACCTGTGCATTCGGTCGATTCATTTTTTCTCCAAAACTATATCCCTCTACATATGCACAGAAAGTTGACATTTTTGGCGATAAGTTACGCATTGCCGCACGTTTACAGCCGCCACCCCATACTCTTTCGCGTAAGTCATTGCCGAGCATGACGATAGCCGGGGCGCTCTTTGCCGTTCGATCGATTTTTGACGATCTGCAGCGTAGAACGCGAAGATTTTTCCCGTCTAAGTTGATGCCGGACACACCATTAAAAAAATCTGCAATCGCGCGTGGAAAAATCTTTCCATTTTTTTGCCCTCGACCGGGCGCTTTCTAATTTTGGCGAGCATCACTACCCGCTGTGGTTGTGGTCGTAAGTTTGAGCCCGCGCCTGAGAAAACGCATGTCCCGCAAATGGCACCTCATCTGCCCTCTTCATCGTGCCGGTTTATGACAGGAAATGCAGCCGAGTTGGAGCGCCGTCGCGCGGCGGTCACTCTGCGATGGATTGCGTACCAAAGCCAGGCGAGGCAGGCGGTAATCGCCCAGCCGGGCACAACGCATACCGCAATCGCAGTAGGGGCGATCCCCGACGTGGTTCTGGCTCTCTCCCGTTGGATCCCGAACCCCTGTGTTCTAACAGCGAAAAGTGCAAAACAACTTCCGATATGACTCGACCGCATCTTAGAAATTGCCCTCAGAGGTTTCTCAATATCGAATCATTCCTGTCCGCCGTGCTCGCGCAAGAAATGTTCGACCCGCGCCGTTTTTCGTTTCTTGTCCCCCATGAATCGCAACGGGGTTTCACCTTTTTCGTCCCTCGCATTCACGTCTGCTTTATTCTCCACCAGCAGTTTCACCACATCATAAAGCCCATCGGCGGCGGCGCAGTGCAATGGTGTCAGCCCGACCCTGTCTTTGGCGTTCACGTCTGCCTTATTCGCCAAAAGGAGTTTGATTGAGTCGATTGATTTACCGTCGACTGCGAAATGGAGGGGTGTACGGTCAATGTTGTCTTTTGCGCCTGCATCAGCGCCATGTTTCAATAATATTCTAACCGACTCCAAGTTAGCGTATGCGGCAAAGTGCAACGGCGTTACGCCGTCTGCATTTTTCGCGTTCACGTCGGCCTTGTTTGCAATGAGGAATTCGACGACCTCCGGGTGGTCGACCGCAAGATGTAATGGCGTGTCGCCCAGCGTGTCACGGACATTGACGTCGGCCTTGTTCGCCAGCAGCAACTCTACTACATCCTTATGGCCGTTTTGGGCGGCAACGTGCAACGGAGTAATAGCAAGAAGCGGAGTTATGCAAGCCACGTCCGCTCCGTGCGCCAATAGCAGCCGCACGATTTCCACATGTCCCGCGGCGGCCGCTTCGTGTAGCGCCGTCTGGCCGCCGTCGGCATCCGTGTCAGACACCAGCTTAGGCTTATCCTTCAAAAGCCGGGAAACTTCCTGGAGGTTACCGTTTCTCGCCGCGATCTGTATCTCGCCGGAAATGGCGGTTTGACAAACGCATAGAATTGCCAACTGGGCAAATATTGAGGCCCAAAACCTTATTCGGATGAGATGAACGTTCGACGAAGTGGTGTTCATAATTGCTCCAGAGACAGAGGTCTATCGTACGTCCATACAGACCCTGAAACCCAGCGCATAATTCCGGAAGTCCGGCTTCCAAGCATTTCGAGATGCGGATCGACATTCGCTCGCATACGAAAACCATGATCCCCCACGAATAACCCGCGGCGCTGCGGGTGTCGGCTTTGGCCCCCGAGGGTCCCTACCGGCGTCCGGCCGGTGATAGTAGTCGGCATCGTACGCATCTTCGCACCACTCAGCCACATTGCCGTGCATGTCATATAAGCCCCAGGCGTTCGGCTTCTTTTGACCGACCGGATGCGTCTTTTCTCCGCTGTTGCCCGCGTCATAGCCGTACCATCCGGCAGCCGCTAGGGACGCCTCGCCGTTTCCCGTGTTGTATTCCGTTTCCGTTCCCGCGCGGCAGGCATACTCCCATTCGGCCTCGGTTGGGAGGCGAAACTTTCTCCCCGTCGTGTCGCTGAGCTTCCTGCAGAATTTCACGGCATCATCCCACGAAACTCTCTCGACAGGAAGTAAGCCTTCCCCTTTGAATTCGCTGGGATTCTCGCCCATAACAGCGTGATATTGCCGTTGGGTTACACTGAATTTCCCGATCCAAAAGCCCCGCGCCAGAACGACGTGATGCCGGAATTCATCCGTCGGGTGCTTCCCGAAGAAGAGCTCACTGTCCAGGGAACCCATATCGAATTCGCCGGGGCTGATGTACACCATCGCCAGCCTTACGCCATCGCCAATATCCATTTCGAGGACATCGCCGGATTTGATCGGCGCATCGCCTTTCGGAGCGGCCAAAGGGCCTGGGGCTGAAGAGCTTGGTCCCGCTACGGTGGTCTGCTGAGAAGCCTTTGGCGAACCGCAGGAGGCCAACGCAATCGGTACGATGCAGAGAATTAAAACCGCAAGAAAGCGCGACATCATCCATCTCGCAGAAAGAAACGCCCCGAATGTCTTGTTCGAAGTCGCTTTCGCGTCTTTTTGCATGAAATTGTCGCGATTTACGAAATTGATGGATGTCACCCTTTCTATGCCTCACCCTTTCTATGCCTTCCCCCCTCGCCGCTTTGCATTTCCCGACCCGCCTGCCTCTCCGCTTTTAAGAGGTACTGGCCACGACTTTACTGCTTCCCACCCTTTTCACTCTTTACCGCCTCCTTTTCCTGCTGTGCCGCCGACGGCTGCAGCGATGGAAGCCGCGGCGAATCCACAGTTATGCGTAACGTCTGCAAAGGGTTGGCGTCTCGTCTTATTCCTACGACGAGGACCGATCCCGCCTCCAAACCGCCAACAGACTTGGAGAATTCAGTTCCGTCGCCAAGCTGCCCGTTGGCTTTAATCGGCTTCCCATTAACCGTCACGATTTCATCGCCAGGCTGCAAGCCGGCGGCAACCGCAGGTGACCCGGGCATTACCGCAACGACGCGGATAGCCGGGATGGTTTCGCCATCAAAGGTTTGATGGTTTCCGCCCGCCGCGATATCGATATGTACATTCGACGGGTCCTTTGATATCAGCGATGGCATCAGTTCAATTCCGATATAGCCGGGCCCGGCCGGTAATTTTGGAATTGGACACGGCCCATGGGATTCGATGAAGTGCTGCCGTTGATCCGCACTGGTTCCGTATGCGAAGAAGATTGCCGTGCCATTCGCCAGGGCTTGGCCATCACTTCCCTGGGCGGTTATGGAATACATGCAGAAATCGCCAGGATTGAGTTTCATGGTGACAACCAGGGATGGGTCGCTTACATCGAAAAACTTCAAGCTGCGTCCGGATCTAAGCGCGGCGTGATAATGAGTAGCGCCCTTCACCGGCGGCCAAGTAAGGCGTGGCTCGGCTCCGACGGCAATCTCGCCCGATGCGGGTGAGAGCCCGTTTAATAATTGAATAAACCTGAGCGATGGCAGCCCATTTGGATAAGTTAAACGCCCTTCGGCATCCACGTGGAACCGCGTGCCCGGCGGCGTATTGTACTTACCCTTTGCAGAGTCGGATGTAGCGTATATCGAATACGTTCCCGGCAGCAAATCAGCTTCGATTGCAAACGCCGCAGTTTCGGTGACGTGCACCTGCGAAATGACGCCGATGAGCGGAGCAGACACGGCGACATCCACCGGAAACGCGGGCTCCATCGTCACGGCGTCACAGATTTGATCGAAGATTCCGCTCGCGGTGTTGCCCTCCGCGCGACGGTTTCGTTCAATGGTGCGCATTGTCGCCATCCAGATGATGCCATCCGTTTTCAGGGTGACGAATTTGCGCCGCTTATATGAAAAACCGGAGGACGTATGCCTGAAACTGTCGCCGACGAGGCTGAGCGATATGAGGGGAAAGTCTTTTGGGAGCGCATAAACGCCGAATTCTCGGCCATGCGCGAAGACCCCGGGGCATGGAAACACAGCCGCGAAGAGCGCTCAATCTGGGACGCGACGTTGTCCGATGGACTCGATCGGCCTCACGCGCGCGGGTGAAATTTCCCATGCACGGCCTTCAGCCGATCCTGATCAACATGCGTGTAAATCTGCGTCGTGCTGATGTCGCTGTGGCCGAGCAATTCCTGGACGACGCGCAGGTCCGCTCCTCCGCCGATGAGGTGGGTGGCGAAGCAATGCCGCAGGGTGTGCGGCGAAATGGATTTTAATAGCCCGCTCGATCGGCCGTACTTTTCGACCAGGAACCATAGGCCGATCCGTTCCATTGGCTTGCCGGTGCGGGAGAGGAACAGGCGGTCGCATTTTTGCCGTTCGAGGTTCGGCCGGCAGTCGGCCAGATAATGGGTGATGGCCGCCGCCGCTTCTGCCCCCACGGGGACGATGCGCTCCTTGCTTCCTTTTCCCAAAACGCGAACGCAGCCGACTTGCAAGTTCAGATCGCGCAGGGAGAGCTCGCATAATTCGGTGGCGCGCAGGCCGCTGGCGTAGAGCAATTCCAGAATTGCCACGTCGCGGAAATAGAGGAAGGATTTCGGATTTGGGGCGGAGATCAGTTGGAGCACCTGCGCCCGGCTGAGGATTTTTGGGAGCGATTGCTCAGGCTTGGGGCGCTCGAGTTGTTGCAGGATACCGCTGGTGTCGTGGCCGATGGTGGGCAGGAATCGCAGGAAAACGCGGATGGCGGCCAGCCGCCGGGCGACGGTGCGGGTGCTTTGGCCTTTGCGGGTCTGGTCCTGGAGGTAGATGCGAAACGCCTCGCCGTCGGCGGTGAGAAGGCCTTTGCCTTTTTCCTTGAAGTAGTCCTCCATGTCTTCCAGATCGCGCCGGTAGGCATGAAGCGAATTATCCGCCAGCCCGCGCTCCGAGGCCAGGTGGAGCAAAAACGCCCGCACCTGCGGCAACTGGCTGCGCGTCTGGGTCGGGCCGCGGGATGTTTCCCTGGCAGGCAGGCGAGCAGTCGGGGTGGAACGTTTCATCGAGCTCGCATCGCGAAGGTAACGGGGTCGCAGCGCTTGTGCGGATGAATACCGGGGTCGCAGCTAGTTTACGCGCGATCGCGCAAATGCCTGCACGCCGGGGCAAGCGGCGCTCATAACCATAGTTCGCGAAAACGACGCTATCGCCGCGCCGCCCCGGATTTACGCAGCGCTCCTAAATCCGGGGCGGCGCGGCGGGAAAG
>DASRRM010000296.1:0-18459 GCA_035695715.1 Tepidisphaeraceae bacterium
TGGCTGTCGTTGATCTCGCCGAGATGAAGCAGCCGGCGTTGGGCCGATCGCCCATTAGCCAGCCGGCGTGATTCGACGACGGTCCAGTACCGGTGTGACTTGCCGTTCTTTTTGCGGAGATGGCTGCGGAGAAACATGACGAGCAATGGAATATCAAATCGCCCGTCAACGGATCAAGATGGTAGGTCTGCACTACACGCCTTTGGCGGAGCCAATCGGCGCTGGCCGCGCCAGAATGCGGAAAAGCGGCAAAAAATTCGGCGAAAATCGTTCAAAATGCGAAAGCTGGGCTAGATGTCAGCGGCGTTTTTCCTTTGACCAACTCACGAATTACGTCAATTCAAGCCACATTCCCAAAAGGACGGTGAGGGACAACAGGGTTGCAGCCAAGAGTTTTGTTCACGCGCTGGTGTTTTATTGATGGAAAAACCTTGGTGATGGCGATCCAAAAGCCCAGCCTGCCGTCGCCCGTCGCGATCTTTGGCGCAGCGGTCAGCCTGCGGTCCGTTAGGTCTAACAGCAAGTGGGTCGAAAAGAGCTAACAGCAGCCTTCGGCGGATTTATCCAAAATGCCAATCAGCGATGCTCGGGGAGGCACATCGCCTGACCCCCTTGAGGCGTGCGCACGTTGTTTCATTTGTCGTCGTTACAACAATTGAAGCAGTTGGACCGACAGGATACTCCAACCGAACCTACGGCTAAAACGACCAGAGCGATTCGCTATAGCGTGTTGGCGAATTTTTGCATGCGCGGCACGATCAACGCTAACCAGCTTCCTTGAGATGGGGATCGCCAGGCAGGTGAGAATTACGAGTTCGATATGGAAAAGTCATATATTGTTGAAGCCGAGCCTTATGGATTCGAGTTTTCACCCGCGCACACCGCATTGTTGATTATTGACATGCAGAGGGATTTTCTGGAACCGGGGGGTTTTGGCGAAATGCTCGGAAACGATGTTTCGCAGCTTCGCCGGACGATCGAGCCCAACCGGGTTTTGCTTGGAGTATGGCGGTCTGCCGGCTTGCAGGTGATCCATACACGCGAGGGACATCGGGCGGACTTGACCGATCTGCCGCCGGCCAAGCGCGTGCGCGGGCGAAGCAAATGTTGCATCGGCGACGCAGGTCCGATGGGGCGCATTCTGGTTCGTGGCGAAGCCGGCCACGACATTATTCCTGAACTGTATCCGCGGCCCGATGAGCCGGTCGTCGATAAGCCGGGAAAAGGCGCTTTCTTCGCGACCGACCTGCACGCGATTCTTCAGAATCGGGGAATTGACAAGCTGATTGTGACCGGCGTGACGACGGAAGTATGCGTGAATACCACGGTTCGCGAAGCCAACGACCGGGGATATGACTGCCTGGTTCCCGAAGATTGCGTCGGCTCTTACTTTCCAGAGTTTCAGGACTTTGGTCTGAGGATGATCAAGGCACAGGGTGGGATATTCGGGTGGGTGTCCAGTTCGGCGAAGATTCTGGCAGCCATGAAATGATGGGGCCGCCTCCCACTTGCAGCACGGCATGTGAAATCACGGCCAGCACAAACGCGCCGGTGATGAGGCGTGTGGTCAGATGCGTTCAGGGTTTGCTTGCATTGCGGTTTGGGGTTTGACGAACGAGACGGGACGATCGCGGATAATCAGCACCACGCACCCGCCGGGACTTCTTACCGAGTGCGATGTGCCGGGCTGATACATCAGCAGCGTGCCGGCGGAATGTTCGCCGGCGTCATCGATCTGCGATCCGCTCAGGACCAATATGTATTCGTGCCCGAGATGATAATGAACCTGCAGCGATGCGCCGGGTTCATAGCGGAGCAGCGCCGCGTTTGACCCGCCGGGGTTTTCATGCAGACGGCAAATCTCGATTCCCTCGCGAAATTCCTCCCACTGGATATTGGCCTCATCGGGCAACTTAAAAAGATGCGTCAGTATTAACGGACCGGCTGGAATTTCCATCCATCTCCTCCGAGGCCGCCGCCCAACGCGCCGGCCGTCATTTGCGAATCATTGTCATACCATATGGTTTTGCAGTTACCAGCAAAACGTAGCGCCACGCACCAGTGGAGCAGACATTCTTGTCTCCTTCGAATGGCGAGTGAAGGACATCCCTGTCCTTCGCGAGCCGTTCGAGTTTGCGCGGCGGACGGGAATGGCCCACCCTACGAGAATTTCATCCGTCCTTGAGTGGCAGAGACGCTCTCAGAATGACCCGCCGGCCGACGCACCGCCAAACTGAAATGTGCTCTACAACAACTACGCCAACTCCGGCGCTGCATGCTCCGCGCCGTCGCCATGACCGGCCATATGGCGGCCAATGATGGCGATATCCGCCTCGGCGGCGGGGGTTTCATAGACGAATTTGCCGTGAAACATCACGATGATCCGGTCGGATAATTCAAACACCTCGTCCAGATCCTCGCTGACCAGCAACACCGCTGCCCCCCGGTTGCGGGCCTCGATGATCTGCGCCCGGATTTCCGCGGCGGCGGCGAAATCCAACCCGAAGCATGGATTGGCCGCGATCAATACCTCCACCTCCTCGGACAACTCGCGCGCCAAAACCGCGCGCTGCACGTTGCCGCCGGACAAATTGCGGATGGGCTCCTCCGGCGTGGGGGTTTTCACCCGATAGCGGGCGATCAAATCCTGGGCGGCGCGCCTTATCGACGGCTTGTTCAGGAAAAAGTTCATGATCGAATGCGGATGGGAATCGAAATTCCGCAAAACCATGTTCTGCGCCACGCTCATCCCGCCAACACAGGTATTCTTCAACGGCTCTTCCGGCAGGCAGTTGACCTTGTGCCTGCGAATTTCCGCCCGCGATGCGCCGTAGCTTTCGCCATGAACGGTAATCTCGCCTGATTGCGACGGACGCTGACCAGCCAATACTTCCACCAGCTTGCTTTGCCCATTGCCCGAAACCCCGGCAATGCCCACGATTTCCCCGGAGTGAACGTGCAGGTTCAGGTCTTCAAGCGCCTTGAGGCCGATGTCGTCAAGGGCGTGAATCCCCTTGATATGAAGCCGCGATTCGCCGCGCGGCTTGTTGTCGCGGGCGGCGGTGCGGGTGGTTTCCGAGCCGATCATCATCGCCGACATGTCGCTCGGCGTCAGGTCCTTCACCAGGCCCTTGCCGGCGAATTTGCCGGTGCGAAGGACGGTCACCTCGTCGGCAAATTTCATCACTTCGCGGAATTTGTGCGTGATCATCAGCACCGTCAGCTCGCCCGATGCGGTGCGCTGCTTCAGCATCGTGAGCAGTTCGTCCGCCTCGGCCGGCGTCAGCACGCTGGTCGGCTCATCAAGGAACAAAACCTTGTTCCGCAGGTAAAGCTGCTTGCAGATTTCCAGCTTCTGCTTTTGCCCGGCCGCCAGCGATGCAACCGTCGCGCCGATGGGGATAAAGAACGGCGTTGTGCGCATGAAAGCGCGCAGGCCTTCGTATTCCTTCTTCCAGTTGATGACCGCGGGAACCACGCCGCGGGAAAGAACCAGGTTTTCCGCCACCGTCATGTTCGGCACCAGCGTGAAGTGCTGGTAAACCATGCCGATCCCCAGCTTCAACGCCTCGCGCGGATTGCGAATGGTGACCGGTTGATCGGCCAGGCTGATCTGCCCTTCATCCGGCAGATAGTATCCCATGATGCACTTGACGAGCGTGCTTTTCCCCGCGCCATTTCCGCCGAGCAACGCGTGCATCGTGCCGGGCCGCACGGTCATGGAGACATTGTCCAGCGCATGCACCGCGCCGAAGCGCTTGGTGATGCCGATGGCCGACAAGCCGGGCGCTTTGGCGACGGCAGTAGCGATGAGTGGTTCAGTGGTGGTGGTCATTGTCAGGCGATTCCCTTGATAAGATCGTGAGAATTGGACACGGCCCCAAAAACGCCGTTCTGCATCTTCACCATTTTCACCGCCGCCTCATGGTTGCCGCGATCGGTGGCGGCGCAGCAATCTTCCAGCAACACGCATTCGTAGCCGCGATCGTTGGCTTCGCGCATGGTCGTATGCACGCAGACGTCGGTGGTGATGCCGCTCAGGATGATGTTCTGGATTCCCTTTTGGCGGAGGATCAGATCGAGATCGGTGGCGCAAAACGATCCTTTGCCCGGCTTGTCGATGATCGTCTCGCCCGGCTTGGGATATAGCTCGGGAATAATGTCCCACCCCTTCTCGCCGCGAACCAAAACCCGCCCGCACGGCCCATGATCGCCGATGCCGGCGATGGTGCTGAATTTCCGCGAGCGCCACCGTTTATTGGCGGGAAGATCGGCCAGGTCGGGCCGATGTCCCTCGCGCGTGTGCATGATGTGGAATCCTGCTATGCGCATGGCGTCCAGCACGCGTTGGATCGGCTCGATGCAGACGCGGGTGAGGGAAATATCGTAGCCGAGCAGCTCGATGTAGCCTCCCTTGCCGCAGAAATCGGTCTGCATATCGATGACGATGATGGTGGTGTTTTCCGGGCGCAGGTCGCCGTTGTAGGGCCACGGATACGGCTCGGATTTGATGAATTTTTGACGGATCGTTTCAGCCATGTTCGCGTCCTTCTCGCCCGTCCTAGGCCGTCGCCCGGCCCAATTCGCCCGGCGCGCCGATGAGACTGCGGCTTGCCGAGCAGGTTATAATCATGATCAGCAGCGTCAGGAAATACGGGGCGGCATCGAACAGATATCGGCCCTGGCTGATGCCCACCGATTGCAACGCCGGCCCCAGCGCCTTGGCGCCGCCGAAGAGCAGGGCGGCGAATAAGCAATACACCGCGTTCCAGCGGGCGAAGATCACCAGCGCCACCGCCATCAATCCCTGCCCGCTGCTCAATCCTTCATTCCATGATCCCGGCCAGTACAGCGAGAGAAACGACCCGCCCACGCCGGCCAAAAATGCACCGGCCGTCGTCGCATACAATCGGACGGCGTTCACCGAATAGCCCATCGCCCGGGCGGCATCCACGCTTTCGCCGACGGTGCGAACGATCAATCCCCATCGCGTATTCTTAAACCACCAGTGCATCAACGGCGCCAGACCCACCCCGATCAAAAACAGCCAGTTGACCTTCAGCGCGCTTTGAATCTGCTGCGAATGACTCCACCAGCCAAAGTTAATGGCCGGTAACTGCGGCGCGGTCGGCTCAATGAACGGCTTGCCAAGGTAAAACGCCAGCCCGGTGCCGAAGATCATCAGCCCGATCCCCACCGCGATGTCATTGACCCGCGGCTGCGAGCAAAGCCAGGCATGAAGCACGCCAAGCACGGCCGCGGCCAGACCCGCACAAATGACGCCAACCCACGGCCCCAGGGCATTACCCACCGACGGGAAGTGGTCGGCCATAAGATAGGATGTGCCGAACCCCACCATCGCGCCCATCACCAGCGTGCCTTCCTGCCCGAGATTGATTCGCCCGCTGCGCTCGGTCAGGGTTTCTCCCAGGCTCACAAAAATGAAAGGCGTGCTGTTGGTGATCGCGCCCGCGAAAAGCGCCAGCGGAACGCCCCAATAGCCAAGCCCCGTGTTGTGATCAGGCATTGACATTCGCAACTCCCGTCTTGGCGGACGTTGGCCGCTTCACGCCGTACACCAGTCTTCCGATCAGGCGCGCAAACCAGATATTGCGGACATCCTTCAATCGGCCCGCCCAGGTATCCAGTCCGAGAATGACCAGGAACAAAATCCCCTGGAACACCTGCACGCAGGAATCGCTTTCCAATTTCATCTTGAGAAAGTCGTTGTTCACCCCGCCCATCAGGATGGCCACCGGAATGATCGCCAGCGGATTCTGCCGGGCGACGAACGCCACCAAAATGCCGGCATACCCGTAGCCGCCCTGCGAGAGATTATCGCTTGCAAATCCATCGCGGGCGGCGACTTCGACAACCCCCGCCAATCCCGCAAATGCCCCGCCAAGGAAGCACGCGCCCAGCGAATATTTGGCAACGGAAAGCCCCGCGACTTTCGCCGCCCGAACGTTGCCGCCAACAATCCGCGTGGCAAACCCGTAGGTCGTGTGATCCATCAAAATCCAGCAAAAGATGCAGGCAAGGATGCCGAAGATAAGCCCGATGTGAATTTCAGTGCCGGGGATGTTGCCGAACATGACATGCGGATCGAGCGGCCAGGTCGACGGCACGTTCAGATTGTTCGGATCGTGCATCGGCCCTTCAACGCAATGATTGAGTATGGCCCGGGCGATGTAGTTGAGCAGCAGGCTGCTGATGGTTTCATTCACCCCGCGATATTGCCGCAGCGCGCCCGCGATCGAAACCCAGATGCCGCCCATGACCATCCCGCCGACCACCATGCTGATTTGCACGAGAATGGCGGGCATGCCGGGCATGAGGTGCGCCACCAGCGCCGCGATCAGCGCGCCCAGCAGAACGCACCCTTCCCCGCCGATGATCATCATTCCTACCCGGGCTGGCAATGCGACGGCCAGCGCCGTCAAGAGCAGCGGGGCGGCATGAATCATCGTATTTCGCCAGGCCGATGCTTTTCCAAATGCCCCGCGAAACAGATATTCATAGACCGTCCAGATATTGATCCCCTTGCTGATCGTGACGAACAGGCCAAACAATAGCAGGGAGATGATCAACGCCACGAAGGTGATCACCATCGCATCGATGAACGAGCCGGGAATGAGTCGCTTGGCGCGGAAGACCAGCGTTGGACGCGAGGCGTATTCCAAAGTCATAAACTGCTCCGCGTGGGGATCGGCCGGCATTTGGCCCGTCCCGCTCTGTCCCGACCGTCCGTCGTGACACGGTCCGTCGTGACACGGCCATCCTGGCCGTGCCTTGATCGAAGTTGAGAAGTTTCTCGAAAGATGAGTGCAATCTGACGGCGACGGTTCACGCACGGGCGGGACGCCGGCGGGACGCCCGTGTCACGAAACAGTTTCAGGGAATAGAGCCGCCGCCCTTTTCCAAGCCATCGAATGATTTTCAGAGCCGGGCGGCATCAGGCCGTCTCCCGAAGGCACCCCTTTGGTCCTTCGATCCGATCGCCCTGACACAGCCCGGCCCCGAAAAGCATTCTTCTCTTCGAGCCCCACCATTACTTTATGTCGCCCACCACGCCTTCCACCAGATAATTCATTCCCCACAGGGATGGATCCTGGTCGTCGAGCGCCTTGCCGGCAGGGAGGATTTCCTTCCCCTTGTTGTCCTTCAACGGTCCCTTGTACATCTGGAATGTGCCCGCCATCATCTCCTTCTTGATCGCTTCGATCTTCGCCTGGGCTTCCTTCGATACGTCCGGACCAAAAGGGGACAGCTGTACCGAGCCATCGCGCAGATTGCCCATGGTCGGCTTGGGGATCTTGCCGGTGGCTTTGTATTCGTTGACGAAGCGCGTCATGATCGGGGCCCAATTCCATTCAGCACCCGTGAGATAACCCTTTGGCGCCAGCGCCGTACAGTTGTAGTGGTAGCCGCACGACATGATTCCCCGCTTCTCGGCGGTCTGGATCATCACCTTCGGGCTGTCGACGTGGCCACTGATCACGTCAATCCCCTGGTCGGCCAGCGACTTGACGGCATCGGCTTCTTTATCCGGCAGGAACCAGTCGCCGGTGAAGATCACCGTCAGCGTGCAATTGGGATTGACCGACTTGGCGCCCAGCTCGAATGCGTTGATGTCGCGAAGCACTGGAGGAATCGGTTTGGCCGCGACGTATCCGAGCTTGCCGGTCTTGCTGGCCGAGCCGGCCGCCATCCCGCAGAGCCATTCCACTTCATCGATATAGGCGAAGAAGGTGGTGACATTGGGTGGATCGCCAGGGCTGAGCTGCCCCCCGGCATGCACGAAGCACACCTTGGGATACTTCGGCGCAATTTCCAAAACGTGCGGCTTAAAGTATCCGAAGCTTGTGGCGAAAATCATCCCGGCATCGCTGGAATCGATCATGGTGGACATTGCCTGCTGGCATGCCTTGGTTTCGGGAACTTTTTCCTGCTCGACGATGGTCACGCCCGGCAGCTTTTTCACCGCCGCCGCGCCATCGGCCATGGCCTGGTTGTATCCATAGTCGTCCTTGGTGCCGACGTAGATGAAGCCGACGGTCATCGTCTTGCCGCCTGGGCCTGCGGCTGTTCCGCTTGCATCCTTCTTGCAGCCGTTGCCGAGAATCATCCCGGCGGTAATGGCAGCACAGGTGGCTGCTTTCAGGCACGAGCGCAGTGAATTGCTTAATTTCATGGGGTTCCTCAAATGGTTTGTGAAAAAATGCCGCCGCCCGGCGCTGCGCAATCTGCGCCAGCGCCGGGCGGAAACCCGCAAATTAGAAGTTGACGCCAAATCCGACAGAGCCTTCCACCAGGCTGCGGTTGGTATTCCCCGTCAGAAGTGTCCCGGCATCGAGCAGGGCGCCGTTGATCAGGTAGTCGTAGCTCACGCCAACGTCGCCGTGCCAGTGGCCGTACTTGGCGGGGATGAACGACAGCGGAACGTCAAGGTTCACCGCGATCGTCGCCACGCCGAAGTTCGATGCCGAGTTGGCGCTCAAACCGGCGATGTATCCGCCACGGCCCCAGTAATCCTTCGGGCCGCAGGAGAAGTAGCTGGGAACGGTGATCTTGATCGGATAGTCGGGAATTGCCTTGACGGTGTAGGTCGGGACGATGCCGAACTCAAAATATCCCGTGCCCCCTTCGCGGCCGAAGGTGACCGTCGAGCTTCCCGCCATCGCCCACCAGCAATCGACATAGGGGTTCAGCGAGAATCCGCTGTCGCCCCACATCTTGCTGTCGTCGTAGCCGATCTTCAGGTCGAGATTTTGCTCGGCCTTGGGTTTGCCGCTGACGGTTGATTGCGGGAAGTTCCATTCCCCGTAGGTGAGGTTCAGCGTGACGACGTCGGCGACGGTGCCGCTCTGGCTGAAGAAGAAGTCCATTTCGTTCCACCCGCCCACGTCGGGGTCGCCCTGCGAGGCGGTGATGCAGTTCCAGACGCCGGCAACCCAGGTGTAATTCTTGATCGGGCCCAGGTCGCCAATCGGAAGCACCAGCCCGACGATCGGCTGAATGACCACGCCCTTGTCAAACACCAGCAAACCGCGCGGCGTGAGGTACGCCGTCGTGAAGGTCACATCCGCAAACCCATGAATGTTGGGCTGGTCGGCCGCGCCCGCGTCGAGAAACAGAGGCTTCGATGCGGCAACTGTCTCCGAAGCCTCGGGCGCGGCGTCAGAATCGTGATGCGTAACCTGCGGCGACAGAGACAGCGCATCGGGGTTCGGCAGCATTTCGTCCGAAGCCCTCGCGGCCGCCGGTAAGATCATCGCCGCGGCGGCAATGGCCGCGGCCATCAACCCCTTTCGCGAAAATCGATTCCCAAGCGCAGCCGAACCGGAGATAGTCCCGTTTTTCATTCGATAGCCCTTTCCCAAGTGCCTGAATTTCAATCCCGCATAGCCATGGGATCGATTCGCGCGTGATTCCTACCGGCCGATAAATCAATGCCCATGCCACTGGCGCATTAAATTCGCAAAGTATGAATCCGCTTGGATTTGCGCAAAGGGAGGGGTTTTGCCAGTTGCCCGGCGCTGTGTTCCATGCGTACACTCAGATACACGTGCAACACCGGGAGGGTCTCGGCGAAAGGCGCGTGCAACACAGGCGAGGACTTCGAAAAATTCTTCGAAGCGAAAGGAGCATCGAAATGAACATCAATCCAAAAACCCGGCGCGCAACCCGGCTGGCGATCTTCGCCATCACCGGCCTGGCCTCCGCCGCCTGCACCTCGGCGCAGGACAACACGCATCAATCGCAAGTGACAATTCGCGGCGGCCAGGGCGCTTCCATCACCCTCCCCGACACCACCCCGGCCCCGACGGTTTACGCCCTCACCGGCGAAAGCCAGCAGTCGCAATCCGAAAGATCCTGGCAACACGAAGTCGGCCCGGTTTATTCATTCGGAAACGGCCGGATCGTGATTTCGGGCAGATGAGTGATTATTCGCGAAAAAGGACGGACGAAAACGCCCGGGAGATTCCGCCCGGGCGTTTTTATGCGCGGCGGAATTGGATTGAAGAGTAGAGATCCCGGCGACGAATCATCCGGGTTAGTCAGTCGCGCCAGGGGCCACGTTGGTTTCACTGAGCTTGCGATAGATGCGGGTACGGTTAACGCCCAGGCGGCGGGCGGCTTCGGCGATGTTGCCGCCGGTTTCGGCCAAAGCCCGGCGGATCAACAGTGTCTCGGCGGCCTCCAGGTTCAAGGGCAGGTCCGAAAGCGGCGAGGGCAGGTCGTCGGCGGAACGCGGCTCGGAGGCGGACGCGGGCGATGTCGAGCGGCCGGGGGAATGGCCCAGGCGCAAGTGCTCGGCGCGGACGTGAAGGCCGCCGCTCTCGATCAACGCCCGTTCGATCACGTTCTTTAGCTCCCGCACATTCCCGGGGAAGGGATGGGCGGCCAGGATGCGCAGGGACTCGGCGTCCATGGCCGGGGTGGGCATGCCCATTTCGCTGGAGAACAGCCGCAGGAAATGCTGGGCCAGCAGGGGAATATCCTCGCGCCGGTCACGAAGCGGCGGGGCGACCACGACGTACTGCGCCAAGCGGAAATACAGGTCCTGGCGAAAAGCCCCGGCGTCGATCTGGGCGGCGAAGTTGGCGTTGGTCGCCGCCACGATCCGGACATCGACCTTGCGTTCGCGGCTGGAGCCCAGCGGCGTGATGCAGCCGTCTTCCAGCACGCGGAGGAGTTTGGCCTGGAGGGTGACGGGCATGTCGCCGATCTCGTCGAGAAACAGCGTGCCGCCGTGGGCGAGCTCGAAGTATCCCTTGCGGTCGATCGTCGCTCCGGTGAACGCGCCGCGGACATGGCCGAAGAGCATCGATTCGGCCAATTCCTCGGGAATCGCCACGCAGTTGACGGGAATGAACGGTCCCTTGGCGCGGGTGCTGCCGAAGTGCAGCGCGCGGGCGACCAGTTCCTTGCCCGTCCCGCTTTCGCCGGTAATCAGCACGTTGACCGATCCGAAATTCTGCAGCCGTTTCACTTCTTCAACGATGCGGTTGATGGTCCGGCTTCGGCCGACGAGGCCGGCGATTCCCCAGCGCTCGGCCTCACGGTCGGTGAGGCTGGAGAGCTGTTCGCCCGCCGCCGCCAGCGCATTTTCGGCAGACGTGCGGCGCTTCATTTCCTGGCGCAGTTTTTCATTTGCCGCCGTCAGATCGGCCGATCTCGCTTCCAGTTCGGCGTTCTTTTCCCGCAGCGCGCGAGCCAGACGCGAAAGACTCAGGTGCGTCCCGACTCGCGCCAACACTTCCTCGGGTTGGAAAGGCTTGGCAATGTAATCGACACCGCCGGCGGCAAACCCTTCGAGCATGCTCTGCGCTTCGTCCTTGGCGCTGATGAACAGCACTGGGATGTTGGAGGTGGCGGGATCTCCCTTGATGCGCCGGCACGTTTCATATCCGTCCAAATCCGGCATCATGACGTCCAGAAGCATCAAGTCCGGATCGGCCTTGGCGGCGATGCGCAGCGCGACTTCGCCGCACGGAGCGGCAAGGACAGTGCATCCGTGCGGCTCGAGCACCCTGGCCAGGAGGTCAAGGTTGGCGGGCGTATCGTCGACGATCAAGATTCTGGCGCCTGGCAAGGCGGCTGCACCGGTATCCATGGTACTCATCTTCTCGCTCCGCCGGCGACTTCAACTTCCACGCCATCGATGGAGAGGGACGAACCGGCGCCGAGCGGCAAATCCTCCCGGCCTGCTCGAAGCAGGCGCAGAATACCTTCCATGTCATATTCCTGAATGCAGCGGCGCAGGCAACGCGCCAGTCTGGCCGTTGCAGGCCCCAGCCGCTCAATTTCCCCGATGCAGATCCGAAGTTCGGTGACGCTGTACAATTCGGCGGCCGCCGCCAAGCGCTGGCGCAAGTCCTCGGGTAGGCAATCGTCAACCGTCGATTCCGGATTGACCGGATCGGAGTCGGTGTCGGCGACATATTCAAACTTCACATTGAGCAGCGCGCTGAGGCAATCGTAAATTCGCTCGCAAGGGATCGGTTTGCAGACGATGTCCTCGAAGCCAGCGGCGCGATATCCGTCTTGCTCGTGGGTGAACGCAGACGCGGAAGTCGCCACCAGGCGGACCGAAGATCCCAACTGCTTTCTCAGGTGCCGAGCGGTTTCCAAACCGTCCATTCCGGGCATCAGCGCGTCGAGGAAAACGATGTCGGGAACGTGTTCGATCGCGATTTGCTGGGCTTCTTCCCCCGTGGCGGCGGTGCTGACCTGGCAGCCAATGCAAACCAACATCCGTCCAAGCACATCGCGATTTTCCGGCACATCATCGACGACCAGGGCGCGAACCGTATATCCCGCGGCAAGTCCCAGCACCTCGCGGCGACGCGGAGTCTCGGCGTCGCTCGGCGCCGAATTCAAGATCAGGGTGAAGAAAAACCGCGATCCGGCGCCTGACGCCGATTTCAGTTGCAGCATTCCGCCCATCAGCCCAACCATTCGCCGGGCAATGGCAAGGCCAAGGCCCGTCCCACCCCATCTCTGACCGGCCGAACCTTGCTGGAACGGCTCGAACACGCGATGCTGGGCTTCGGGGGGAATCCCATCGCCGGTGTCGACGACTTCAAAATGACAGCTTCGCGCCGGCAGCCGGGCGTGCGGAACGGCTGGGTCATCGGTGACCTTGATTAGGAGCCGCACCGAACCGTGCCGCGTAAACTTCACGGCATTTCCCACGAGGTTGATCAGCACCTGGCGGAGTTTCCTTTCATCGGCGCGAACGCGGGCAGGTGCCGTTGCGACGAACTCGACCTTGAGCGCAATTCCCTTTTGCTCGCACTTATGGCGGAACATGCCGGCAATCCCGACGGACATGGTCCGCAGGTCGACATCGTTGACGTGCATTTCCGCGCGTCCGGCCTCGATTTTGGAAATATCCAGCACGTCATCGATCAATTCGATGAGATGCCGCCCGCTGTTCATGATCGTGTCAATTGCATCGTGGTGCGACGCTTTCACCACGGTGTCGCGCTGAAGAAGTTGGGCATACCCGAGAATGGCGTTCATCGGGGTGCGAATTTCATGGCTGATGTTGGCCAGGAACTCGCTCTTGGCGCGGTTGGCGCCGGCGGCCGCGTCCTGCGCCTGCTGGCGTACGCCAATCTCGCACTGCAGCGCCTCGTTGGATCGCGCCAATTCCGCCGTCCGCTCGCGCACGCGCTCCTCCAGCTCCTCGCGGGCACGGCGCAACGATTCCTCCGCCTGCTTGCGGGCCGTGATGTCGACGACCATGCCTTCGTAGAAGAGCACCTCGCCCCCGGCCCCGCGCACGGCCCGGGCGTTCTCGGAAATCCAGGTGATCGAGCCGTCCCGGCGGCGCACCTGCGATTCAAAATCAGAGACGAATCCGTGACGTTGGATCTGCTCGATGAATTCCGCCCGTCGTCCTGGCTGCACGTAAAGCTGCACGGCGATATCGGCCAGATGGGCGATCAATTCCTCGGGAGTTTCATAGCCGTAGACCCTCGCCAGCGCGCGATTGGCACGCAGATAGTGGCCGTCGGGCGTGGTCTGAAAAATTCCTTCCACGGAGTTTTCGAATATCTCCCGATAATTGGCCTCGGCCAGGCGGGCGGTTTCTTCGGCGCGCTTTCGCTCGGCGACTTCCCGGGAAAGCTGCGACGTTCGCACGCGCACGCGCTGCTCGACGGCAAACTGCTGGCGAAGGGCGCGGCGGACATACAGGGACAGCAATCCGCTGATCACAATCCCCGCCAGCAGCATCGTGGTGGGATGCCCGTTGGAATGCGCCGCGACAAACCGCTCGGTCGGCCATACCGTCAGACGCCATTGCTGGCCGGCAACGTCCACTGGCGCCGAAGAGACCAGATTGGACTCGATCGTCGGCGCGCCGTTGTCATTTAACGCCGGCCCGCTGGCGAAACGCCCCGTGCCGGGTGAATAGATCAACGATGAACCGCCCGGCGCATCCTCGGCCAGTAGAAAGCTCACACCCTCACCATCCAGACCCGTTACCGAAGTTGCCAGCAATTCCTTCAGCCCAAATACGGCCGAGCAAAATCCAGCCGGCTCCGAGGTTTCGTTGGCGGATATCGCCGTATTGTTCACCGCGACAACGACGATAATTCCCAGCTTATGGTTGCCGTCCTGGACGAGATGAATCGGCCGGGTGGCGATGGGGCTTCGCGTGCGCGCCGCTTCCAGGAGCGCTTCGCGGCGAACCGAATCAGAACCCAGGTCGAATCCGACCGCCATTCGGTTTCGGTCGTCCGGCTCGATGTAATAAACGGGAAAATATTCGGCGGAATCGGCGCTGGCTGGAACGAGAATTCCATGGTCATCAGCGGTGATGTGAAAGTTGGGGTAGCCGTCTTTGCGCGCCTTGGCTTCGTATTCGGCCCGTCTGGCGCGCGGGACGGTTGGCGCCCAGGAGAGGGCATAAAGTTCCGGCTGGCGTTCAATGGCACCGCGGACAAAGGCGGTAAATTCAGCGCGTGTAACGGTATGCCGGGTCTCGAAAAATGCGGCCGCCCCATGCAGAACTTCAATCGAACGGAGCACCTTGCCGTGAACCAACTCCACGCGCTGATGAGCGCGCAAATCCAGCTCGGCCAGGATGTTTTTCTCCTCCCAGCTTCGCGCATAGCGAAACAATATGATTGAGAGGGTCAGGCCTCCCAAAAAAATTCCCATTGCCACGAGATCGTGAGTCAGGGGATAACGGCCCGGTCTTATGGCAACTCCGCTCATTGCGCGACCCATCGCCCGAAAATTATGCAACCTTGAGTCCTGTTAATAGACGTTTGAAGCGTTTGCAGCGCTCACGACGGTCTTATGCAAAGTGTGAGCCATCTGAAATGGAAAGATGGGACTGGCGGGAAATGCCAGTTATTTAGAGCGATGCCAGATAGTTGCGCCATCCGCCAAACTGCGTAATGTCGGCGGCCCCGGAAAGGGCGAAGCCTTCGCAGGTGAACCCTTTTACTTCCCCTCCGTTTTGGAGTCGAAGGGTGCAAATTCCCATCGGCGGTGGAATCGCGCCCACGAATCGCCCAAACGCTTCAATCGTCAATTCCCAGACTTCCACTTCGATTTCCGCGCCCGCTCCATCGGCAACCCGCACCAGTCCCGGCTTGGGAGGCGTCGTGTTGGCCAAGGCGTAAAGCCGATAATCCGGCGTCGTTCGACCAACGCCGATCAGCCGGCCATTCAGATTCGTCAGTTGCCAGTTGAGTGGTTGTCCCGAAAGGTGCGCGCCGACCACGGCCAGGCAGAGGTAATCTCCATCAAAACGGGTTGGGCGTTGGGGGGAAATGGCGGGCACCGCATATTTCATCGCGCCTGTACCACAGTTGGCGCTGCGATGGAGTTGATCGCCCAGATCCAGAAGGGCTGCGTCATTTCCCGGCGGTGCCATCAATGTGACGCCCATCGGCAAGCCATTCCCCATGATGTCCGCCGGGATGGCAACCGCACACAAATCGAGCAAATTAGTGAAGGTCGTATAATACCCAAGATTGGCATTCCGCCTGATTGGGTCTTCTGCGATATCGGAAATCGAGTAGATGGTGCCAGTGGTCGGGATCAACAGCACATCCATTGACGCCCATTCGGCCAGCGTCGCACGATGGAGATCGCGAAGCTTATGGAAGCCGTTAAACGTCGCCTGGGCGTCAAATCGATCGCTGGACTGCAGGATTTGCCGGGTGACGGGAAGAAGTGATTCGGGATGGCCCGCAATAAATTTCCCCAGCGCCACCATTCGTTCGGCAACCCAGGGACCTTCATAAAGCAACTTGCCGGCTGCCAGGAAGGGCGCGAAGTTAATTGTGGAAGCGCGGCCTCCCAGCGATTCCAGCCGCCGGATGGCATCGCGGAATATGCGCTGGGCGTCGGCATTGCCAAAAAACTGAAGTTGATCGTCACTGGGCACACCAAATCGAAACGATGGCGGGAAAGTGGAGGGTCTGGCCGGAATCTCATCCGGCGCGCGGCTGAACGAATCCTGCACATCGTAATTTGCCGTTGCCCGCATCACTTCGGCGGCATCGACGCAGGTTAAGGCAAAGATCGAAACGCAATCGAGCGAACGGCATGCTGGAACCACGCCGCACGTGCTCAGAAGCCCGCGCGTGGGCTTGAATCCCACGATATTATTGAACGCTGCTGGAACGCGTCCGGAGCCTGCGGTGTCTGTTCCTAAAGCGAAGCTCACCAATCCAGCGCTGACCGCCGTCGCTGATCCCGAGCTCGATCCGCCGGGAATGAATCTCGAATCGAACGTGTTTCGTGGCGTGTCATAGGGAGAGCGAACGCCAACCAGTCCGGTGGCGAATTGATCGAGATTGGTCTTTCCGACGGGGATGGCGCCTTGCTCGATCAGCCGGACAATGACCGCCGCGGATCGCGCCGGCAGATAAGCAAAATCGGGGCAGGCGGCGGTCGTCTTGCAATTGGCAAGATCGATGTTGTCTTTGATGGCAAATGGAACGCCGAGCAACGGATTGGCATCACCCGACTTGATCCGCACTTCGGCGGCAGTGGCTTGGGCCAGCAGCGATTCGCGAGGCACAAGCGTAATCCATGTAGCCGGGTCGGCATGGGCTTCGATGCGGGCCACGCACTCTTCGATGATGGCCGTGGGCGAACTCGTTCCGTCTCGAAAACGGGCGGCGAGCGTCTGAATCGACAACGCTCCGTCTGAATTGCGATTGACTGTCGTCATAGGGATGATCTGCTTTTCAAAGAATCAGGTGCAATTACGCCGCGGCCTTGGCGGCTCACGCCAAGTCGCCGTCATATCCGTCTGGAGGCTTGAATGAGCCGAATTCATTCTCGATCAGCCCCGCGAATTTCAGCACGGTGAAATCTTCGAGAAGTGGGCCGATGGCTTGCAATCCGAGGGGAAGTCCCGCCTTGTTTTTTCCGGTCAGAAATGCGACGGCGGGCAGGCCCGCCAGCGTCGCCACCGACGGGTAAAAGCTCATGTAGTCAAATTCCACGCTCTTGCCGTCGATTTGCAACCGGCGATCCGCAGTCGGGACGCGGGTATGCTCGAATGCGGGAACCAATGACATCGGAGTCAAAAGGATGTCCCACTCGCGAAAAAACTCCCGCCATGCCGAGCGATACAGCGAGCATTTCCCGAGCCATCCCGCCAGTTGAGGGGCGGTCGCGGCAAACCCGTGAGCGTCGGCTGCATGAAATTCTTCCTGCCGGGCCAGTTTTGCCGCCACCATCCGCTCGCGAACGGCGTTGGGCCAATGTGCCGACACGGTGAAGCCCATCATGGCGCGAAAGATTCGATAGTGATCGCGAAGATCTCCCACCCCCGCAGGACCGATCTCCCTCACCATCGCGCCCGCTTTTCGCAGCCCATCGCACAATGTATTCAGTGCGGAAACAATTTCCCCGTCGACAGGCAACCATTGCATTGCTGGAAGCACGGCCACGCGAAAGTCTTTCAATCTCAAGTGCCGCGCGGCGGGCAGGCGCAACTGCCAAGCCGTTTCAAGATCCGCGTCCGGTCCCGTGATGACGTTTAATCCAACCTCAAGATCCGAAACCGATCGCGCGTGCAGTCCTTGAGCAGCCATCGGGAATGCTGGATTGGGCCGATCCGATCCGGGAAAATGACCGGTGTTGGGAACGATGCCGGCGCTGGGTTTGTGGCCCCAGAGCCCGCAGAATGCCGCGGGAATGCGGAGGGATCCGCCCAGATCGCTTCCCAAGTCCAGCGCCGTCAAGCCCGCCGCCAGAGTGGCCGACCCGCCGGAACTGCCGCCGGGCGTGAGATCCAAATTCCACGGATTGTTGGTGCGGCCGTAAATGGGATTGTCGGCATTGAAATCCGCCAGCCAGGTGCAAACGTTGGTTTTTCCCATCACGATCGCGCCCGCTTGCCGCAGCCGCGTTACCGTCAGCGCGTCGCCTGGTGCCTGATGCCCGATTCGTTCGGTAACTCCGGCCGTGCTGGCAAGCCCCTCAACGTCGACCGACTCCTTCACGGTGATCGGCAATCCGAGCAAAGGGGACGCATCGCCTGCCGAGCGGCGTTCGTCGGCCGCGCGGGCGTCGCGCGTGGCGCGATCGAAATCGCGAATCACGATCGAGTTGAGATCGCCGTCGTAGCGCGCAACGCGCCGCAGATATCCTTCCAGCAATTCCGCGGCCGATATTTTTCGCTTCGACAGGGCGCGAAGGATCTGCGTTGCCGGAGAAAACGCGTTCAATTCGTCAGTCGTGCCCATGGGATCTCAAGAACGAACCTCAAATGCCGGAGAAAAGCGCAACTGTGGCATTCCAGCGCATGGCCGGGGTTGAAACTTTCGGACTTCACGCCGGTATTCGATCCCGAGCTTGACCAGCGCCGATTCGACGGGACCATCGGGGGCAATTAGAATTTCTTCGCCAGCCAACTCCGTTGGGGCATGGAGGTTTCCCAATTCCAGGCATACGATTCCCATCGACGCC
>DASRRM010000297.1:0-12869 GCA_035695715.1 Tepidisphaeraceae bacterium
TGCAGCTTCGGCGCGATCGATTGCCAGCGGTTCCAATGAGCTTGGCGCGGCATCGCCGGGCGTGGAATCGCCCAGCCTTTGCGTTGCTGCATGCGCCCGGCGATCCGCGTTCATTCCCATTCCTCATCTGAATAAAAATGCCGCGAAACATCCTGCACCCGCGCCCGCACGCGGGCGATTTCATCCGGCGTCAGGCGATTCTTCCAGTTCTTCAAGTTCAAAGCCGCATTGCGCCGCGTCGTGAAGGCATCCTGCACCGCCAACTCCGGCGGAAGCCGCTCATCGTTCGATTCCACCGCGAATTTTTTCACGGCCTGGGTAAATTTCACCCCCGCATAATCACAAATGCGGCCGAACCCGCTGGCAACATCGCGCGAAAGGTCCTCGTGCCGGATAAAAAGCCAGTCGGGATGCCGTTGCTGAAATTCATGGATCACGTAATGCAGCGCCTTCCAGAGCATGGCGGCCTGGTCGACAATATCCGGCTCCTGGGCCGGCATGACAAACTCGCGCAGCTCCTCCTCCATCGGCCCAAGCAGATCGCGCAGCAGCAAAGGCTGCCGCAGCAGGCCGCGAATATCCACGCACAGGTTCAGCCTTTTGTAACTGCTTACGATGGCCGCGGGATGGCGGATCATGACAATCACCCGCGCCCCGAATCGCCGCTGGAGCCATTCCGACGACACCAGGGCCAGCGGGTCTTTCATGACCGATGCGCGCGTGGTGAATCGCGAGGCCCCGAATCGCGCCGCGCGGGCCGACACGTCAATCACATCCTTCATACACCGGCAGGCGCGCAGACGATCGAGCGTATCGTGCCTCAGCTCCAGCATGCGCCGGATCGGCGCTTCAAATTCTCCGGCGTTTTCATCGGTTACATATACGAACCATTCACCGAAGCGGATATTGCAGACGCGCCACGGCCGCTGCGACAAATCCGGATTGAACGGCTCGGTCAGGAGCATCATTCCCGGGCTTTGCCGCAACACATCCCCCACCCACGTCGTTCCCGAGCGCGGAGAGCCGGTAACGAGGATGAGCGGGCGGCGGGTCGCGCCGCCCTTTTTGCCCGCCGAGAATTTGTCCTCGCCCACCGTCATACGGGCGGGCATGTTAAACAAATCATCGGGTAAGGCGAATGCCGGGAGTGGTGTGATGGGTAAGGATGACGAAGGCGGCTTCCCTCTTCCTCGTATTTGAGGCAGAACTGAGCCGCGCACGGAGGGTAATCCCGGAGTAAGCGGGGCCGGCGAAACCGCTTACTGCGGGAGTACCCTTCGTGCGCGGCTCATTCCGCGCTCCGTACGAAACGGACAACATCATGCACCATCTGTGTGTCAGGGGAGAAGATGCGGCATCCCGCCATATCCTACGCGAATCCCCGCGGCCGGAAGACAAACGCCCCATTCGCCGATATTCTCATCCACCGTGCCACAGGATTTATTCCAGATCGCGCTCGAGCATCACCGCGCCGGCCGCCTGACGCAGGCCGAGGCGGGATACCGCGCCGTGCTGGGCAACGAAAATGGCAACCCGCATGCGAGCCATTGGCTTGGCGTGTTGCTGCTGCAAGCGGGGGACATCCCCGCGGCCATTGCCCTGCTGGAATCAGCCGCCGCGAAATGCCCGCTGGACGCGGCGTATCTGCACAACCTGGCGCAGGCGTATCTGGCCGCCGGTAAACGCGAGCAGGCAATTGAGGCGCTACAGCGCGCGGTTGCCGCCGACCCGCAGGGGCGCGAGTCGCTGACCGCGCTGGCGCAGGCACGGCTGTCGCGGGGAAAGCCGAGCGATGCGAATGCGGCGGTTGATCTCCTGCGCCGCGCGCAGGCCGTCGCGCCCGATGCGCCGGACATCGCCGGGCATCTGGGAATCGCCCTGCTGGCCGCCCGGCGATTTGGCGAAGCAATTGATGCGTTTCGCGCGGCGCTGGGCAAGGATCCGGATAACGCGTCGTTGCATTATCACATGGCGCTGGCAAGCCGGGGGGCGAAGCAGCCGAAGGAAACGCGCAAGGCGCTGATCAAGGCGTTGGAACTTGAGCCGGCGATGGCGCAGGCGTGGTGCGCGCTGGCGATGCTGGACGGCGAAGGAGACAACTGGCAATCGGCGGCGGGACTTTTTCGGCGGGCCATCGCCGCCGACCGGAATTATCGATCGGCCTACGAAGGTCTGGCGAATGTCCTGCGCCGTGAAGGAAAATCCACCGAGGCCAAAGCCGTTTTAGAGCAGGCGCGGCACATCTCAGCGGGGCCGGGCAAGGAAACGCCCAAAGCGCCGGCTCCCACGACAGTTGCCGAGTTGGAGCGGCATTTAAAGCCGACATCCCAGCAGGCGCAGGTTCATTTCGCGATGGCGGCGCTGATGAATTTTTTCCCGCCGATGCAGACGCCCAGCGAGGCTGTGGTCGGCTTGTTCGACCGGTATGCAACCAAGTTTGATTCGCACCTCGTTGGAATCCTGGAATACACGGTGCCGGAAAAACTGGTCGAAGCATTGCGGCCGTTCTGGAACCAGACGCCGTGGGATATTCTTGACGCCGGTTGCGGCACTGGATTGTGCGGCCCCTTGCTTCGGCCGATGGCGCGCTCGCTGGCCGGGGTGGATCTCTCCCCGGCGATGATCGAAAAGGCGCGGGAGCGGGCCGTCTACGATCATCTGGAAGTCGGCGATCTGATCGACTGCCTGCGCAAATCGCCGGCCGGCTTCGATCTGCTGGTGAGCGCGGACGTGCTCATTTACCTCGGCGAATCCGTCCCCTTTTTCGACGCATCCTTCACGGCGCTTCGTCCCGGCGGAATCCTGGCGTATTCGGTCGAATCGTGCGAGGGCGATCGATACGAGCTGGTTCCCCGCAGCCGGCGATTCCGCCATTCCAAGCCCTATTTGCAGCGCCTGGCCGCCATTCATGGCTTCGAGCAACTCTATTTTGAATCACTGGTGATTCGCAAGGAGCACGACCTGGACGTGAACGGCTATCTGGCGATCCTGCGGCGGCCGATGTAAAAGCGGGACATGCCATTCGCACAACCGCGCCGTTTGCGTCTGTGGACCGCCTGCGTATTGCTCCTCTTTCTGCAATTCGCTCTGCCGCGCGCCGGGGCCGAGCCGCGCGTTTATCGCGACCATATCGAGCCGCATTGGTTCGCCGATCATGGGCAATTTTGGTACCGCAATGCGCTGGCTGGCGGCGCATCGGAGTTTGTGCTGGTCAACGCCGAGACGGGAAAGCGCGCGCCCGCTTTCGACCAAGCGCGGGTGGCGGCCCTTCTTTCAAAAAAACTCGGTCGGGAAATCACCGGCGATCATCTCCCCATCAATGCCCTCAATTTTGAAAATGACAAAGGCGCAGTGTTGCTGATCGGCCCGGGCAAATCCTGGCGTGTTGATCTGCAAACCTATGCGCTGGAAGCAAAAGCCGGCGGCGCATCCGCCGACGGCGGCTTGCCCGCGCGGCGAACGGTCTATCCGAGCCGTGCTTCCGATGTTGACACGTCGATCATCTTTGAAAATCACACCGCCGGGGTGGTGCAATGCTGGTGGATTGATCCGCAGGGCCAGCGCGTTGAATACGCGAAGATCAAGCCCGGCGGGCATTGGGAACAATCGACCTACGTCGGCCATGTCTGGCAAGTGACGGATGCAAACGGGAAAAATCTTGGCGTGTTCGAGGCCGTGGCCGACGCGGGAACCGCGATAATCGACGGGAAGCCTCTGGCCGATGGCCCGCGAAATTCTCCGCGCTCGCGAAGGAACGATCGGCGTCTGCATCAGAATGATCATCGCTCATCCCATGCCGGACCCGTTTCACCCGATGGGAAATGGACGGTTTTCGTGAAGGACGAAAATCTTTTTCTGCGCGGAAAAGACGGCGGGGAATTTCAGATGAGCCGGGATGGAAAGTCGGGCGATGGTTATGGCGAGGATCGCGTCTGGTGGTCGCCCGACTCCTCGAATTTTCTCGCCCTGCGCGTCGAGGCGGGAGAAGAACACAAAATCTACACCGTGGAATCCTCGCCCAAAGACCAGGTTCAACCGAAGCTGCGCACGCTCGATTATCTAAAGCCCGGCGATCGGATCGACCATCCGCGCCCGGCTCTTTTTCACGTCGCCCATCGCGCCATGGTCGCCCTCAAAGATGATCTTTTCGCAACTCCCTGGAGCATCGGCGATATTCGCTGGTCGACCGATTCATCGCGCGTGACGTTCCTCTACAACCAGCGCGGGCATCAGGCCCTGCGCATCATCACGATCGATGCGAAAACTGGAGAAGCCAAACCTATCGTCGACGAAAAAAGCGAAACGTTCATCGATTATTCCGGGAAATTCTTCTCGCGCTGGATCGGCGATGATGAGCTGATCTGGATGTCGGAGCGCGATGGCTGGAATCATCTCTGGCTCTACGATGCCAAAAATGGCCGGGTGAAAAACCAGATCACGCGCGGCGACTGGGTTGTGCGCGAGGTGGTGTACGTGGATGAAGCCGCCCGGCAAATCTGGTTCATGGCCGGCGGAATTCGGCCCGGCGATGACCCATATTACACGAACTTTTGCCGGGTGAATTTCGACGGGAGCGGTCTTGAGATTTTGACCGAGGGGAATGGAAACCACACGGTCGATTGGACGCCGGGCGCGAAGTATTTCATCGACACATGGTCGCGGGTGGACCAGGCGCCAATCAACGAACTGCGCAGGAGCGATACCGGCGCGCTGGTGTGTCGGCTGGAGGAGGCCGATGCGAGTGGAGTGCTGGCCGCGCGCGGCGGCCATTGGCCAATTCCGTTGCGTGCAAAAGGGCGCGATGGAGTGACGGATATTTATGGAATTGTGCTGTTGCCGCGGGATTTTCAGGAGAAAAAGAAATATCCGGTGGTGGAGGAGATTTACGCCGGGCCGCAGGATTTTTATACGCCCAAGTCGTTTCGCGCTGGTTCAGGGCTCGCCCAGCGGATGGCGGATTTGGGGTTCATCGTCGTGCAATGCGATGGGATGGGCACGTCGGGCCGGTCGAAGAAATTCCACGATGTCTGCTGGAAGAACCTGCGCGATGCCGGCTTTCCCGACCGAATTCCCTGGATAAAAGCCGCGGCTCAAAAAGTGCCGCAGATGGATCTCACCCGCGTCGGGATTTTCGGCGGTTCGGCCGGCGGGCAAAACGCCATGGCCGCCTTGCTCTGGCACAATGACTTCTACAAAGTCGCCGTCGCCGACTGCGGCTGCCACGACAACCGGATGGACAAAATCTGGTGGAACGAGCAATGGATGGGATGGCCGGTGGATAAATCATACGAGGAAAGTTCCAACGTGGTGAACGCGCACCTGCTGGAAGGAAAGCTCATGCTGGTGGTCGGAGAAATGGACGACAACGTCGACCCCTCCTCGACGATGCAGGTGGTGAACGCGCTGGAAAAGGCGAACAAGGATTTTGAGCTGGTGGTGGTCACGGGAGCACATCACGGCGCGGCGGAAACGCCGTATGGCTCGCGCAAGCGGGCGGAGTTTTTGCTGAAGAATCTGCTGGGGAAGAGCGAGTAGCACGAAATATCGACGATCGACCTATCGCATTCCCTGTTCACTCAAATTGAGAGATTTTTGGCGCCCCGCGGTGAAAGGAGGAGTGACATTTTGAGACGGAAGACACGGTCCGCGGTGCGGACCCTACGAAGATTCGAAGCGCCGAATCGCGCAAGTTCATGTACCCTTTGCCCAGGATATCCAGAAGCGTTGGTTGGGTTTTCCCAATACGTCATATTTGACGTGCCGCGGTACCACTGGAACCTTCCAACCGCGTCGGCGCATTGATTCGATCATTGCGTCCGGGAGTGTCACGGAATGCTTCCCGATGTAGTGCGCAAGCCCTTCTGGCCAAACCCATTCCCCATCTGTCAAACAACGGCTCCCCATCCCCAACCCGGTTAGACCGCACCGAAATCGGCACCAGGAAATGCCGCGCCATTGAGCGTAAACGGCACCCGATCTTAGGTAGGATTCTATATTTTCCCTGCCTGGGATGACTCGTTGCGATACAAGACTGGACGGATCGGGAAGTTCAAGTTCGGCGCGCGAGCGCCAATATCCGACCGCTTTCAAAAGCGGATGGCACGCGATGCTCTGCTCAACCATGCTCGCAAGATCGGAAGGGAGTTTTCCAAGAACTTCAGAAAGATTATCTATGTTCAGGAACTTGCGGAGCTCTTTTACATGCTTGTTGTTGAACGGCGGTTCCTCGTACCGGACGAACTTTGCAAGCCATGCCGTCTCCTTATCGTCGAGCATGTCATTCCTTACTAATGTTGCGATGGTTACCTGCTGCTGGATAAGAACAACTCCGTCGAAAAATACCGTTCCATCCGATCCGGAAAAACCGTGAGAATCCGCGCATTGGGTTTCCCGATCAGCGTATGGGCCGCGATCGCGGCACTGAAGTTCAAGCCGGAGCTCGGCCCCACCGGAAACCCCAGCCGGATGAGTGCGCGGGTGGTTTGTATTGCATCCTCATCACTTACATTGATTTCCACCATCCCCGGCAATTTCGCCCGCCGGAAAATCCCCGAGATGCAGTCGGCCACTCCCGGAATCCGGCAACTGAAATTCAAGCTGCAACATTCCAGATCCCGCTTGATCGACCCGGAAATGGGCCGGGCAACGATTGGCTTCAACGCCGGATGCGCCACGACCAGGCCTTCGTACAATCCCACCAGCGTTCCCCCCGTTCCCACGCCACTCACCACCGCGTCGATCGACCCGGCAGGCATCTGCGCCAGGATCTCCCCCGCGGTATAAATCCGATGCGCGTCGGCGTTCTCTGAATTCTCGAACTGCCTTGGAAGATACGCCCCGCGATCGCGCGCGATCTGCTCCGATTCAGCGATCGCGCCAACCACTCCCGCTTCGCGCGGGCTGAACTTGATCTCACCCCCATACGCTCGAATCAAAAGGACGCGCTCGTTGCTCACGCCTTCGGGCATGACGGCCAAAAATTTCGCGCCAAGCTGCGCGCATGCCAGGGCCATCGCGATGCTGGTCGACCCGCTGGAAGCTTCGACCACCCACTGGCCCGGGCGCAGGTTTCCATCGCGCAGGGCTTTGCTGAGGATGTAGCGGGCGATGCGGTCCTTGGTCGAGCCGCTGGGATTGAGAAATTCAAGTTTGCACCAGATTTGCGGGGCGCCTGGATCGAGGCGCACGGGAACGAGAGGCGTGGGGGCGATTGCGTCGAGATAGAAATTTGGGGTGGAGGGCGACATTCCTATGATTTATAGCACTCTTCACCTTGGGGAGCGCGTCCTGCTCGACCGTCATCGATTTGAAAAATGCCAAATGACCTTGCGTGATTCGTGCAGGGTCCGCACGTCCGCACCGCGGACCCTTACGTTTTAGATGGAAAAACACGGTCCGCGGTGCGGACCCTACTACGAAGATTTCGAAGCGCCTAATCGCGCAATGTCATTTAGCACTTGAACGATCCTATCGTTTCGGTCCGTACCTTGGATAGTGAACATCATATAAAAATGCCTTGAGCTCAAGCGCCCGCGCGATGCCGCGTTCGAGGTCGATCCTGACGTGGGTAAACGGATAGTCGGGGTAATTTCCGCATATCTTATGTCGCGAGCATTGCGTGAGGGTGTATTTGTAAGCCCGGCGGCATTGCAATGGATCGGGAATGCAACCGTCGAAATAGTCGTTCAGGTTTCCGTTGCGAAAGAAGGGAAGCCGTCGTTCGGGAAGAAGGTCGTTCACGAGCTTCGATACCGATCCATGCAGGCGCTGCATCATCTTCCCAAGATTTTCACCGATCCGGAGAAAACCGAGCGAGTGGTAATGGTTATCCAGCAGGGTTGTCACCCATGGGACATAACCGAATTCGTTCGCGTAGTGATCGAAGCGATCGAAGAAGATCAACTTCGCTTCGTGTGATTGAAATGCGGGATAACCATCGCGACATTTCGCGGTAATGAAGTAAACGGTGTTGTCGCGATACCAGTGCTCGAAGCGGTGCTTCCCGTTATTAAATTCGCTGCGCTCGTGGGAACTGGTGCGGAATCGGGGCATTTCCAGATTGTATCAGCGAGACACCGACCGCTAAAGCGGTCGAACCGCGCAAAATTATCGGAATTTTGGGCGGTGCGACTGCATCAGCAGTCGAAGAATCAGCAGTCGAAGAATAACTCCGCACATTTTTCCAACCCACTTTCACATCCCCTGCATCTCATGCTCCACCACCGGCGCTTGCGTTTCATCCCCCGGGGTCGATCGGCGCAATCCCATCAACCAAAATCCCATCGCTAACGCAATAATACTCGCGGTCAGAAACTGTCCCGTATTTCGCAGATATGGATAGGCCAGGCCCGCAATAATCGGCCCCACAATCCGCGCCAGGCTGCTCAACCCGCTGTAAAACCCGAACACAACCCCCTGCTGATTCTGATCGCTCACCTTGGAGATGAGCGAGGAAATCGTGGGACCCTGAAGACTTCGCCCCGTTGCATTAACCGCCCCGGCGATCATCAGCAGAACCACGCAAATCGCAAACCCATGCGTGTATCCGATCAGCATGTACACGCACATCCCAACAGCGACCAGCAACGGCCCGGTAATGGCCAGGGGCCAATCGCCCCAGATGCGCGTCAATCGTCGAATCAAACCGCCCTGCACCACCGCAATAATGATTCCCGCATATCCGAAGTAAAGCCCCGTCCCCAGCCTTTCCCATCCGAAAACGCGGTTGAGAAACAGGCCGATGGTGCTTTCCATCATGACAAACGCGGCCATCAGACAGAATGAAATCACCATCAGTTCCATCAGCACGCGATTGCGGAGAATCGGACGGAACTTGGCGGGATGCAGCCAGGCCTCGGCCTCGGTCGGCTTGTGCGTGCGGCTTTCCGGAAGCTTGCGGAGCGTCAAAATCCCCGCGGTCAGGCTCATGAGCGCGGCGGCATATCCCGGCCAGCTTTGATTGAAGTGGCCCAGCATTCCTCCGAGGAACGGGCCGAAGGTGAAGCCGATGCCGAACGCCGCGCCGATCAACCCCATTCCGCGGGCGCGGTTTTTGGGGGTGGTGACATCGCTGATATAGGCCTGGGCGGTGGAGATGTTTCCGCCGGTGAATCCGTCGATAATGCGCGAGGCGTAGACGATGCCCATCATGACGACGGGCGAAAAATGAAAGCTCGCAACGGTTGCCAATCCAAGCAGCAAATATCCCAGCGCGCTGCCGAACTGCGAGAACGCCAGCACGGGCCTTCGCCCGATGCGGTCGCTGAGCGCGCCTAGGATCGGTGAGCCGATAAATTGAAAAACCGAGAAAATTGAGAACAGCACGGCCACCAGGATGGAGTTGTGCTGCATGTCGGTGACGTAAAACGGCAGCAACGGGATGATGATCCCAAACCCCATCAGATCGATCAGCACCACGAGAAAGATCGTCGCCAATGCTCCTTTGGGCGGCTCGGCATCGGGAAGTTGCGGTTGCGCGGAGTCGACATCAGTTGGAACGCTTTCAGACATAGGCGGGCCGTTATACGGGAATCAATGCAAATGCGGAAATGTCGCGGGCGCGCGAGGTTCACATGCGATGTTGCGAACAAAGTCCGAGCGATTTCGTTACGATACATTCCCGCGCAATGGCGGTTTAATCGCTTCCAGCGATCAGTTGAAAGCAAGCAACCGCGACAGGAAAAATCGCTTGCAAAACAGAATTTTCAACGCCCGCGACTTTTATCGCAATGCATTGAATTACCAGTATTTGTGATCCAAGTCGCGGAAATTCATGCCGCTTTCTCCTAAGAAACCTGCCCCCGGCCCGTCTATGCACTCAGAGCGTTTATATTCCGCCGGAGACCGGATGGGTCAAACAAGCGCCCCGGGTGAGCAATCCCTCGATTCGGGAGAGTGGATTCGCACGGCCGTGAGGCAGTACGAGCGGCAACTGGTGGCGTATGCCGCCCACCTCGCCGGTGATTCCGAGCGGGCACGCGACATCGTGCAGGAAGCCTTCGTGCGCCTTTGCTCGCAGGAGCGGGCAAAGCTCGAGCCGCATGTGGCGGAGTGGCTTTTTCGCGTGTGCCGAAATCTGGCGATAGACATTCGGCGCAAGGAGAAGCGGATGAATCTTCTCAGCCAGGAACAATCCGATTTCCTGGGCAGTGCCGAGCCGGAGCCGGGCGAGAGTGTGGAGCGCGACGATTCCTTCGCGGCCGTCACGCGGGTGATGAAGATGCTGCCGAAGAATCAGCAGGAAGTGATTCGGCTGAAGTTTCAGCACGGGTTGTCGTACAAGGAAATCAGCACAGTAACCAATCTGACGGTGACCAACGTCGGATTCTTGATTCATACCGGGTTAAAGTCGTTGCGGGAACGGCTCTCCACCGGCGGCACGGGAATTTTGCCTGTGTCAAAGGATGAAGAGCCGGGTGAAGTGTGAGTGAGAGAGTAGAGTGTCAGCGGGAAAGGTGGTTTGCCCGTGTGTTTGAAAGAGGACACGGGCGAACCGCCTGTTATCGTGAGCTAATATCGTGAGCTAATATCGTGTAGTGCATTATGGCACCCTTGATCGATGAAACTTCGCTGACTGCCTACGCGCTGGGCGAGCTTTCCGGGGCCGAGCGGGCGGCGGTGGCGGCGCATCTCGTGGGAAACGCCACGGCCCGGCAATATGTGGCCGACATCCGTTCGACGGCACACCTTCTGGCCGATGAGCTTTCGCGGGAAAGCTTCGGCGGCCTCACCGATCTTCAGCATGCCGCCATCGAACAGAAACTGCACAGCGCCATGCGCATCTCATCGGCCCGTCCCCGGCTTTCGCGGGTGGCGCGGTGGAATCGCGCGGTCTTCGCCATGAGCCTGGCCGCCTCGGTCATGATCGTGTGCGGCGTGGTTTCGGTGGTGATTCCGTTTGTCAATCGTCACACGGATGTCGCGAAAGAAACGCCTGCCACCCATCCGCCGCAGGCTTCGCAAAATCCTGTAATGCCGGTGATGCCGACGCCAGCGTTGATTCCCTCGGATCGTTTCGCCGACGGCGATGGGATTGATGCGGGGGGCGAGCCTCAATATGTCCCCCCGCCGGATAATGAACTGGCCGGCCGTGGCTCGGGCCACGAGATGAGCGCCAAGCCGCCCGAACTCATCGGCGCGCATGCTCCGGAAACAGTCCTGCCAACTCCAACTGCCCCGCCTGCGGTGGCTCGCGGATCCAATGATATTGCGGTTCCACCCGCGCCGGCTAATAACAATCATAAAGTGCCGCCCGCGCCCAAGCCCGCTCCCCAGGATCGCTTCGCGGACGTTCCCACCAACGCCATGGCGCCGAATAAGGTGCAGACCCACGTCGGCACGTCCGCCAATGGAAAGCTGCCGAGCGGCGAGCAATATGCGCACCTTCTGGAAAACCCGTTCATGGACACGGCGCACGACCCGGTTTCAGGGTTTTCCGCCGGGGTGGACACGGCTTCGTATTCCAATATCCGGCGGTTTCTCACGCACGGCGCGCTTCCCCCGCGCGATGCGGTGCGAATCGAGGAAATGCTGAATTATTTCCCCGTGAGCCAGGCGGCACTTCCGCCGGGCAATGGGCCGCTCGTATTGCAGGTTGAATTGGGGGCCTGCCCGTGGAGGCCAGAGCGCCGGTTGGCACGTGTCTGTTTACAGTCGCGAGAACTGCCACCCGCCTCCCGGCCCCCGGTGAACCTGGTCTTCGTCATCGACATCTCCGACGCCATGCGCCACGAGAAAACCAAGCTCCCCCTGATCAAACGCGCCATTCGGCAACTCGTCGGCGAACTGACCGTCAGCGATCGCGTGGCGCTGGTGGCCTACGCTCACGAAGCCGACGTCATCCTTCCCCCCACCGCCGCTGATGCCAAGGATGATATCTGGAATGCCCTGGATCGCCTGGAATTTGCCCCGCAATCCCGAGGCGGGCAGGGAATAGAAGTCGCTTATGACATGGCCAGCCGCAACGTCAGCCGGGGCGGCGTCAATCGCGTCATCCTGGCAACCGACGGCAACTGGAACATCGGGGCAACCGATCACGCCAACCTTGCCTCGGTGATCGCCGATCGGTCGAAAAAGAATATCTCCCTGACGGTCCTCGGGGTCGGCATGGACAATCTCAAGGATGACACGCTGCAAAAGCTTGCCTCCGCCGGCAACGGCAGCTACGCCTACATCGACACCCTCGCCGAGGCCCGCAAGGTGCTGAACGACCAGATCAACGGCGCGCTGGTGACCGTGGCCCGCGATGTGAAGGTGCAGGTCACCTTCAACCCCGCATCGGCCAACAGCTACCGCCTGCTCGGCTACGAACGGCGGGCGCTGTCGAAGGATCAACTGAGCAGCCAATCCCAACCCGGCGGCGAAATGGGAGCAGGCCAGAGCGTTACAGCGCTCTATGAAGTCATCCCCGTCTCGGGCAAATCCGCCACCACCCGCCCGATCGACATCATGACCGCGACGGCAACTTACACCGATCCATCGTCAACGGTGCGCGATTCGATTTCCGCCGTCGGCGAAGACCACGCCACGCCCCTCCCGCGAACCTCCAGCGAATTCCGCTTCGCGGCGGCGGTTGCCGAATTCGGCCTGCTGCTCCGCGACAGCAATCACAAGGGCAATGCGACCTACGCCTCGGTATTGGATCACGCCCATGAATCGAACTTCGGGGCCGACGAAATGGGATACCGCCGCGAGTTTCTAACGCTGATCCAAAAGGCCAAGGCCCTGGACGCCAGGGCAAAACAAAGGGAGTAGCGAAACAGTTAGTGGCGGATCAGCGTGACCGTCATCCTGAGGTACTCCGAAGGATCTAGCCTCTGTGCGAAGGCGAGCAAGATCCTTCGGAGTACCTCAGGATGACACAGCAGCGC
>DASRRM010000298.1:0-5563 GCA_035695715.1 Tepidisphaeraceae bacterium
TTCCTCGCCTGTTTGGCAGCACTCGTTCAGCAAACTTCGGCTGCAGACGCACCGCCAGCAACCGTGCCGGCGGCTGTGCCACTGCCGCTCGTGGTGAAGCGCGGCACGAAGTATGCAATTCTCGACCAGTCGGGAAAATTATTAACCGAGTTCCGGTTCGACAGCATCGGCGAGTTTAATAAAGAAGGCATTTCCACTGTGCTGGTCAACGGCAAGTGGGGCTATCTTGACGCGACCGGCAAAATCATCGTCGCACCCCAATACTGGCGGGCCCACGATTTCAGTGAAGGCCTCGCCGCCGTAGGCTCGGACAAGCACCTTTTCGGCTACATCAACAAATCGAACAAGATGGTCATCCCGCAAATCTATGAGAATCCGGGATTGTTTTCCGAGGGATTGGCAGGCGTTTGCGATCCCGCAAAAGGGTGCGGCTATATCGATCGCACCGGGAACGTTGTCGGCGCGTTCCAGTATGGCCTGGTTGAGCCCTTTCATAATGGGATGGCCGCCGTGGAATCGAACGAGGGGCCATGGGGATATGTTGACAAGTCGGGAAAGCTCGTCATTCAGCCGGCGTGGGACCGCGTCAGAGATTTCACGGCCGAAGGGATAGCGGCCGTTGGGCCGACTGATTCGGAACATTGGATCGACAAAACCGGAAAGCCGCGTCCGGAATTCGATGGATGCGGAAAATTCTGCGAAGGGTTGGCGACCGTCGAGAGAAACGGCCTTTATGGCTACATTGATCGCACTGGGAAAATTGTCATCGAGCCGAAATACGTGCGCGCCGGCGAGTTCGCCGACGGTCTCGCTCCCGTCGAGATTGGCAAACTCTACGGATATATTGACAAAGCGGGGAAGGTCGTCATCAAGCCTCAATTCGCCGAGGCTGATGAATACAGCGAGGGGTTGGCGACGGTTAAATTCGTCGGGAAGGACCTCTCTATGGCCGTGATTGACCGTACTGGCAAGGTCGTCATAGGCCCGAAAAACTATTTGATAGAAAGATTTGAGGAAGGTTTTGCTCGTTTTGAGGCCCAAAAATGGGGAATGATCGACCGACAAGGTCGCGTTGTCCTTGAACCTCGATTCGATTCCATTGAGGGCTTTCAAGGTGGATTCGCGCATGTCCAGTCGGATACGGAGTCGGGCTATATCAATCAGAAGTTCCAATTGATATGGAAGGACAAAGAGTGAGAATTATCCGAATGGAAGAACCGTCCCCGCCATCGGCCGACTCCGGAATCCAGGAGCCATCGGGCTTGGTTTGCCCGCATTGCGGCCAGGCACTCGACATGGCTGGCGGTTGGCATCCGGTTGTCGAATGCACGCAATGCCGCGCTCAATTCTTTCCGCCCGCTCCGCAGCCGACGGAGGATCTTTCCGACGATGAAAAGGAGGAGCAGCTCACCCGCCAGACACAGGAGGACGAGCTCAGTGCATTGCACATTCGCCAGTTCAGCCGGCTGATTCAGGCGAACTATCGCACGCGGTCGTATTTCATCATCGGCGCGATCACCTGTTTGTGGATGATCATGCCGCTGCTGTTTTTCGCGGTGAAGGACTCGCAGCACGAGCATCATTGGGGGCTCACGGCAACGGGATATGCGCTGTTTGCCCTGGCGTCATTGATGGGCGCGATTCGTCTTGGGCGGCGGGTGGTCGGCATTCAGCGTGAGATCAATGCCAATCGAAAGGCGAGGGAACTGGAAGAGGCCGAGGCCGCCCGCCACGAGCCGGACATGTCGACGTTAAGCGACGGCAGCCAGCGCGCGCGGAATCTGGAAATGATGTTTGGGGGGAAAGCCGGGGAAAATGAGCCCGGCAAAGAGGAAATGGCCTCGTCGGAGCCGTCCGATGCGCCGATGAATGGGCAATAGCGCTTCGCACAATTACAACGGCGTGCGGTAAATTTGATCAGAATTAACATGCTCAAACTGAGCGGTTTCTGAGCGCTTTGAAGTATCGTATGTGAAATCGGGTCGCAAAAATCGAACAACCCTTCACGCCGGGGCAAGCGGCGCGCATAACCGAGGTTTGCAAAAACAATGCTATCGCCGCGCCGCCCCGGATTTAAGCAGCGCTCCTAAATACGGGGCGGCGCGGCGATAAAGCTGTTCTGGAAAGGAAGCGTTACGCGCGCCGCTTGCCCCGGCGTGGAGGCATTCTCTGCAAAAACCACTCGGTTTGATTAACATGGATGGACAGAATGGACAGGATGATGAGCAGCGAACAGGTAAAAGGCGATCCTCCAGCGCAGGCGCAGCATCGCCGACGGCTTTGGATTCCCGCCGCCATCGTCGGCCTGTGCGTCCTCGTCGGCATGGTCATCTGGTGGTATGCCGGATTGCGGAATCAGTTTTTCCCGGACAACTTCGGCGTTGTCGAGCCGGGCAAAATATATCGCAGCGCGCAGATTTCACCCCGCGTGCTGCCGCGAACGCTGCTCGACAACAACATTAAGGTCATTATCGACCTGTCGCAGGAAGACTCCCCTGATGCGCAGGCGGAAAAGAAAATCGCGGCTGACCTGGGGGTGCAGCGGATCGTCATTCCCGGCCTCAGCGGCAAGGGAACCGGCCGCGCCGACGCCTATCCTGAAGCGATTGAGGCCATCACGCGGGCAAATCGCGACGGGAAAGCCGTGCTGGTCCATTGCCAATCGGGGGCGCAGCGCACCGGCGGGGTGATCGCCATCTATCGCATTCTCGTGCAGGGAAAACCCCAGGCCGATGCCTGGGCCGAGGCCCGGCGGTTTCATCATCGCGACAGCCAAAACCCATACCTGGTTCCGTTTATCGACGAGCACCTCGCCGAATGGAAATCGCGACTCGCTGCGGAACATACCGCGCTGAGCCAGTAAGATCATCGCTGTGAACCTCCCAATGACTTCTTCCATTCGAGATGCCGTGCTGATGCTTACCTGCAGCGCAACCGCTGGCGTTGCACCCTCCGGTATCACGGGCGTCCCGCCCGTGCGTTCGCGGGCGAGCGAAGCAGCGGACTTTTCCAGCGGCGCTGCCGGGCCACGGGTCCACGGCCGGGACGGCCGTGATACGGGACAACATCGCGGCATCCCGCCCCTGGCGGCAGCGTTGCTCTGTTTCGTGTTGTCGATGGCGATGCACCTTCCCTGGCTGGCCAATACGCCGATCGCCGGCACCGAAGGGCATCGCATTTTCCCCGCGCATTCGATGGTGCAGACGCATTGGTGGCTGGTGCCGATGCTCTTCGACAAGCCGTTCATGACCAAGCCGCCGCTGCATCATTGGCTGATCGCCCTTTCCGAAATGGCATCGGGCGGCGGAGAATCGTTTAACGTCGCCGGGCCCAAGGCGATGTTTTTCTGGCGGTTGCCGTCGGCCATTGCCGGGGCGTTGCTCTGCGCGGCGGTCTGCTGGTTTGCCGGGCGATGGTTTGGACGAACGGCGGGGCTGATTTCCGGATTGTGCGCGGTGGGAATGATTGCCATCTGGGGCCAATCGCAGGTCGCCGACATCGATTCAACCAATACGCTGGCGACGGTTCTGGCGGCACTGTGCGGCGTGGAACTTCTGATCGCGGGCACAAACAACCGTGGATTTTGGCTCGTGGCCGCCAGTCTGGCGATGGGCGCGATGTGGCTGACCAAAGGGCCGGCGGGGTTGCCGATCGTTTTGGGCGTGTGGCTATGGGCGGCAGTGTTGGGATTTAAGGGATTTCGACAAGAGCGAAAAGGACAAGACACGGGCGGGCCGCCCGTGCCACGACGCGCCCATCGCGTCATCGCAGTCGCCTGCTGGCTGCTGCCGCTGCTCGTCGGCGTGGCGATTTTTTTCGGCTGGGCCATTGCCGCCAAACACAGCCTGCACACCCATGGCATGGAACTCGATCGTCGCGGCGTGAAAGAGGGAACCGACCGCCTGCTGGCGAAAAATCCGTTGGCTTTGCTCGTATCGCTCTTCTGGATGCTGCCGCAGGTCGTCGGCTTTGCCGTGCCGATGACGCTGGCGGTTCCCCTCTATTTCCGCGCCGATATTCGTAGCATCATGAGCCCCGCCAACCGGCGAATCGCCACCGCCCTCACTGCGGCGACGCTCATCAGTTGGGGCGTCTGCGTTATCGCCGGCATGTCCAATCCGCGCTACGCCTACCCGACGCTCATGCTCCTTTGTCCCCTGAGCGGCGCGGTGGCCGTGGCGGCGGTGAAGATTCCCCGGGCGGCGGAATGGCTGCGCGGAATCGGCATCTTCACCGCCGTCGCCTTCGTCATCGCGGCGCTCGCCCTGGCCTTCCTCGCCCGCAAGGATGTGCAATTCGGCAAGGTTCTCGTCGCCAGTTCAATCATTGCAGCTCTCGTTGCGGTCATTTCCGTTCGGCTGTTGAGCCGAACCTGGAGCGGCGCGTGGGGATTGGTCATCCTCGCCTTGGCGACATCGATTCCCTTCGGCATTCAACGCCACTACGCGCGCACGATTGACTCAGGCATCAACGTCGCGGCTAAACTGCGTGAAATTGTTGGCAACCAGAAATTGGCCGTCTGCGGAGCGGCTACCAGCAAGCCCGAGGCATTTTTCTACGCCGGCATCCATCCCGATTTCGTTCCCCTGTATGATTTCAACCCAAAAGGCGTCGAGCCCGGCACCTGGGTCATGCTCGACCAGGCCGAGCATAAACACTGGCTGAAGCAGCCCAACAGCCAACTCGAGCAGGACCGCAAAATCTGCAAATGGGGAAAGACGGAGTATTATCTGGCGTGGTATTCCAAGCCCGTCGTCACGTCGCCGCCAACTAAGAACTGACCTCTTTTGTCGCAGCCAGCCGACCGGAATGTGCTCCATCGCCACCGGCAGCGAAATCCTTTGGGCCGGGATCGTTATTGCGATCGATTTTCTCCATCTCCTTTTCCTTCACCTTGGTTTCAACCTTCTGGGCGGTGATATCGATGCGGAGCCGGTTGTAAAGATTGAGGTACGCATTGGCAACAAACACCAGCGAGAAGAAGGCGATCAGATACCCCCGCCAATCGGTGAACAGCAGGTGATAACCGGCCAGGAACATGAAAATCGCCGAGATATAATGGCTGAAGCAATATTCGCAGGTGAAGAGATAGAAGAACTTACGCTGCGGTAGCGCACGAGCATGTTCGCTTTTTCTTTTGCAGTACTCGCGCGGCTCTCGGAAGACCTCTTCGTGGGTAACCGTCCAGGAGGCGCAGGCGACGGGGACGGCGAGCAGAAGCAGGACGGCGGTCTGATGCGCGAGGGAGATCGGAAGCTGATTGGACATAGGGATGCACGGCCGGTGTGGTTCGCCAACGGCCTCAGAGTGAGATGCAGGTAGCATCAGGTAGAGCACCGCGATGCGACAGAAACCCGATACGATCGACGTTACCGCCGTGAGCCGCGCGCTGGAGATGACCGCGCTGGCTGGGCCGGTGCTCCATCTGCCGGTAACGGAGTCAACCAATGAACTGGCTCTTCGGGCGGCGCAGCAAGGGGTCCGCCGGGGCGTCTGGATTGCGGACGAACAGACGGCGGGGCGGGGCCGCGGCGGGCACAGTTGGCATTCGACGCGTGGCGAT
>DASRRM010000299.1:0-13033 GCA_035695715.1 Tepidisphaeraceae bacterium
GGCTTTAAATACCTTGGGCAGGGCGATGGCCTTCTGCAGCGCGCGCATGGACCCGATAAGCGGGTTCCACATGTACAGCAGGACCGTCTTAACGTAATCATCAAAGAAGAGCTTGCGGTTCCCGGCAGTATCCCGCTCGCACCCCACCTCATGCAGGCGATCCAGCAGCGGCAAAAGCCTGGCAAAATATTTTAGACCCTGGACTTCCTTGTCCTTTAACGCCGTTTCCATGAGGCCCAATTCTGACATGCCCAGGCGCAAAGCGCAATTCGCATTATGTTAGGGTCAGCTAATGGCGTGCCGAACGGTATACACATTTGGGACATTGGCTGGGTGCGCTTTTGGCGATGCGGCCGAAAGAGTCCGGACGGGCTTGCGATTCCACACCCCAAATATCCGATCCGAATTCGCGCGACAATTGGGCCTCGCCATTTGCGTGCATTACGACTTGCCCGGCGCTGCCGCCGGCGGCGCGGAAATCTTCACATGGTCGAACGTCACCTTCGTTTGCACATCAGGCTTGTGCGATGTGGCGGCCAGGCCGGCCACCGTGTCGGCGGGAAGATCGAGCGTAATTTGCCCGGCGAGCTGCCATTTCTCGCCGTCCATCGATTCATAGCCGCTGAACGTATTTCCATGACGCACCAGCTTCAGCCAGCAGGGGAACGTTGCCTTCGGCACGATGCTCTTTGGCGCATCGGCGGCGGGAGCAGGGTGCGTGGTCTTTCCATCGGCCTTGTCGCGATAGAGAAACTGCGTGCCGTCGGCGGCGGTGACGCACATTGTTACGCCGCGAGCGCCGGCGTTTACCGATTCGCGAATGCACAGGCTTCCCTTGGCGTGGGCAACCGCGCCGGGGTTGTCGATGGCCGCCACCCGCGCGATGACTTCCACGTCGCCGTGAGCGGCCTGGTAGACGAAATGGCAGCCATCGGCGGTGCCCCAGAGGTCAAGGCTGCCGGCAACGGTGAAAACGCCGTCGGCCGATTGAGCCGATCCCGGCTTGGCGGGCGCAGCGCCAATATCCTGCTGTTTCCAAGGCGAAGGAAGCGGCGCATCGGCCAGCGCCGGCACGGCTGCGAATAGGACAAGTGCGAGTAGGAAGGCGGTTTTCATATTTACCGTATCACGGCCGTCTCGGCCGTGTCCCTATTTTCGGCAACTGCCGCTGTTTGAGAAAGGAGGGGCTTCTCGTCGCGATTCAGCAACACTGCGGGACGCCGGTCATACTGGAAGACCCAGACAGAGGAGCACCGATCGATTCATAATATCGCATAGCAACTCGACTGTTGCTGGAACTCTGGTGCGATGGTTTCGGGCGACATGGCGATCGAAGTATTCACCGGCAAACGCAACGAACTGCCAGCGCCAACAACCGGATTGCCGCGAAGTAACCGCATTCAGCGTCGCCGCGCACATGTTTGCCCGGCGACGATCCTCCTCTCGATCAAACGCGGAGAAAAATCCATGACGCGATTGTCAAAGCTGTTGCTGGCGGCGTTCGTTACCTGTTCGTTTGCCGCATCCGGGCAAAGCCGCTCCGCTGAGCCGGCGGCCAAAGCGCCAGTCGACCCGGCCCCGTGGGTGAATGTGTCCGACCCGGTTGTCGCGAAGCTCAAAGCCGACGGGAAGAAGCTGGGGTATCCCGGCGACACCGCCGGGGTCGTGGTGGATGTGGCCAGCGGCGATGTTTACATGATCGTCGCGGGGCTGGGCATCTGGAAATCCACCGATGGCGGCAAAACCTTCGCGCGGGTGGATGACGGGAAAATCGGCGGGCGCTGCGAATCGTCCTTCGCCCTTAACGCGGACCCGGCGGGAAAGCGCATCGCCTGCTTCATGCTCGACGGCCCGTGCGCCTGGACCGGCGATTCGGGCGCGACGTGGAACCCAATGACGGGCGTTGGCCGCAATTGGGACTACGCCGCCGTCGATTGGTCCGGCGATGGCGTGAAGAACATTTTCGCGGCGCATCACGAGGACGGCGGCCAGACCTATCACAGCACCGACGGCGGGAAAAGCTGGACCAAGTTGTTCAAACAAGCCGAGTTCGACAAGACCGGCGGCCTGGGCATCTTTGACGCCAACACGCTTGTCTACACGCAGAAGGGCAGCGGCATCCAGCGCTCGACCGACGGCGGGCAAACCTGGATGAAGATCAGCGACACAGAAGCCACCGGCCGCGTGGTGCGCGTGTTAAATGGGACGGCGTACTGGATGGCCAAAGACGGAATCCTCATCAGCAAAGACAAAGGGGCCACGTGGACCAAACAAGGCACGGCCGTTGATGCAACCATCGGCCCCATGCTCGATGCGAAAAATGAAAAGCACATGGCTGCCGCCGGGATGAAAGGCATCTTTGAGACATCCGATGGCGGCGAAACCTGGAAGCAAGTCGGCAATCTGCCGCCGGGCTTTTCCATGGCCAAGGCCGGTTGGTTCGCCAATGTCGCATGGGACCCGGCACGGGACATCTTCTATGCCTCGCAGATGGGAAAGCCGACGTATAAGCTGGAGGTGGGGAAAAAGTAGGAACAGGTTGCGGTTGATCGGGCCATTCATGCAAACGTCCTTGAAAGTCAGCATGTAAAAGGGGAGGTGATCGTATTGGAAGGACCGGCAAATGAAATCGAAACGTATTGTCCGAAGCTTATCCGTGAAAGCATTTCTCCCCGTCCTCGTCGTTCTGGCTTGCATATCCACGGCTGCAGCCCAGACGGTGAAGAAAAACATCCCCTACGCCGACTCCACCGACCCTCACCAGATGCTCGATGTCTACGCACCGGCGAATGCAAAAAGCCTCCCGGTGGTTTTCTGGATTCATGGCGGCGGGTGGCAGGCGGGCGATAAGGCCGACGTGAAGCTCAAGCCGCAGATGTTTATGGACAAGGGTTTTGTCTTTGTCTCGGTCAACTATCGGTTGTTGCCCGGCGTTGATATGGAAACGCTGACGCGCGATGTCGCCAAATCGTTTCATTGGGTTCACGATCACATCGCCGACTATGGCGGCGACCCGAAGCGCGTGCTGGTTGGCGGGCATTCCGCCGGCGCGGAATTGGCGGCGCTGATTTGCACCGATGAAAAGTATCTCAAGGCCGAGGGCATCTCTTTTGATGTGCTCATCGGCTGCGTGCCGGTGGATGGAGACACGTACGATGTCCCGGCGATCATCGAAACAGCCGAGACGCGCTGGCGCGTGCATCATCTTCCGCCGGCCAAATTTGGCCATCGCGAAAAGTTCGGCAACGACCCCGCCAAGCACCGCGATTTCTCCGCCGTGTATCATGTTGAGAAGGGCAAGGGCATTCCGCCATTCCTGTTATTGCACATCACCGCCAACCCCGACACCACCGCCCAGGCCCGCCGCCTCGGCGATGTGCTGAAACAAGCCGGCATCGCGACAACCATCTTCGGCGCCAACGATGAAACACACGATCAGCTCAACGATCGCCTCGGCGTGGCCGACGACCCGGCAACCAGGGCGCTGTACACCTTTTTGACGCAAGTGGTGAAGAAGTGATGGCGTGGAACTGCTATTCCGGATGATTCACCGCACAGACGCGGAGAAGATAAAAACGTGAAAGCCCCACGTCCGCTGCATCTGTGCGGATTAACCATGATTATCTGAATTAACCCTTGCTCAACGCCGCGAAATTCTCATCGCTCAGCTTTACTCCCGCCGCGGCGCAGTTTTCCTCCAGATGGCTGACCGTCGATGTCCCGGGAATGGGAAGCATCACCGGCGAGCGGCGCAGCAGCCACGCCAGGGCGATTTGCGCCGGCGTTGCGCCGGTCGCCCGGGTGATCTTTTCCATCGGCCCGCCCGGGCGGGCGAGCTGTCCGCTGGCAATCGGAAACCAGGGAATGAACCCGATCTTTTCCTTCGCGCAATAATCCAGCACGCTCTCGGATTGCCGATCCACCAGGTTATAGCGGTTTTGCACGGTCACGATTTTCACGATGCGCCGGGCGGCCTCGATGTCGGCCACGCCAACCTCCGACAGGCCCACGTGCCGGATCTTTCCCTCCTTTTGCAGATCGCGGAGCAGGCCAAACTGTTCGTCGGCGGGCGTTTTGGGGTCGATGCGATGAAGCTGAAACAGGTCGATTCGATCGAGCTTGAGCCGCCGCAGGCTCATTTCGCATTGCTGGCGTAAATATTCCGGCCGGCCCACGGGATGCCATTGATCCGGCCCGGTGCGCACCAACCCCGCCTTGGTTGCGATCAGCAGCCCTGCGCGATACGGATGCAATGCCTCGGCGATCAGCTCCTCGCTCACGCCCGGCCCATATGAATCAGCCGTGTCGATCAAATTGACGTCAAGCTCCACCGCGCGGCGCAGGACGCGAATCGCCTCGGCATGGTCCTTCGGCGGCCCCCAAACGCCGCGCCCGGTGATCTGCATCGCGCCATAACCCAGGCGATGAACCGTCATATCCCCGATGGAAAAATTGCCGCTGCCGGCCACGGATGGATTTAATGCACTGGTGTTCACGGAATAGGTCCTTTCCCTGCAAAGGCCAATGCTATGCCCGCCGCCAGCCCAGGGCGAGCGATGGCGATCCGTATTACGCGGTTCCCGCCTTTGTTGCTATATCGCAGCGGGAAGCCCGCGCTTTTTCACACAGCAACAATTGCCGAAAAAGGGGACATGTCCCAGGCGCCCGTGTCACGAAAAGCTTATGGAAATGCGCGTCATTTCGGGCATCTTCGTCGAAACAGGGTCGGAAACCCGCTCAGTTTGAGAAATTATTTTCCGGCGCCATCGGCCCCGCCGATACAGAATAAATGGGATTCCCCGCGGATGAACAGGCGATTTTCCACCGGCACCGGCGCGGCGATGATGCGCTCGCCCATGTCGTTTTGCGAAAGCAATTCAAACCCTCCCTCGATCTTCGCGACGAAGAGCACGCCGTCCTCGCGGGCGGCGTACAGTTTTCCATCGGCCACCGTCGGCGAGGAATAATATGCGGCGCCTTTCTTGGGCAGCGCGCCGCTCCATTCGATCCTGCCCCCGGCGGGGTCGACGCACTCGATTTCGCCATGATCGCGCAGCACATAAACGCGGCCCTTGTACACCGCCGGGGTTGGCACGAACGAGGCCGCGTCCTTCGTCATCCAGAGATGTGCCGATGCGGTCATGTCGCCCGAGCCGCCCAGCTTGATCCCATGCAATTCCGCGCCGCGGCCGTAGGGAATAACCGCCACATTCCCCGCCATTACCGCCGACGCCACGCAGACCCAGTTGTGATGCTGTTTGGCGTTGAACCCGCCGACCGACCAGAGCAGCTTGCCGTCCGCCGGGTCGTAGCCGCTCAAATGCTCGGCGCCCCAGACGACCAGTTGCGGCTTGCCGTCGACGGGATACAACACCGGCGTTGCATAACTGTGATCGCATTCGACAGGCGTTTCATAATCGCGCGAGACTTTCCATTTCATCTCGCCGCTCAGCTTGTCGAACGCCGCGATGTAAGACCCGCCGTGATGCATGACGGCGATCACCACATTTTTGTCCGTCAGCACGGGGGAAGTGCCGATGTCCCAATAGAGGGTGTCGCGGCCGAAGCGTTCCTGAAGGTTGGTTTTCCAGCGCAGCTTTCCGTCAAGATCAAACCCCGCCAGCGCGCCGCTCTTGAAGTAGGCGAACAGATGCTCGCCGTCAGTGGCCGGCGACGGATTGCACCCCGACCCGTTATTGCTTTTCCCCGGGCGGTCGGCAGAGACAGTGCTCTGCCAAAGCTGCTTCCCATCCCAATCGTATGCCAGCAGTGCATCAAGCCCCTCGCTTGGCGCGGTCAGGTAAATTTTGCGATTGAAAACAATCGGCGTGGAGCAGCCTTTCCCGGGAAGCGCCGCTTTCCACAACACATTGGTATTGGCGTCAAACTTCGCAGGATAAGCGCCGTTTGTGGTGCTTCCCATCTCCTCCGGCCCGCGCCATTGCGGCCAGTTCGATGCGCCCTCAGCCGCACAAAGGACGGGAATCAGCAACAATGAAAAAATCGCGGCTGCCAAAACACGGAGATGGCGTGGTTGCATCGGTGAAACTCGTTTGAGATGGTTGTGGAATCGTGTGCCCACATCAACCTTCTGGCATCACGTAACGTCTGCCCCGATGCTGACAATTCCCCATCCGCTTGTCAACGGGAAGTGGAACCTGAGCGGCGAATTCGCTACCATGCCTGACCCCCTTGAGGCCCGATTGCAACCTGGCAACGGCCTTTGGGGTGGCGGAGTGTCTTTAACTCTCTAACATTGCACGGCTTGCGATTCGCCCGCTTGCGGGGCGGTAACATCGTCGAATCGCCGAAGTATATTGAGAACCCATGAGCCTTACTCTTGAAGAATCGTCGCAGTCGGCCAATGGCCGGCGAAAACCTGTCACCACCCTTCCCTCGGTCACTGTTCGATTTTGTGGCGACAGCGGCGACGGAATGCAATTGGCCGGGACGCAGTTCACCGATACCTCGGCCCTCATCGGCAACGACATTAGCACGCTGCCCGACTTTCCCGCCGAGATTCGCGCCCCGGCCGGAACGCTGGCGGGCGTCAGCGGGTTTCAGGTGCACTTTTCCAGCACGGATATTTTCACGCCGGGCGATGATGTCGATGCCCTGGTGGCCATGAATCCCGCGGCACTGAAGACGAATCTGAAATCGGTGAAATCGGGCGGGATTGTCATCGTCAATGAAGATGCGTTTGAAGCCGGCGATTTGAAAAAAGCGGGGTATGCCGCCAATCCGATCGAGGATAATTCGCTGCAGGCGTATCGCCTGATCAAGGTGCCGATTAACAAGCTGACATCAGCGGCGGCGAAGGAAACGGGTCTTGGCGCCAAGGATATTGACCGATGCAAGAACATGTTTGCCCTGGGGTTGTGCTATTGGCTTTATGGCCGGCCGCTGGGGCCGACTCTGACGCATATCGACCAGAAGTTCGGCGAGAAGAAACCGGTGGTGGCGGCGGCCAATGCGCTGGCGCTGAAGGCTGGGTATCATTTTGGAGAGACCGCCGAGCTGTTTCACGAGCAATATGAAGTGCCCAAGGCGAAGCTGCCCGCCGGGACGTATCGCAAGATCACCGGGAATGAGGCGACCGCGCTGGGGATGATCGCCGCGGGGCAACTGGCCAATAAGCAGGTGATCTATTGCAGCTATCCGATCACGCCGGCCAGCGATATTTTGCATACCCTGTCGTCGGCCAAGAACTTTAATGTGATGACATTCCAGGCCGAGGATGAAATCGCGGCAGTCGGCGCGGCGATCGGCGTGAGCTTCGGGGGGTCGCTCGGCGTCACCGGAACCAGCGGGCCGGGCATCGCGCTTAAGAGCGAGGCGATCGGGCTTGCCGTCATGACGGAATTGCCGCTGGTCATTATTAATGTGCAGCGTGGCGGGCCAAGCACTGGATTGCCAACGAAGACCGAGCAGTCGGATTTGTTGCAGGTTCTCTATGGCCGCAATGGCGAATGCCCGGTGCCCGTGATTGCCTCATCAGGGCCGGCGGATTGCTTTCATGCGATCATCGAGGCGTTTGCAATTGCCGTGAAATATATGACGCCGGTGGTGTTTCTCAGCGATGGATATGTCGCCAACGGCGCTGAGCCATGGCTGATTCCGGATGTATCGAAGCTGGCGAAGATCGAAGTGAAGCACCCGACGGAGAAAAACGATCCGAAGGGATACATGCCATACAAGCGCGATGAAAAACTGGCCCGCCCATGGGCAATTCCCGGCACGCCGGGGCTGGAGCATCGCATCGGCGGCCTGGAAAAGCAGGATGTGACCGGGGCCGTGAGTTACGACGGCGTGAATCACGAAAAGATGAGCCGAATCCGCGCTGCGAAAGTGGCCGGCATCACGCCCGCTGGCGATGACATGATCTGGACCGGGGCGGAAACCGGCGATGTGCTGCTCGTCGGTTGGGGCGGCACGTTCGGGGCAATCAAAGCCGCCACGCTGGAGCTTCAGCAGCAAGGCATCAAAGCGTCGGCGTGCCACATTCGCTATCTCAACCCCCTGCCGCGACTTTTGGGAACGAAGCTGAAGCAGTTTAAGCATGTGCTGATCCCCGAGCTCAATCTCGGGCAGCTTCGCATGCTTCTGCGCAATCGATATCTCGTGGACGCCAAGGGATTGAACAAGGTGAAGGGGCAGCCGTTTGCGATTCACGAGATCGTGGACGGCGCCAAGGCGCTGCTGGCGGGCCGGGTGGGGTTGTATGAGGTGAAGTCGGCGCATGATGATATTTTGGTGTTGGAGAATGAGTTGTCGGGGGCGTGAAGGGCGGGCTGGCGAGAATCTCGCTTGATGGGAGTTCGCAATGCAGGAAGTTGATGCCGGTGTTTGGGGTGCGCTTGGTAGTATCGTCGTAATCGGGTTGGAGTTTTGGACGGATATGAACCGAAATAACGGGAATCTGTTGGTCAAGCAGAAGAAGATCGCTTATTGGATAGGACAACTTGTTCGTGTTGGCGTCGGCAGCATTATCGCGGTTGCGCTTGCCGATGCTCAGCAGATTAATGGAAAGTTGGGAGCATTGACCGCCGGAATTGCTGCCCCATTAATCGTTGCGCGGTTGAGTCAGGAAATACCGCGGCTGAAACCGTAGAATGTGGCGGAAGCTGAACCATTGGAGATAGCCATGCCCGAAATAATTCCCGGTTCCAAGGCAGGATTTTCGTCGCCGAAGCCGCTGGCAGGATCCACGCGGGGACAGGCTGCGCCACAACCATTGCCGGCTCCTGCCGGCGTTGAAAACCGTCCCATGGAAGAGAACTCCCGTGACGTTGCAGCCTTGCCTTCCCGGAGCGATGGTTCCCTGCGCGCGGACTCCGGTTGGAAGGGGTTCGTTAACGATTTCCTCGATGGTCTCTCAGGATAAACTTGCTCGTAAATGACAACGTAACGTTATGACTACATTGAACGCCCCATTACCCGTCCTAAAGCCCGCCGATTACGCCAGCGATCAGGATGTGCGCTGGTGCCCTGGCTGCGGCGATTACGCCATCCTCATGCAGATGAAGAAGGTGGCCGCCAAGCTGGGCATGGATCGCAGCAAAACCGTGTTCATTTCCGGCATCGGCTGCTCCAGCCGCTTTCCATATTACATGAATACGTTCGGCTTTCATTCCATCCACGGCCGCGCGCCGACCTTCGCCACCGGGCTGAAACTTGCCCGGCCCGATCTCACCGTCTGGATGGTCACCGGCGACGGCGATGCGCTGTCCATCGGCGGCAATCATTTCATGCACCTGATCCGCCGAAATGTCGATCTGAAAGTGCTGCTCTTCAACAACCGGATTTACGGCCTGACCAAGGGTCAATATTCGCCGACGAGCGAGCATGGCAAGAAGACCAAGAGCACGCCGATGGGCGCGCCGGAATACCCGATCCGGCCGATCAGCATTGCCATCGGCGCTGAGGCCACTTTCGCCGCCCGCTCGATCGACGTTGACGTGAAACACCTGGAATACGTGCTGGAACGCGCCGCGAATCACAAAGGAACCGCGTTCGTCGAGATTTACCAGAACTGCAACATCTTCAACGATGGGGCTTACGATTACGCCACCGACAAAGCCGTGAAATCGGAAAACGTGATCTATCTCGAGCATGGCAAGCCGCTCATCTTTGGCAAGGAGAATTCGAAGGGCATTCGACTGAACAACCTTTCGCCGGAGGTGGTGGATGCCAGGACGGTGAAGCCGGACGATCTACTGATTCACGACGAGCGTGCGGCCGAGCCGAGTCTGGCATTCATGCTCAGCCGGATGCGCTACCCGGATTTCCCCGAGCCGCTGGGCGTGTTCCGCGCGGTTGAATCCGAGACGTACGATCGCAATGTTCAGCAGCAGAATGCAGATGCGATCGCAAAGCAAGGCGGCGGCAACTTGCAGGCGCTGATAAATGGGGATGAGACGTGGACGGTGGAATGAGTTGAAGCATCTTCGCGCGAATCCGCGTCCTCGCTGGCGCTCGTCCACGGCGTGTGCGCGGAATGTTTCCTGCTTCCTTGGCCCTGTACTTGGGTTAGGTGAGGAGCGCTTCGTACCGTTCACGCCGGCGTCTGAGGTACTCCGAAGACCCGGATTGATCGGGCGATTGATCCGGGTCTTCGGGGTACCTCAGACACCGGCGTACGCATTTCGCAAAGCCGCGCCACACCCCAGGTCTCTCCCGCGAGTACGAGTAGAGGAAGCGGGAAACTAGAGCGTTTCTCAGGTTGGTGGCGCGTTCGCGCGACCGTCATCCTGAGGTACTCCGAAGGATCTAGCCAGTGCGCGAAGGGGAGCAAGATCCTTCGGAGTACCTCAGGATGACGATTGCCCGCTCGATCAACCTGAAAAACGCTCTAAGCCTACTACAACGATGCGTTTCGCCCCCGCGTACGCTTTTCTGAACTGGGCGCGGCGTGCTTTTCCGCCGGGTCTTCCACCGCCGCCCGGAGCGCCTTCACTTCGCGTGCCGTCAGCTCGCGGAAATCGCCGATCTTCAATCGATCCAGCTCCAGCGGTCCCAGCGCAATTCGCGTGAATTCGCGGACTTTGTGGCCCATCGCCGCCAGCACCCGGCGAACTTCGCGATTGCGGCCTTCTCTTATCGTGATATCCAGCACGCTCTTGTCGCGAAGCTTTTTCACGATCGTGATATGACTCCGCCCGCTCTTAAACCCCACGCCCATTTTCGGGTCGGCAATCCAGACGCTGCGTTCCAGTTCCTTCAGCGCCTCGGGCGTGATCAATCCATCAATCACGGCACGGTACGTTTTGGCGATTCCAAAGCGCGGATGCGTCAGGCGGTTGGTGAGCTCACCATCGTTGGTCAAAAGCACCAGGCCCTTGGATTCGGCATCGAGCTGGCCGACAGGATAAACCCGGCCGGGCAAGTCGGCAGGCAAAAGATCGATCGCCCGCGTTTGCGTGCCCTGGGCGACGTTGGTGGTGTAAACCCCACGTGGCTTGTTGAGCATGATGTACAGCCGCCGGCCTTCGGGGCGGGCCTGGCCGTCGGGTCCGGGTCCGCCGCGAGTGGTGGTCAGGCGAATATTTTCGGTGTCGACGGCGACTCTATCTTTGGCGGGATCGATCAGCACGGGCAGATCGCGCACGACCTTGCCATTTACCGTCACGCGGCCTTCGCGGACCATTTCCTCGACATGCCGCCGGGAGGCGACACCGGCGTTTGCCAATACTTTTTGGATTCGTTCTTTCACGGGGGCATTATTGCGGGAAGGGGAGGAAATGTCGCGGGTGATGGGGGTGGAAAGAGAATTCCACGGGATTCTGGCGAATTCCCCGGCCTTCCGGCCTGGGCTATTAAAGATCGGGATGGGGACGGGTTTGCCCAGGTGGTTATAAATCCCGGAACTAATTAGCGTGCTAACCTTCTTGCCCCGCCCCTGTCTCTCTTGATGTACCGGGAAACCGGTTGGATCAAGAAAGTAGTGGAGGGAAAAGGATTTAGGTGCTTTATGCGAAGCCGTATTATTACCGCCGCCGTTATGACCCTTGGGCTTGCCATTCCCAGCTTTGCGATGGCTGGGCGGGCTCCGCAGCGGACTGAAAACCGCACCGCGACCCATGAAACGCGGACCGTGACCACGCACAATGCCCGGCCGGAAATTCGCCATGACGATCATGTGGCCGTCCGCGATCAGCATGTGCGGGTTGATGCTCATCCGGTGATTCGCGATGAACATCGCGATGTGCGGGTTGATGAGCATGTGGTGGTCGATGGCCGCCGGTATTGGGATCATGACCGAATCGGTTACATCCCCGCCCCAGTCATCGTGACGGCTCCTGTTGTGGTTGCTCCTTACACCGATACGCCGGTGGCGATCAACCAGGTTCCGCCAGCGGTTTTGGATGCCGCTGCACGACAGACGGGCGGCGCTCCGATCATCGGCGTTGATTTCGTTCAGAATGCCGGTGGAACGTTCTATGATGTGCATGTGACCGGCGCGTACAACACGATCCAGACCCTCCGCTTCGGAATCAACGGCGGGTTCTATGGGAATGTGTAATGCCTGGTGTTTAAGTCGCAGACAGCAAGCAGAACGAAAGCGGATCCGGCAAAACGGATTCCGCTTTTTTGTTTTCGTGGGCGCGTGCACCGTAGGGTCCGCCTTGGCGGACGCGTTGAGCGGCGTGGATTATCAACCTTGCGCAATTCATGTAGGGTCCGCACTGCGGACCATTACGTTTGAGGCGAAAAAGCGGTCCGCAGTGCGGACCCTACGAAGGTGCGAAGCGCCGAATTGCGCAAGGTTATTTAAAAAAGAAAATCTCCATGATGGACGCGTCCGCTGAAGCGGACCCTACGGCAGCCCAACATCATTGGGGCATCCGTAAGCCGAAGGCCCGATCATGCATTCGGCATCGTCCGGGCAGCGGGAAGTTTCACTTCCAGCCATTCGCAGTCGCCTTCGGTTTTCAGCACGGGGTTTTTCATCGACGGCGGGAGCAGAACCGTTTCGCCGCGGGTGAAGCGGATGGGGTCTTTCATGCCATCGACTTTGATGCGGGCGCTGCCGTTGAGCATGATCCAGATGACTGGCTCGGTGGCGGGGATTTTTTTCTCGACGATGTCAGTCACGTGGATTCTATCGATGACGAAATAGGGAGATGTGGTCAGGCGGGTTGCCCGGCCGAAGGGGCTGGTCACCGCCGTGCGCGGCTGAGCCGCGTCAGTCTTTGCGGCAAAGTTGATGCACTGCATCGCCTGCTCTACGTGCAACGTGCGCTGCTTTCCCGTAGACGGATCGACCCGGTTGAAATCGAACACGCGATAGGTCGTGTCGCTCGGCGTTTGCACTTCCGCCACCAGCATCCCGGCCCCCAGCGCGTGGATCGTGCCGCTGGGAAGATAATGACATTGGCCCGGCTTGGAAGCGATGGCGGCCAGGTGTTCTTCAACCTTGCCGCTTTGAATTGCCGACCGAAATGCCTCGGCGGATGCGCCGGGGCGGAGGCCTTTGAAGAGCCGTGCGCCGGGGCTGTTTTCCACGACGTACCAGGCTTCGGTTTTTAAATGG
>DASRRM010000300.1:0-48400 GCA_035695715.1 Tepidisphaeraceae bacterium
ACTTTTGTAGATAAACTTGGGTGACAATCTTTGCGCAACGCTCAGTAGGTGTTGCAAGAATTCGGAGCCGTCCGGCGTTTCTGACAGCGGCGAACCCATTGTCGAAGGCTGCCTTATCGCCAATCGTCGCAGTATGACGGAGAATGGCTGATTCACTCCGACCCTGTCTTCGCCGCCCCAATTTATAATAACATCAGATGGATCGCCGGTTGAACTGGCGTGGAGAAATGTCGGGGAGATATGAATCTCTTCGACCGCGCCGGATTTCAAGACAATCTTCATCAGGCAAGTTGGCGCGAATGTTGATACACCATAATGAACTGGTTCTGCTTCAGTGAGGCACTTTGCAATTCGCTGAATGTCTTGCGGATCTTCTACTTTTATGAATGGACCGGCATATCGACCTTGAACCGCGATATATTCGATTGGCTCGCTAAAAACTATTCGGGCGTGCCGAGAATATCGATATCGCGAGAGATACAAGTTATATGTCACCCCTGCCGCCAGAACGAGTGCGACCAATGTCGAAACTACGAGAACGGATTTTCGCATATGACGTTCCGTCGGCTAATAACCTCCATCCCCGTATCAGCGTGAGGTTTTATGGCGAGAGCTTTTTCAACTGCGAATACTGCCGAAATCCGTAGATGCCACGACAAAGCAGGCCGAACCCCACCAGCATCGTAATAGCGCCGACGGGGTGGCTGCCGCCGGTGACGGACTCGCCGGTTTTCAACCCGCTGATGATGATGCCTCTCGATTAATGGCGATATGCTAATGCCGCCTGGGATCGAATCAAGCACGTAATTCTTTTGAATCCGCGTGGTGGAAACGGGGCATTGGCGGCCGCATGAAATGCGAGGAATCGGCTTCGCCGACGGGTGTAGATTGGATTTACGAAGGCATGGGCTCAAACGCGCCGCGGAGGAAATTGCGATTATCCGGCTCTTGAGTATTGGCGCCGGTGGCGAGCATCATTGCCCGGAGCCAAGCGATAACGATGGCTGTTGGAGGGACTGCGAACCCCGCCGCAAGGGCGCTGATCAATGCACGACGCTGCAAGCTCCTCGCGCACGACGCCTTTCGCAAACAAGCGGCAAACCGCCGGGGTATGTACTTTGCAAGATCAGCCCTTTCGCATTTTCCAGCGGCACGTTTGAGTCCATGCCTTCGAAAATCCCACTTACACTCGCCGGCGAAGCCGTCCTCGCATTTCCATTTCGAAGATCTTTTTGAAGCCGGATGCAACCGGCAATGTGAGGTGTGATATCCATCAATCTCAGGATTGACCATCGCAGATACGCAGAGGCCGCCGGGAAGTTTGGAAATAGAAATGGGTCGCCGCCGCGGCCAGATTTTAACTGGCTGCGTGCTGCGACCTTTTTTTTGCTCGAACGCGCTTGACCTGCTCGTTTACATTGCGGACAAGAAGGCGATGCGACTACTGCGGGTTAACAGGTGGCTGGTCATTGCGCTGCTTTTTGCCGCGGTGATTGTGACTTCCGCTGTTTGGTCGTGGCGGATTTATCGCTCAACGCATTTTAGTTTCGAGGGCAGGCTGGACAAATCCAAGCCAGCGGAGCGGCTCATTTCCCTTGCGTTAATTGAATGGCGTCAGATTCCGGTGCAAGATAGGGCTACCGCGGGTTTTGATTCCAGAGAATCTGCCCTTTCGGCTATCGCGGTCGCATTGGTCGCCATTGATGAAACTGACTCGGCACTCGAGATTGCAAAAACCACCGTCGGAAGCGACTTTTATTCGGGATACGCGTGCATCGCCGGAAAGTTGGTCCACGATGGGCGTGACGACGACGCCAAGGCCATCGCGAGGCTAAGCGCCGACCACGACAACAATCCTAATCTCTGGGTCTGGTGGGCAATCATCCACGCCCAGGCTCGGCGGGGAGATTTTGCCAGCGCAAAGGCATCGATCGAGAGTCTTCATCAACCGGCCAGTTCTGATGGCAACTGGCTGGAAGTCGTACGAGGCTCATGCGCAGCCAGATACTTCGGTCCTGCGAGCGAAGCGATCGCAGAGATCCACGAGCCTCAAACACGGTTGACTGCGTTTGCATTTCTCGCGTCGGCACAGTTAGACGCCAGCGATCAGGACGGCGCGGCGAAGTCGATTGCCTTGGCGCTGGCTGAATGTCCCAATATCCCAGAACGGCGTCGTCTATCTTCGGGGGAAGCCCTGGCCCAGGTGTTGGCGCGCGTCGGGAGGGTGGATGAAGCGCGCCAGGTCATCAGTAATTATGGAAAGGACGTCGGTCAGGACGTAATCATTCGCGGTTTGGCCGAGGGAGGCAAGTTTGCTGTCGCCCTTAAGTTGGCCGACGAACTTCGAAGCGACGACTCATATCGAGACATCGCATCTGCACAGATCAAACTCGGCGATTTCAAGGCCGCCCGCGCAACCGCCGAAAAACTTGAAACTCTCTCCAAACGGGCGGGAATTCTCGCGGAAATCGCGCAGGCGGAGTTGTCGGCCGGTGACCAGGCCGGCGCCTTGAACGACGTTCGGGACGCGCGCGAGATTCTACTTGGCGAACATAATACTGCCTTGGATAAACAATCGTACCGTCCCGACCCGCGAGTCTTTGGAAAGTTAGCAGGCATCGAAGTTGAGGCTGGGATCGCCGACGAGGCAATCGACAGAATTAAAGATGCCTCGACCGATCCGCAATTTCGATCCGAAGCCTATGCCGCCGCGGCGAAGGAAGTAGCGCGAAAGTAAGCACTCGCCTGGCAAGGCAGTCGCACGGGAAGAGCGTCATGGTGTAAATGTTTTCGATCAAATCCCTTTAACGAACTGCGACTGCGATTGCATGGGCCAACCTTTCAAACGGAATCCGACCCGAATCTTTCAATTAATGGCGATATGCTAATGTCGCTCAGGATCGAATCAAGGACGTCATTCTGTTGAATCGCGTGGAGGAAACGGGAAATTGGGGGCCACATGAAATGCGAGGAATCGGCTTCGCCGACGGGTGTAGATTGGATTTACGAAGGCATGGGATCAAACGTACTGTGGAGGAAATTGCGATTATCCCGCTCTTGGGTATCGGCGCCGGTGGCGACCATCATTGCCGGGAGCAAGCGATAGCGATGTCAGGTGAAGATACCGCGGCCCCGCCGCTCCAAAGCTTTTCGGCACCGTCGAATGTGATGAGGTATACATCGGTGGAAAGCCCCGCCCGAACGACGGGAAGATTCATAAGCGAGGGGGCGGCACTTCCAAGACTCCCGGGGTATGTACCTTGCAAGATCACCCTTTCGCATTTTCCCCCGGCACGTTTGAGTCCATGCCTTCGAAAATCCCACGTACACTCGCCGGCGAAGCCGTCCTCGCATTTCCATCTTCGCGGGCTTTTTTGTAGAAATGCAAAGCCACTGGAGGCGAAAAGTAAAATTACTGGAAAAATGACGCGTTCATCGTGCTCGACCCGGAATCGCAGAGGAAACCTATGCGCGGCAATCCACCTGAAATCATCGAAATTGAACATGACGACCATCGCGCCGAGCATATCGGGTGGACGGCCGATGGCCGGCAATTCTTTCTCACGACGCCGTTTGAGCCTGCATTCGGCGGCAAGGCTGGGGCCGAATTCATCGCGCTTTGGAAGAACCCGAATTCGACTCGCTGGCTGCATCATGGGCGGCGACCGAAGAATTCAACGGCTGGTCGCAAACCGACGTGAAGGATCTGCTCCGCGAGCTGGGAGATCTTGCCGAGACGGCGTTAGCCAAGGACAAGATTCTGATGATCTGGCAGTCGCTCTAATAGTCCCCTGGGCGGGCAAATGAAAGGTCCACCCTCAGATGACTCTCGCGGGCTTTCAATCCTTCGTTGCGTCGCACGCCGATCGGTTTCGAGGCGTTCGCCCACTCACAACGTCTGACTTCGATCAATTCGAGAGCGAGTTAGGTCATCGTCTTCCTGAAGCGATGCGCTGGCTTCTTGGTTCGCACGGCTACTCCGATGGTTGCGGCGTCGCCAACCTGGACGAAGCGGTCGCGCAGACCCTCGCGTGTCGCCGGGTAATGTCGCTTCCAGCACACTGGCTCATACTCAACGATCGCGGCGACGCCGGCGCTGTCTTGCTCGACATGGCCAGTGGAAGCGTATGCTGGTACGACGAGCACGACATTCAGACCGTCGTTGCCGGCGAACCCGTGCCGGCAGCCGATTGGTTCAACGGGTACGCGGAATGGGCCGTGCACTGCGCCTGTTCCGATGAGGCTGACCAATTACCGTAGGCTGCATCGGAAGGGTGCGTATGCTCTACAAATCGAAAAGTCCGCCGCCTGAACCCTATCACAGCGCCGCGCTGTATCTGCTTTATCACGTCGCGCTCTACATCCGAAACCATGCGAACGAGATTACGCCGGAGCAATTGTCGGATCTTGGCGACGCGATCCATAACATTCCCGAATCGCTGACGGAGTATGGACACTATTTCGACGAGCAGAAGATTCGGGAGCATTTTCTCGCAGCATACGATCAGAAGTGGGCGACCAAGCCTGCAGGTGAAGGTGTCAGAAATTTCAGTCTTCTGCGTACGCTCGATGATGGTATCGCCAGAGTCGGGCAATGGCAGAAGGAATCATCGACATGAACCGCATCGCCGTCATTCCTCCCATTGCTGACCTTGCGGGAATCATCCGCTGCCTTCGCAGGCATACCGCTCTGCCGATTCGTGTTCTGCGCGAACGGCTTGCGGGCGGACTGCCGGTGATCGACCTTCCATTTGACGGCGATACCGTCATTCAAGTCCGGCGATGCCGATCGCTGCTGCGCGATTTGGACGCGGTCGGCGCCAAGCTGCGTATATGGGAGCTGTACAACAATGGTTGCGAAGCGGAGGTAACGCGCGAATTCCTACGGAATCTAATGCGCTTGCAGATCGATATTTCAAAACAAGTCCGCCGCGACATGGATCGGGAAGCAGAGAGAGGATGAAGCGGCGAGTTGAGGCAAGCGCAGTACCGACGGCACGCAAGCGTGCAGGGGCTATTGTAGCCGGCACGCCTGACTTCGACGAGTTCAGTCGAGTCGCGTGCCGTTCGCTGGGCTGCTCCACCATCCGCGCACATGTCCCAATTTTCCGCGATCACCCCGGATGTGGGACATTTTTTGTCCCAAACATGCCCCAAATGTCCCAGCAGCCGCGGCGGTATCCTGACCGGCGAATCGGGCTTAACCTGTTGAAATGAATGCGGTTAGCTTCACGCAAAAGAACCTCAATGTCCCATTCGGAAGTGAAAATCGCAAAAAATGGGACAATTCGAGACATGGGCTATGGTGCGCACCAAAATGGGGCGCGAAATGATGCGCGATGGGGCGCGGGACGGTCGCATGGCAATGCGTTGGTGGAGGCCAACACAAAGAAAAGAGCACGGGACTTTCAGTCCCGTGCTCTTTGGCTTTGCGTTGACCATCAGCGGCTGAGGTAACTCAGCCCGCTTTGGCTGGGTAAAAAGGGCGGGCACTCGGCGGCGATGCGGACGCCGCGGCGGGGTGGGGGATGGAGCCGTTGCCGCTGCTGGGGTCCGGGCCGCCGGGGCGGACGGCTCTTGGGTGGGCGGCGTCGTAGACTTCCTTCATCCGGCTGGTGCTCAAATGCGTGTAGATCTGCGTCGTACTCAGGCTCTGGTGGCCGAGCAACTCCTGCACGCTCCGCAGGTCGGCGCCGTTGTTGAGCAGGTGCGTGGCGAAGCTGTGGCGGAGCGTGTGCGGGCTGATGCCGGGATCGAGGCCGGCCTGCACGAGGTACTTGTCGAGCTTGCGGCGGACGGAGCGCGTGGAGAGGGTTTCGCCGTGCTTGTTGAGGAAGACGCGGGCCTGGTGCGGGCCGTTGCACTTGGGCTCCTGCGTGCGAAGCTCGAAATAGCGCTGCACGGCCTTGATGGCCTGGCTGCCAATAGGGGTCAGGCGGTCTTTGCGTCCCTTGCCTTTAACGCGAAGCACGCCTTCCTGGAGATCGATGTCGCCCATTTCGAGTTCGACAAGCTCGCTCACGCGGATGCCGCTGGAGTAGAGGACTTCCAGCATGGCTTTATCGCGAGCGGAGAGGAGGTCGTTGTCGCCGGGTGCGTCGAGGAGCTTTTGCACCTGCTCGAGGTCGAGGCACTTGGGCAGGCGTTTTTCCTGCTTGGGCGTGCGGATGGTGATGAGCGGGCTGGCGCTGACAATTCCCCGGCGGATGAGGAACTTGTAGAAGCTGCGGAGGGTTGCGAGCTTGCGGGCGGTGGTGCTCTTGGTGTAGTTCTGGCCGTAGAGGTAGGCGAGGAACTCGCGCACGGTCAGTGCTTCACATTTGACGACGCGTTCGTCAACCTCGACAAGCGAAACCTTGGGCGCGGTGACGCCGGCCGGTATCGCGGCGGCGGCGGGTCCGATCTCGCCGGCCAGGAACTGGCCGAATTGGATCAGGTCCGCGCCGTAGCTTTTGACGGTGTAATCGCTGAAGTGCTTCTCCAGGCGCAGGTAATCCAGGAACTGGGTTACGAGCGGGGTGAAATGCTTCTCGATCAACACCGGCTTATAGTTGACGGTGGATTGGAGGATGGGGGATGGGGCTGGTGCAATTGCAGTATTCATAAACACCGGGCACGGCGTGCGGAGGCGATATAAGATTGCCTTCCGGCGGAGGTTTCCGGCCTCCGTTCCTCAAACCAGGGAAAAATGCCACGCGGCCGGCGTTCCGGTGGCCCACCAATGGGACGATCCTCGTTCCACGGTGAGGGCGTCGATTGTCAGTGGCTGGTGGTCGGTTGTCGGTGGCCAGGCGCGAGCCGTAAGAGGCAAGTTGCCATAAAGGCGACGGGGTTGATCCCATAGTCGCCTGATTGCAACTTAACGACTGACAACTGGCCACTGACAACTGACTACCGACCCCTTACAACCGATAACCGCAACCTCACGCTGCTTTCTTCGGCAAATATGCCTTCAGTTCTTTTGCCAAATGCTGACCAAGTTGGTGAGACATGATCGCCGCGTCAAACCAATCGAAGCCAGAAGACTGTTCGTTGACCATTTCCACCAGCGCATCGAGGACCTGGGTTTCGTCACCGACTTCGTAACGAAAACAGAACTGATGCTGGCCTTTGGTGAGACTGAGCATTTTCAACTCGGGCATTTTCTCTCCGTACTGAGGAAACGAGTAACGAGGAAATGTGAACGAGGAACAACAGCGTTCGGCGTTCCTCGTTCCTAGTTCTTCGTTCCTCGCTTCTTCTTCTCCCGTGCCGAAGCCACCTGCGGCTTCATTCCACCATCCATCTGCTTAAGCAATTCGGCCGTCAGTGCGTTGTAAACAAACCCGCAATAGCGATCCATGCTTTCCAGATACTCTTTGGTTCCCAGCGGCCCAAGCGGATCCTGGCGTCCGCGGGCGTATTCGACGACTGCGTCGCGGACAGTGCCGTTGCTGGCGTCGTACATGCCGACGGCCTGCAGGAAACCTTTGTCCGGCGCGGGGAGGGAATCATCCTCAACCGGCGCTGCGGCACGCGACAGCTCGCGCACGTCGACGTTTTTCGGCCGGGTGAACCCGGCGGGCTTGGCGAACAATTGCAGCGATGCGCCCAGCTTGGGCGGGTCGTACGGGTCGTAGATGGTGACCGTCGGAACCACCAGTGCATCGCACCCAAGCAGGTCGCAGATCACCGCCGCCTGGTCGGCCGACTGTACTTTTTCCATCTTCAACCCAGCCATCACTTCGACCACCCGGTTGACCGGCAGGAGCGTCAGGCCGTGAACCTGCTGCATCTGCTGATAGACCAGGTCGGCCTGCAAAACCGGGTCGACGGTTTTCTGGCCGCTGAGGTTGATCACCGGCGAGATTGCCCATACCTGGCGTTTAACGCCCGGCAGGAAAAGCTGCTTCTCGACGCCATAGGGCGACGGCTTGGGGTCGAATAGATCGCACCCCCCTGCCAGCAAGGCGAAGATCGATCCGGCAATTAATGTGCTCCGCACTTTTTTATTCATCGCTTCTTCCTTGAAGCCAAATTACTTCGGGATGTCGACTGAGAATCTCGGGGATTTTCAGTATGAAAACGCTCGTTTTCCGCGTTCTGTCAATCGGATGACGGTTGTCACAGTGAGCCGCAGCATGCTCATTGCGGCTCAACCTCCGCCGGGTCGGCCGCGCCGACGGCGGTGTCTTTTTTCGCGGGCTTTGCTGCTTCGACGGGGGCGGCGGCAGGATTGGAATCGGCGTGAACCGACCAGATGCTCTCTGTTCCACCACGATCGCTCACAAAATAAACCCGATTGTCGTTTGCCCAATACGGCATCAAATTCGTGCCATGCCCATCGGTGATGCGCTGGCGATTTGAGCCATCTGCGCCGATCGTCCAGATGTCGGTCTGCTTTTTCCGGTGAATATCGCCGCCCTTTCCCGGCTGAAGCACGGTGGCGAATGCCAGGCGTTTGCCGTCGGGGCTCCAGGTGGGCGAGAGAATGGCGGCGTTGTTACTGACGGCCACTTCGGTGGGCCGTCGGCCTTCGCCGTCGATCAGATCAATCGTCCAGAGGCTGAACCAGCGCGAACCGCGCTGGCGGGCGCGCTGAAAAGCGATGCGGTCGAGATGTCTATCCGGCGACCAGGTGGGGAAAACGCCATAGCCGATCGTTCGCTTTTCGCTGGTTTTGAGGTCGAGTGTCCAGAGTTCCCACTGCCCGCTTTTGCCGCCGACCGAGCAATAGGCGATACGCGAGCCGTCGGGGCTGAAGCTGGGATGAAGCGCCTGCATGGGACCCGCCGTCAGCTCGACGACGTTGCGACCGTCGGTGTCCATGAGAAAGATCTGCCAGTTGCCGGCTCGGGTCGAGCTGAAAGCGATCTGCTTTCCATCGGGGCTGAAAACGGGGAATGCATCGTCGGAGCCGCCGTCGGTGAGCTGGGTGACGGCGGTTCCATCGGTGCGCTGGAGGTAAATGCTGGGATGTTCGCTGTTGCGGGTGCTGGCGAAGAGGATCCATTTGCCAGTTGGATCGACGGCAACATCGCTGTCGTAGCCTTCATCGGCAAAGGTATGCTGCTGGAAGGCCGCTTCGCTGGAGAGCGACACCGAACGGGGCGCTGCGCCGTTGACTTCGCCGAACACGTTAACCGTTTGCGGAAGCAGGCTTCCCTCGTCATCATCCGGCTCGTCGGGGAATGGTGAGGGCGGGCGATGATTGGCGGGAACCTTGGCAACAGTCGGGGTTTGCGACTCTGAGGCGGTGCCAGAGCACCCCGCCAGTATGCACGCGATGGCCAGCCACGCTGCTGTTGCCAGCGAGGGTCGAATCGTTCGAGTTTTTCTCCAAAATACCATCGGCATTTTTGATGTTCCGTTTACGGACAAAGCCCATCGAGCGTATCGGCCGAATCGGAACCGGGGGTAAGCATCCTGAACTGCCTGCGCGCAAAAAGCGGCGCGTCCGAAGTTGTTATCGGACGCGCCGGTTCATTTGTATTCGGGAAAATTGCCAGCGGGGAAAATAGCCGCGGAATTGGTAGGAAAGCAGATCGACATAGCCGGCTTGGACGCAAAGCAAGGAAGCAAGGCAGCGCCGTCGCCGTCGCTCCCAAGAAGAGGCGTGGAAGGTTTAGACGTGAACGATTAGCCGCTGCGAATCCGGGCGTGAATTTGGGTAAGCAAATGCATTTTCTGCCCCTTTTGTCTTTCAATCACGACGAGCTGATGTTAAAAACAATGTTCTACTCGTTAACTGACCGATTTCCCTCGATTGGTTGGAGGTCGAGAAAATGCTTCATTTACGTACGCGCGGTGGTTTTGCGCACCCTCGTCGAACTGACCGCGGCAGCTTACCACCATCACATCGCCGCGTTCGTGTCGAGAAATTGCTCGGCTCAGCCATTGCGATTGCCTTGGCTGCCCAACCGGCGCTGGCGACGACCTATTATTGGGACACCGGCAGCGACATCTTTCAGACCGCCGCCGACTGGACCACCGACCCAACGGGAGCAACGATTACTGGATCGGCTGTTCCGGGTGGCGGAGACATCGGCGTCTTTAACGCCGCAAGCCCCAACGGCGACGAAACCATCTCTCTCAACGCCACTGAATCCATCATGGGGCTGATGTTCCAAAACACCGGGGCGACAACCCTCCAAAGCAGCAGCACAACCTCCGAGGCACTGACCCTCGGAACCAGCGGCATCACCATCAATGCCGGCGCCGGAGTGGTGACTCTTGGCAGCACCACCGATCTCATGCCGATCACGCTCGGCGGCGCCCAAAGCTGGACCGACAACGCGACCGCGGGCTTCTCGGTGGTGAGTGCCGTGGCGCTGGGAACCAATGCGCTGTCGATCGCCGGTACTGGCACCACAACGATCAGCGGGTTAATCAGCGGCACGACTCCTTCCGGCACCGTCGCGCTGACAGTTGGCACGGGATCGGGCAGCGGCACCGCGCTCAAACTCACGGCCAACAACACTTTCACCGGCGACATTTCCGTCAACGGCGGAACGCTGGTTTACACCGGCGGCACCGTCACCACCACATCCGAACTGGGACTGGCTTCTATTTCAGGCACGACGGCTACATTCAAGCAAGTACTCCTGAACAACGGCGCTACCTTTGAAGTCTCCACCAACAGCTACAACGACAACGTCATCACCACGACCAATACCGGCGCAGGACAGGTCTTCGTTATCGGGTCAGGCGGCGCAACTTTCAACGTCGACAGCGGCCTGACTTTCACCCTCGACGACGGTAGCGGAACAGGCACGGCATCCACCAACGCCGAGCTGCAAGGCACCGGCAACATTACGAAAATCGGGACGGGAACGCTGAGCCTTGGCAACGGAAGCAGCAATTTTGCCTCATTCACCGGTAACATTTTCATCAACGCCGGCACGCTGTCCACGGGATCGGCATCGACCAACCCGCTGGGTTCGGGCGGAATGGTAACCATTGCTTCGGGGGCGGGATTCAATCTTTCCGGCGTGACCTGGACCGCGGCTAACACCGTCAACATCAGCGGCAACGGCACCGGAGCGGGCGGCGTGATTTATGGATCGACCGGCACGGGGACATACCCCGGGGCGATAGTCCTCAACAGCAACGTCACCCTCGGCGCCGGCGCCGGGTCGATCGTCCTTTCGGGCGCGATCAGTGCCAGCACTGCGGGATTCAACATCGTCAACGGCGGCACCGCCGGGACCGGCACGGGCGCGACAACTCTCAGCGGCGTAATCTCCTCCACCATCGGCTCCATCACCGAGAACAGCACCACGTCGGCTCTGACACTTTCCGGGGCCAATTCGGCCTGGACCGGGGGGCTAATCATCACCAAAGGCACCGCCAACCTTGTGACCAACGCCAGCGCCGCCGGCCCCACTGCCATCACCCTCGGCGACACCGCCGCCGATGCCAGCGCAGCCACTCTTAATTTCACTGGCAATACAACCACAACCTTCGCCAATGCCATCAACGTCCAATCCGGAACCACCGGCACCGTTTCAATCTCCAACAGCTCCGGCAACTACACCCTGAGCGGGCTGGTCACCCTCAACAACAACCTCACCCTGACCAACACCAATACCGCCAACGCCCAGGTCTTTAACTTCACCGGCGGATTTGCAGGCACTGGAAACATCGCGTCTAATTCCACCAGCAACAGCGGCATTACGATTTCGTCAGCGCTCAATAATTCCGGAACCCTGACTAATAGTGGAACGGGCAACGGGCTGATCACTGTCAGTGGCGCCATCGCGACGTCCATCAGCAGCATTACGCAAAACAGCGCCACGTCGCAGATGACCCTGTCGGGAACGAACACCGCCAATACCACTACGACGCTGACGGCAACCACCGGCGTGCTGGATGTTTTGAATACCGCCTCATTGTTCAATTACTCCGGACCGCCGGCATCGGGAAAAATCACCGTCGGCGCTGCAGCCACGCTCGGGCTGGGCTTTGGAAGCACCGGGCAATTTACTGCTGCCGATCTGGCAAATATCATCAGCGGCGCTCTTCCGGTCACCGTCGCTTCCGGCGGCGCGATTGGCCTCGATACCAGTTCCGCCAGCGCGACCCTCTCCAGTTCGCTTACAAACTACACCGGTGGCCCATCCAGCGGTGTGCCCCTTACGCTCGCCAAGCTTGGGACCAACACCCTTACCCTGAGCGGGTTCAACACCTATACCGGTAATACCAATGTCGTGTATGGAATCCTTGCGGCCAACGATGGGGTGGGACTTCCGGCCAATAGTCTTCTCGATATTTCAGCTTCCACGATCAACGGCGCGTCGGCCGCCAGTTTCGCTCCGGCCAGCGGGATCCTGACCCGTGTCAACGGCACCGGCGCAGGCCAGGTGGAAGTGGCCGGCGCGACCTCCGGCTTCAGCGCTGCCGGGACTGCCGCAACCATCAATCTCGGCGGGTCGGGCGCCGCTGTCACATGGGGCACTGCCGCATTCAACCCCAGTTCGTTCCTGCTGAACGACACCGGCGCCACCGGCACCATCAATTTCCAAAACGCAATTGTGCTCGGGGCGTCAGCACGCTCGGTGACCGTGAATTCATCGGGGTACGCGGGAAGCCTTAGCGGCGTCTTAAGCGGAACCGGCGGCGGTATCACCAAGGCTGGCGGAGGCTTTCTCTATATCACCAACGGCTTCAACAGCTTTACCGGCACCACCGCGCTGACGGCTGGGACGCTCAGCTTTGCCGGCGCAGGCTCACTTCCCACAACTGCCGGCGCGGTGAACGTTACCGCCGGCACCACCCTCCAGCTTCTCAACGATGGTTCGGGGAGTTCTTCGACAATCGCACAGGGCAATCAAATCAATTTCGCCAACAGCAGCACCACCGCCAGCACCCTCTATGTGGCCAACAACGGATCGAGCAACACCGGCAACACCATTGCACTGGGCCTGCTGAATAATGCCTTTAACAGCGCGTCCGTCGGTTACATGAATTTCAACGGCTCCAACGGCTATTCCGTCAGCTTCACCGGACTCGCCCTGCCAAGCGGCTCGGGAAACGATACCCGGCTGTTTCCAAACTCCGCGCCGGTCATCATCAATGGCAACGTCACCAACGGCGGAACGGGTAGTTCCTCGAATTACGATTCGCTCTACTTCCTCGGGACAAACCCCGGCAACAAAATCACCGGCGTGATTTCCGATGCCGCCACCGGAAGCGTTACCACCGGCAACTACACGCGTCTTCTCGTCGAAGCCGCCAACACCGTGACCCTGACCGGCGCCAGCACTTACACCGGCGGCACCTTTGTCGGAAACGCTGCCGCCAACTCCGGAACACTTATCGTCAATGGGTCTCTTGGCGGCACGCTGGTGACCGTGCAGGGAGGCGGAACTCTCGGCGGGACTGGCACCATCGGCACGGGCGCGTCGACGCTGCAAAATACCCAGGGAGCGGTCGTAGTCGCCGGCGGCGCAACCGCCGCCGCCCAGGGAACCATCAGCCTCGTCGATCAGACGATCGGCACGCTGACCATCAAGGGCAACAATTTCGCCACCGCCGCCGGACAATCGCTCACACTGGGTGGAACCGCCGCCGGTGCGACATCGCTCATTGATCTGGAAGAAAATGGGACAAATACCGACGAGATCAGCCTCAATGGCGGCAACAGCAATAAGGTGCTATTGCAGTTGGGCGGCGCGGTCATCAACATTCTCCCCATTGGGTCGGCCACGCTCGGCGTGGGCACATACCCGCTGATCAACTTCTCCGCCGGTGGAACCTATACCGGCGCATTCACGCTCGGATCGATCCCACTGGCCGGCGGGGATGTCGCGAGTTTGAGCCCCCTGACGTCGACTTCCACCAATGAGTCGCTCATCGTGACGGCCGGGACGACCGCCGGCGCGATTAATGCGTACTGGACGGGCAGCGTCAGCGCGGTTTGGAACACCGGCGCCGGCACGACCGCCACCAACTTCACGAGCGACTATGCCGGAACGGTTCCAACCGGCGTTCCCGACTCAACGACGAACGTCATTTTCGCGGCCTCTTCAGCCGGCGCCACGAATCTGGCGACGACGCTCGGCCAATCATTTTCGATCAACAGCCTGAGCTTTGCCGGCGCGGCCCCCACGTCGACCACTGCCGTCTCCATCGGCGGAACCCTCCCGCTGACCATCAACGCCGCAGCCGGCTTCTCCGACCAAAACGCCAATCCATATGCGGCCGGCACCGGCATCGTTGTGCAGAGCGGCGTTACTGTCACCGATACCATCAGCGCGCCGCTGGTCCTCGGCGGCACTCAGACCTGGATCAACAACGGGACCGGAACGCTGGCCATCACCGGCGGGGTCACCGGAACCGGCAACCTCTCGATCGATAACACCACCAGCGGCGTGACCACCCTCTCTGCCGCCAGCCTGAACATCGCCGGCACGATTACCAACAACGGCAGCGGCGCTGGCGCCACAACCCTCAGCGGCGGAATCGGATCCAACGTCACCGCCATCAACCAGGCCAGCACAACCTCGCCGCTGACCATCAGCACCACCGCCTTGACCGTCAATTCCGGCGGCACCTCGCTGAATAATACCTCGACGGCGCTGGCGATGGCGGTTTCCGGCGGCGTTGGCGGAGCGGGCAACCTGATTCTCAACGCCAACAGCACCGGCAACGTCAATTTCCTCACCACCTCCGTCAACAACGCCGGCCAGATTATTAACTCCGGCACCGGGTCAACCCCGCGCATCACCGGGACCATCAGCACCGTCACCCAGCTGTCGCTGGCGAATATTTTCGCCACCATCGGAACCAGCGTCACCGGCGTCTATCAGAATTCGGCAACGTCCGACCTGGTTCTCGGCGGCGTCAACTCCGCATACACCGGCGGAATTACCGTCGCCGCCGGTACGCTGCACATTTCCGATTCCCCCGGCACTTCTTCCAGCGCCCTGGGCGCGGCAAGCGACATCGTGAAGCTGGGAACCACCAGCGCCAACGTGACGCTCGATTTCAACTCCCGGCTCTCGTCGGTGATGGCCGGGGCCACCGCCGTGACCGGCAACGCAACAGTCGCCGGACAAATCGTCGTCGGCGGCAGCGGGACCGACGTGATCACCGCCACCGATTACAGCCCAACCTTCAGTGGCTCGGTCACCCTGAACAACAACCTCACCGTCGGCCTGCCCAACTCCGGCGGAAGCTTCGTCATCTTTACCGGCGGCATCGGCGGGACAGGCAACATCACCGTTTCCTCCGACTCCACCAACGTGAACAATTATGTCCAGTTCACCACCAATCCCGTCAGCATTGCCGGCACCCTCACCTTCAATAACGCCGCCGTTAACGGCGGAACCGCCGGCACCGGCACGGGAACGAATTTGATCAGCGGCGGCGTGGGAAACAAGGTCACGAGCATTAATCAGGCCAGCAACTCCAACCCTCTCACCATCAGCACCAACGCCCTCGCCGTCAACAGTGCCGGAACCACTCTCACTCAGTCCGGCACAGCACTTTTCACAGTGTCCGGCGGCGTGGCCGGAACGGGAAATCTCACCCTCAACAACAATAACTCGGGAACCACCGGCTTGACGCTCTCGACGACATCGCTCAACAACATCGGCACCATCACCAATTCCGGCACCGGAACGGCCGGCACATCGATTACCGCCCCGATCGCAACCAATGTCACCGGCGTCATTCAAAACAGCGCAACCAGCGGGCTGACCCTCGGCGGCGCCAGCACCTATACCACCGGAACCACCGTCACCAGCGGCTACGTCCAATTAACTTCCGCCAACGGCGCGGGAACCGGGCCGATTGCCCTGGGTGGTAGCGGCGAACTGCTTCTGGCCGCCGGGTCAGTCACCTATACAAACAACATCAGCGGCTCGGGCTACGTTGAGGACTTCAACGGAACGGCCTCCACTTCCGTGCTGAGCGGCGCGCTGAGCTACACCGGAAACACCTACTTCCGCTCGGCCGGCACCATTAACTTCTCCCCCGCCACCGACACCACGCTGCCGGGGATTATCGGCGGCACGAGCGGTGGCTATTCCAGCATCGCGACCGTGGCCACCGGGTCGATCATCAAATCCGGATCGGCCGTTCTTACGCTTTCAGGCCCCAGCGTCTACACCGGCACGACCACCGTAAACGGCGGCGTTCTCAGCATCACCGGATCGCTGGGGAACACCAGCGTGACCGTCGCCTCCAACGGATCGCTCGGCGGAAGTGGAACAATCCTCGGTCCGATCGCCGTCTCCGGCGGCGGCATCCTCGCACCGAGCGCGCCCAGCACCACCGCGCCCCTGGGCGCTCCGCTCAAACTGACCGGCGGACTCACACTGGCCGGCGCTTCGCAAACGGCCGTCGTGCTGGCAAGCGCCTCGCCCGGGATAAATCCAAGCGGCTACGACCAGGTTCTGGTGGGCGCGCCGTCGACGATAGGCGGAACGCTCGTCGTCGATGACAACACCTTTGCCGCCGCCAATGCCGGAACTTCCGGGGAACAATTCTGGATCGTCGACGGTTCGGCCGCATCAGCCACGGTTACCGGGGCGTTCACGAACGGCGCAACCGTCACCGGAACCTCCGGGACGGTTTACACCATCACCTACAACGCATCGGGCGATCCTCAGACAACCGGCAATGACGTCGTCCTGCAGGCCCAGAGCGTGGTTCCCGAGCCTGCCTCGCTTGGGCTGCTTGCAATCGGCGCTCTGGGACTTCTCGTGCGCCGACGGCGCGCCGCTCGCTGAAAAATCGCGTCGTAGGCAAAGATCCTTCTTAGTACCTCAGGATGACGGACCCATCCGTTCCAAAAAAGGGACAACTTCACGCGGCGGGTTTATCGGGATGACTACGGCCCAATTCGGACGTTTCCTGCAGCGGATGCATGAGCCAAAAAAAGAAACACCCCCGGCTTGCAGAAGCCGGGGGTGTTGGGCTTGTGAGAAAAGGGGGCTTTGAAACCTGACGGCTTCGAAACGCATCGTCGCCGGCCGTCACATCTTCAAATCACTTCAACTACGCGATGGCTTCCATTACGCGTTCTTCAACAGCGTCAGGGCATTCTGAGGCTGAGAGTTCGCCTGCGACAGCACCGTGGTGGCCGACTGCTGCAGGATCTGTGCACGCGTGAGGTTGGCGGTCTCCGCCGCGAAGTCGGTGTCGGTGATGGCGCTTTCGGCGGCCGACGCGTTTTCATAGGCCACGCCCAGGTTGTTGATGGTCGACCCGAGGGTGTACTTCTGGAAGGCGCCAAGACGGCCCTGCAACGTCGCGACCTGGGTGATGGCCTCGGTGACGATGTTCTGGGCGTTGACCAGGCTGCTGCTGGTGAGCTGATTGGCGCCGCCGGAGCCAAGGCTGCTGAGGAAGCCGTTGGTGGCATCGCCCAGGCCGCCAGTGGAGACGTCCTGAATCCCGATGCTGGCCACGTCGGTGTTGGTAACCTGCGCGCCGAGTGAGAAGGTGGCTCCGCCGCCGGTGATGCCGAAGGTCTTGGTCAGGCCGCCGTTAAGGTCGGTGCTGATGTTGAAGTTGACGTCGAGGGTATTGTCGCGATAGCTGACGTTGAGGCCCTGGGCCTGGGCGGCAGCGCCGTTGACCTTGACCTGTGCATCGGTGCCGTTGGCCTTGCCGCTGCCCGAGCCGCCGGTCACGGCAAAGTTGGCCGCGCCGCTGATGCCCTGGATGCTGACATATTGCGTCGAGCCGTAGTTCGAGGCTTTGAAGTCAATCTTGCCGCCGTTGGCCGAGGCAGTCACGCCAGTGGTGGCGGTGATGTTGTTGATCGCAGCGGCGATCGACGACAGCTTGGAGCTGCCGGCAAAGGTGAGCTGCTGGGTACCGGCGTTGCCGGCGATCTGCAGGGTGAGTGCCGACCCGCCGATGGCTGAGGTAGCGCCGGAGTATTGGAGATCGCCGACGGTGGCGCTGTTGGTGACCTGCACCACGACGGTTTCGGTCTTGTTGGCCGGAAGCGAGGCGGCATTGATCTGCACGCCGGTCAGGGCGCTGGCGGCAACGCTGCTGGTGGTGTAGGCGAGGTTGCCGTTGAGCAACTTCGTGCCGTCGAACGAGGTCGAGCCGGCAATGCGGTTGATGGTGCTGAGGATCGAGTCGACCTGGAGCTGGTTGGCGGCAACTTCCGCCGAGCTCAAGCCGCCGGAGTTGGCCGACTGGTTCACCAGCCCGTTAAGCTGGTTGAGGAGGTTGCTGACTTCGTTCAAACCACCGGCGGCGGTGCCAATAACGTTGTTGGCGCGATTGGCGTTGTCGATGGCCTGGTTGATGCCGGTCTGCTCGGCCTGAAGATTGGTGCTGGCGATGAGACCTGCGGGGTCATCGGCGCCGCTGTTGATCTTCAAACCGGTGCTGAGCCGTTGCAGGCTCGTTGACAACTGGTTGTTCGCATTCTGCAACGACTGTTGCGCGATAAGCGAGCTGACATTGGTGTTAATTACGCTGCTCATGATGTCTCTCCGTGACGAGGAAGGCGACGGCGTTCTGCGACGCTGTACCTCCCGTGATTGGTGGGCTTCAACCGGATCTGCGGTCGGGTTGAGGCCTTCATTCCCTTGAAATCATCGCTGGTGGATCAGGGGTAAAAACCGCCAGCAGCCTGTGGAGGAGTCGTCCTCCGATGGGACTCTTCGCCCCGCCGATCTCTCTTTCCGGATTAACCCGGCTTTTCGAGTCGGCCATATATGTCTGCTGCGGACCTCCTTTCTCACAAGTCCGCCATGCACGGCATGGCATTGACTAGCACCCGTCTCATCGACGCCACTTGGGGGGGGACTTTAGGTCTGTGACGCTTAAAGGTTTGGGGTGAGTTATGGGGCGCGGGAGGTGAATGCCGGGTATTCGAGCTGGCGTGTTGTTATTGGACTTCGCGAAAAAAAACCGGGCACGATTCGATGGTGATCGAATCGTGCCCGGTCCTTCGCACGGAGGATTATCGCAGGATATTCTCTATATCAATTAGTGCCCCTGCAGAAGCGTGAGCACATTCTGCGGCGTGGAATTGGCGGTCGACAATACGCTGGTTCCGGCCTGCACCAGAATCTGCGATCGCGTCAGGTTTGCTGTTTCCTGCGCGAAGTTGGCATCGGTGATGTCGCTTTCGCTGCTGGTCACGTTTTCCAACGCCACCTGCAGCGAGCTGACATTCGTGTCCAGCGTGTTGGTTTCAAAAGCGCCCAGCCGGCCGCGCAATTCGGCAACCTGGCTGATGGCGGCCTCAACGATCTGCTCGGCGTTGGACGACTTGCCCGCCACCAGCGAGGAATTCCCCCCGGTGACGATATCATTGAGGAATCCCGTGTCGGAATTGCCGAGCTGGCTGGCGGCCACGCTGCCGATGCCGAGGTCCACCTGCTGGCTGGAATTGACAACGCCGCCAAGCTGGAACAGAGCCCCGCCACCTGTGATGGTGAAGTTGCTTTGCCCATCTCCAAACTTATTGGACAGGGTGAGGTTCATGTCCAATGAGCCGGTGTTCACGTCGAGATTCAAGCCATCGCCGGTGACGACCGCGCCATTGACGGTGGCGACAGCATCGCGGCCAGTGGTCCGGTCCTCGGCAGCGCCGGTCTGGTCGACCGTGGCAAAGGTCCCGGACTGGGCGGTCACCGAAACGAAACTCTTCGAGCCGTAGCCCGTCGAGGCGAAGGTGATGCCGCTGGTAATGTTTCCCGGGGTGATTTCGGCGGCGGTGACGCCGGTGGAATCGCTGATGCTGTTGACGGCAAACGCGATGGCCGAGCTGTGGGTGCCGCTGGTGAACGACAGCGTCTGCACGCCGGTGTTCCCGGTGATCTCCAGCGTGATCGAGCTGACAATCGCGCTGTTTTTGAACGACAGCGAGGCGGTCTGGGCGCTGGTGATGACGTTGAGCTGAACGGGAATGGTTGGATTTCCGCCGAAGCTCGCCTGGGAGATTTGCACGGAAGAGATGGCGCTGGTGGAAACGCCGCTGGTGATGTAATCCAGGCTTCCGTTGATCAGATTCTGCCCGTCGAAGGTGGTGGTGTTGGCGATGCGGGTGATGCTTTGCACCGCCGAGTCCACCTGCAACTGGTTGGCGGCGATTTCCGCCGACGACAATGCGCCGGTGTTGGCCGATGCCACGACCAGCGACTTGATGCTGTCGAGCAGATTGGAGACTTCATTCAGGGCGGCATCGGCAGTGCTCAACACGTTGGTGGCGCGTTGGGAATTGCTGACGGCCTGATTGATGCCGGCGATCTGGCTCTGCAGGCCCTGGCTGGCGATCAGCCCGGCGGGATCATCCGCGCCGGAGTTGATGCGCAAGCCGGTGCTCAGGCGCAACAGCGTTGTGCTCAGGGCATTCTGGTTATTGGCCAGATTGATCTGAGCGGTCAGCGACGAGACATTGGTGTTTATACGCGACATGTTTTTGCAATCCTCCGTGATTGCCAGTGCAGGCGCGCGCCGTGCGAGGGCTCGCGAGTGCGGCGGACCCTTTCCCTGGGCCCTATAGGTCAGACGTTACCGTCTGGCGATGGAGAGTTAAGGTTTGTTCTCTTCTCTGGGCGGCGGCTTGGGCGTGATCTTTCCTAGACCCGAAAGATCCTCGGGTTTGACCTGGGCCGCCGCGCGATTCTCGCGGCGGATTGCATCGTAAACTTCCTTGCGGTGGACGCTGATCTCCTTTGGGGCATTGATCCCCAGACGCACCTTGTCGCCGCGGATGTCAACCACGGTTACCTCGATGTCGTCCCCGATCATGATCGTCTCGTCCCGCTGCCTGGACAGCACCAACATGCTGGCTCCTTCCTTGGCTTGATAGAAACACCGCGACTTCCATTTCGCGGCATCGCCTCGGGGATGGAACATCCTTGTTCCAGCCGCGGCGATCTTTAAAAAAACGACGCCGACACTAGGCCGATTTTGCCAGCGGCATTTCCGCGTGCAGTTTCAGCAGCGGCTGGCGCGTCGTCCACTTCTTGTCGGTCAGCACCGTCTGCTGGGCCAGGCGGTTTTCTGAATTGACCACCAGCGGGCCAAGCAGATTACCCGTCAGCCATTCCCCCACCTTGTTGCAGATCACAAAAACCTGCAAGAAGTCGGGGCTGCTGAGGCGCAGCTCCTGCTTGAGCTCTTCGCGGATGGGCACTTCATATTCCTTGAAGAAGATCGCCGGGTCGGCAACCACAAACGCCAGGTTTGGGTCCTCCACCGACTGAAGCCAGAAAAAGTAATTCTCGCTGCCCGTCTGGATCAGCGCGAACTGAGCACGGTTGGGAAAACCGAGAAGCCCATTGGGAAAGGTCATGACGCGCTCGTCGTCGACATTGAGCGTCCCGAACCGTGACGTTTGGATCTCCATGCGAACTCCATTTCTGCCTCGCCCACAATCGGGCGGGCCTTGCGCGGCAACTCCATGCCGCGGCTTTCAGGGCGGAATAATCGCCCCGGAAGGATCCCCGGCATCCGCCGAGGACCATCACCCTTGCATTCGTCCGCGTCTCCAACGCGGATCCGATTTCAACTGCCTTGATCGCGCAACATCTGCTTCATCCCGCAGAATCTGCCGCGCCATTCCTTGTTTTTGCCCGTTTACTGATACTTGCTTCCCCCAACGCAAATACCGTTCCACTATCCTAAAAAATCCAACAGCGATAAATTCAGCGTCTTGGCGGCCGTTTCAAGCGTCGCCTGCAACGACGTCTGCAGCGTCTGGAATTTCGTGATTGCCGCCGTGAAATCCGTGTCGGAAAGCTGCGACATCAGCGATTGCGTCGCCGTGTTCTGCGTGGTGATCTGATCCTGGCGGTTCTGCATCTCCTGAACCTGCGCCCCCGCCACGCCACGCGCATCGACGGCGGCGTTGTAATCATTCTGCAACCCGCCGGCCGCTGCGGTCATCGCAGCCTGGTCGCCGGTTTGAAGCGCGTTTTGTAACTGGGTCAGGTTCGCGAACACGCCGGTCGGCGAGATGGGATTGACGTCGGTCCCGGTGATTGTGCTTCCGACAGCGGCCGTCGTCAGTCCCAGGTCCGACGCCGACGTCGACCCGTTTACCCCCGTCACGGCAAACGTCGAAGCGCCGGCGGTCGTGTCGTGCAGCGAAATTCCGTTGGCCGTTGTCGAAAAACTGGCCACCACCGCCCCACCAGAGGCCGCGTTGATCTTGTTGATCACGTCCTGAACGGTCGTCGCCCCGGCAAGTGACACGTTGATCGTAGAGCCGTTGGCCGTGCCGATCGTGAAATCGTTTCCACTGGCGGCAATGGCAACGCCCTTGCCGCCGTTCAGATCCGCCAGCGGCGTCTGGGCGTTGAAAGTCTGCACGCCCAGCTCGGCGGCGCTGGTGCCTCCGTTTTCGGAGATCGTCATCGGCGATCCCTGCACGGGATTGGCGATGGTGATGCCCGTTCCATCGGGGTTCACCGTCGCGTCGACCGAAGTTCCCGACCCGTTGATGGCATTAAGCACGTCGCCGACCGTATTTAAACCGGCGAAGCTGATATGGGCGGTGTTGACGCCGTTGGTCACGGTAATGCCGGCGGGATCCACGCCAGCGCCGTTTCGTAATGCCGACAGAAGCGTGAATTCGGTGACATTTGGCTCTGTGCTGGCGCCGACCAGCGATGCTCCCGCGCCCGCACCGGTGGCGCGGTTGATTCCCAGCTCGTCGGCGGTGGAATCTCCGCCGACGTCGCTCACCGTGATGTTGTCTCCCGCGCCGCCGCTAAGGGTGATCCCTTCGCCGCTGATTGCGGCGGTGATTCCGCCGACACCGGCGTTGTCAATCGCATTCACCACGTCGCCGATGTTGCTGGCGTTGGATAAATCGACGATCGTGCTGGTTGCGCCATTGCTGATCTGGATTGCGCCGAGCTGCACGCCTTTTCCAGTCGCACCGCGCAGATCGGAAATGCGCGTGCTGGCGACCAGCGAAGGGGTGAGGTCGACCGCGTTTTGCGCGCCGTTGGCGGTGCCGCCGAATATGCTGGCGCCGTTCACCATGAAGGCGACATTGGTGTTCGCATCCACGGTCGTGTTCAGCACCGTGCTGGAGCCGACAAACTGCACGCCCCCCGAAGCCGCGACATATGGCGCACTGGTGTTCTTGTCGCCCCCGAACAAATACAGGCCGCCGGACTGCGTATTGGCGATGTTCAGAATCTGGCTGTAGATCGAGTTGACGACCTGGGCATCAGCTTGGCGCTGGGAGCTGCTGACCGTCGAGTTCACGTCTGCCGACGCGATATTCTGCGCCTGCTGGATCAGCGTGGTGACATTGCTGAGCGAATTATCGACCTGTCCGAGCTGGCTCTGGGCGCTGGCAAGATTCGTGGAATAGGTGGTTTGCTGCGTCAGCGTGCGCTGAAGCTGCATGGTGATGGCTGAGTTGCTGGGGTCGTCGCTGGGCTGGCTCCAGAGCTGCCCGGTGGAAAGCTGCTGCTCCACCTGGGCCAGTTGCTGCTGGGTGGAGTTGATCTGACTGCTGGTCAACGTGGACGACAGCAGGTCAGGAATTCGGGCAAGTTGGAGAGCCGAAACGGTCATAGTTTTCGTTCGTGGCACGGGCGGCCCGCCCGTGTTTTTGCATCAGTTGAAACTGCAACGTTCATTTCTCTAGCTTTCGTATCCAAAGAGACATGGGCGGGCCGCCCATGCCACGTGTTACGGGATCATTGCCAATAAAGACGTCATCATGTTGTTAAGGGTTGTTATGAACATCGCCGCGCCCTGGTAGGCGCGTTGCTGGGTCAGCATGTTGATCGATTCCTCGTCGAGACTGACGCCGCTGAGCGACTGCTGCTGCGTCGTAAGCGTGCTTTGGACGGCCGCCGCCGCCTGCGACTCGGTGGTTGCTGTCGCCACCTGGCCGGCGACGGTATTGATGGTGTTTTGGTACTGGTCCTGAAGGCTGGTCCCGGACGCCAGCGGCTGGGTATTGAGGGCGGCGATCGCCAGGGCGGTCTGGTTGTCGCCGGCATCTCCATTTTTCGCAGCCGCCAGAAGCGTGGGGTCGGCTTGCAGCGTCTGATTCACGGCGATGTCCGACGCATCCGTCCCGGTGAAAAACGTATTGATGCCCAAACCGGCCAGCATGTTGCTGCTGTCCTGGCTGAAGCTGATCGTGCTGCCGCTGCTGGTGGAGGCGACGGTCAGTTTTCCGTTATTGATGGTGGCGGAGACGCCGTTGATGGCATTGAGGCTTGCGGCCAGCGAGTTGAGGGTTGTATCGGTGGCCGAGCCGGTGAGGTTGACGGGAACGAGCGTGCTGGTGCTGATGCCGGTGGTGGTGTTCGTCACCGAGACCACGAAACTGCCGTTAGTGGCCGGAAACGACAAACCCGCGCCGGCTAAATTAAGAGCGACGTTTGGATCGGTGACGGCGTTTGTCGCCGTGACGCTGCTGTAACCCGAAGTGCCCTGGCCCGAAGCGTGAATATCATTCACAGCGCCAATCAGATTATGCGCCAGATCATCCACCTGATTTATCGCGCCGGTTACCTGGGTTTGCACGTTCTGCATCGCGCTAAGTTGCCCCGAGGTCAGCGGAAGAGGCGCGTTGTTGTTCTTAAAGACCACCGTTGACACCGGCTCGTTATTGACGCTCGTCTGCTGCACCGCGATGCCATTGCTCGTCGCGTTCATCACCAGCGGCTCGGATCCAACGTACACGTTCACGCTGCCGGTGGCTTGCGGAACGGTAGTGATATTCACCAGTGTTGAGAGCTGTGTCAGCAGCGAATCGCGCTGATCGAGCAGCGCATTGGGGCTTCCGGCACTTCCGCCAGCCGAAGTCACAATCTGCCCGTTGATCGTCGCGATTTGCGAGGCCAGGCTGTCGGCATTCTGTGCCGTCGATGCGATTTGTGCCTGCAGGCTGGTCTGGATTCCAGTGAGCTGCGTCTGCTCGCTGGTGAGGGAGTTGGCGACGCTTTGTCCATTTTGCAGCACGACCTGCCGAAGGCCCGAATCCTGCGGGTTATTGGCGAGATTCGACCAGCCGGTGAAAAAGGTGCTCATCTGGGTCGAGATGTTGTTGGTGCCCAGGGCGTTAAAGCTCGACTCGACCTGCGAGAGCCAGTTCTGATTCGTGGTGGCGCCCTGGGCATCGCTGTTGCTGCCGCGAAGGCGGGCGTTGAGCGATTCATCAACCTGGCGCTGCACGGCGGTGAGATCGACGCCGGAACCCAGGAAGATTCCCGGCTGGACCTGCTGATCGGAGCCTGGCGTAAGCGTGGCGGTTTCGCGCGTGTAGTTGGCGTTGCCGGCATTGGCAATATTGTTGCCGGTAACCGACAGCGCCGCCTGCTGTGCAGCCAGTGCAGAACTGCCGATGTTGAGTGCGCCGAAGAGAGACATGGGAGTAAGTGCAGATTGCAGAGTGCAGAGTGCAGAATGAAAATGCAGAATGCACTGCGGTAAGACGACTGCCGACTGTTAGCTGCTCCTGTAATTCGAGGCCGTGGAATTTCGACGCGGCATTTTTCCACTCTGCATTCTGCGCTCTGCACTCTGCACTTATCCCACCGCTTCCATCACGCCGATCCGGTTCGACACGCGCGGGATGCCGCGCTTGTTGTAGATCCCGGCTTTCTCAACCGCGCCTGCTACCAGGCGCACAACCGTGTTGAGATGTCCGAGGACGGCGTTGGCCACGCGGCTGGAAATATAAGCGCGGGTGCGAATCTGCTCGGTCACCGTTTTCAATTCCGTCCGCAATTTCAGCAGCGCCTCGGCCCGCGCCGGATAAACCGCCGCCAGCTTGCGAAGCGTGACGTCGCCAATCAGCTTCGCCTCCCTGGCAACTTGCGCGACGGCGAGGCGGCGCTTTTGCTCGAGGCCGGAGATCCGCAGGCGGCACGCTTCCTGGGCGGTGGAGACTTCGTCCATCACCTTCAGGTCGCATTTTTTCATGGCGGCCTGCTGCACTTCGAGGCTGGCAAGAAGTTTTTTGTGCTCGACGATCATCTGAGCGAGGAGCGATTCAAGCTCGGTAATCTGCCGGGACATTTTTCCTCCCATCCCTGGCCGTGCCCTTGGAATAACTGCTGCGTTCGTAACGCATTTCCGCCGCCGATTTCACATGCCGCTTCGGTGGTTTCGGTGGGTCTTTGATGCCATATTTCTTGCGCATCTTCGCTTCAATCTTGTTCGCCATGCTCTCGGCCATCGACCTGCCGGCCTTGGAGTTGGCCATTTTGTCTTCCAGATGCTGATCCAGCAGGCTTGAGAACACCTCGCCGCCACGGCCCCCGTCAAGAAGCTTGCTCTTGAAAGGACTGTTTCGCATCTGCTTGAGCATCGCGCCGAAGAACGTCTGTGAAACCAGCCGCTTTGATTGCTTCACCAACTCATTATGGTATTTTTTTGCCTCCTCGGGCGACATGGGCATCTTGTGGTTGGCGGCGGTCAGCAGGCTGAGTGAATGTGTCATAACAGTGGCGCGGGCATCCTGCCCGTGCTCCTTTTTCCGGTTTCTCAAGCGGATGGGGGCGTCACCTTGAGCCACTCCTTATCGCGGCTGCAACCGAAACACGCGCCCACAGCGACGGGAGCGAATTTCCCGTATCACGGGCGTCTCGTCCGTGCTTTCATTTCAAGAGGACACGGGCCAGACGCCCGCGATACGGGGAATTCGCCCCGCCCTCATTGCGATTCCTCAATTAACTTCGCGTGTAATTTCCCTGAGTCGTAAAGTTCCTTCACGATCGTGATTCGATCCTCCACCGGCACGCGCAGTTGCTCCAGCGCTGTCACCAGGTCCTGCAATCGCGCGCCGCCCTGGTTGGTCGTATCCAACGCCACGCTGTTGTGGGTCGTCACAATCGGGCTCCCCGGCCGTGGAACCGGCGCGGGCGACGTCGTGTCGATCGTCAGGCCCTTATGGCTTATCACCACGGGGCTGATTTCCACGTCGCCGGTCACGATCAGCGTCTTGGTCTTGCGATTGATGACCACGCGCGCCTCGGTCGGAAGCATGATCACCGGCAACTGCTGAATCCGGCTGATGAAACTGTCGGGATGCTCGCGCTCGGCCTGCGGGATGTCGACGACCACCAGATTCGCATTGACAGCGGTGGCGATTTCTTCGCCATTGAGGCTCTCAGCGCCATTGATGGTCTTGGCAATCAGATGGGCGGTCGTCCAATTAGCGCTGGGCGTTTCAAGGATCAGCCCAATCCTGCCGTTTTCGATATATTTGACCGGCAAATCGACTTCCATCGTCGCCCCGCCATGAACGACGGCGACGTTTGGCGTGCTGGGATCTTCGAGATCGAGCGGGCCGTCGGCTAATGCGAAAATGCCGGCGCCGGCCACCGGGCCTGTCATCGGGCAGACGAAAAGCCGGCCTCCGGCCAGGCTCGAGGCCTTTCCCAGGCTCGCCACGCGCACATCGATATGATCGCCTTCCAGCGCCCCGGTGCTGGGAACAGTGGCCGTCAGCGCCACGACCGCGACGTTCACGCTGGAGCTGAGCTCCTCGGCGGTCGCCTTGTCGGCGAACTTGCCGAGCATGGCAGCCAGCGGGCGGATGGCCGGCGCGTAATCGCCGCCGTCACCCGTCCCCTTAAGGCCGTAAACCAGGCCCAGCCCGGTCAGCTTGTTGGTGCGCTGGCCATTGAGCCGGGTGATGTCGGCAATCTTGCTGCCATTTGCCCGGCCAGCCAAAGCGGCGAGAACGACGGTCACAATGAGCAGAGTTTTACGCATGGGGAAGTCTGTTTGGTTGTCAGTGGTCAGTGGTCAGTTATCAGTGGTTAGTTGTGATAGATTCGTTCCCGCACAACAGTCAAGAACAACAACTGACAACTGACAACGAACAACTGACAACGAACAACGAACAACTGGCAACCAACGTCCAACAATTCGTCAGAACGGGTTCAGGAAGTCCAATAATTTCGGAAGCCGGCCGCGCTCGGTCGATTCTCTCACGTCGCCCTTGGAATTCTTCTGCAAGGACAGGTCGTACATCTGCGTGCTCAAAATCGTGTTATCAGTATTGATATCCTCAGCCCTACAGATTCCGGTCAGGATGAACTGCTGCTCCTCATCATCATTCTTGATGTGCTTGCGCGCCTGTAAAACCAGCGTGCCGTTGGGCTTCACGTCGAAGATCTCGGCGGTAATGCGGGCGGTCAGCGTGTCGCTGCGATCGAGTTCGCCCTGGCCGTGAAAGGTCCGCGCGCCGGTCCAGTCGATGCCGGGCGTGGCGGCTGGCGTGGGAAGCCCGTAGATCGAGCCTTTGCCAAGCTTCAGCTTGATCATCTGGTTGATCTCGGCCTGCAATTCAACCGTCTTGTTCAAATCGTTCTGCGCCTTGGTCGATGCACTGCTCTCTTCGCGGATGATGATCGTCACCAAGTCGTGCTTCTTCAGCGTCTTTGGCTCTGGTTCGGCGACGGCGAAATAGCTCACCTGCGAAAGCTTGGCCTGGTTCGGATCGGGCGTGGCGGCCAGCGTGGCCTTGAGGAGCGAGCCGTTGGTCCGCGCCAACATCGCGCCAGCCTGGGCGGCGGTGTTGTTGTTCATCGGCTTGGGCGGCGTGGTTTCCTGGGCGCCGGCGCGATGCGACGCCGCCGGCGCTGCCTGCCCCGTGGTTGCTTGTCCGGCAACCGGTCCCGCCGGCGCGGTTTGTGCCAGGGCAATTGACCCGGCGCTGCATGCCGCCAAAAACACCGCCGCCTGCGTAAATCGATTGTTTCGGACCATGGTCTCCTCGATTGAACAAAAAAAGGCCTATTCCGTGTGCGCCACCGCGCGCCGCGGACTGATCGTCCCTTCCTGCGCTGCGGTCAACACCACTTCGTATGTCTCGTCAGTCGCCTCATTCTTCACCTTGATGGTCTGCCCATATGTCCCATTTTCCATCGCCCGCCCTACTGTCTTCACATGAATCCCGCCCGAGGCCATCGTCACCGTGATGAACTGCCCCACCTTGGCCAGTTCAGCCGGGTCCACCATCGCGGCGGTCAGGATTGTCCCGGGCTTCAACTCCCGCGCGCATTCCTGGCCCACCACCTGGTTCACCGTCAGCAGCGTGTCATCCGGCAACTGATCCACCAGCACCCGCTTTTCGACAACGTCATCACTCTGAATGGTCTGTCGATAAGCGACGGGCTTGACCAGCACGACCTGCATCTGCCACGCCCGCGCTGTTGCGGTGATTGGAATCTTCTTGTTCCCCGCGGTGGTCACCACCAGCGCTTCCCATGACACCTCGCCAAGGCCATAAACGCGCCGCGCTTCGAGATTGAACTTGAATTGCGGCTCGGACAGATTCAACGCCGCATCGTCCGCCGGGTTGAAGTTGATCTGCAACTGATCCACCGGCACCTTCAGGCGCACCGATGCATCGGCAATGATGCGGTCGCGCAAAGTGTGGGCTGGAACCTCAGCCGCGAGTTTTGCCTTGGACGCATCCGGCGCCAGATCGGCCGGTGGAATCATCAGCGGCAATGTGCCGCCGGTTGGATGCGAGGCTTGCTTTACCAGGTTATCGAGGGGGCCGGCGGCAGGGGTTTTTCCATGGCGGGCGTCGGCCCACTGCTGCAGCGCCGCCGACTCGTCATACGCCACATCGCTGCGCGTCACGGTGCATGCCGTCGCTCCGGCGAATCGCACCAGACCAAGATTGACTCCCGAATCGTGAAGGGTCTGACGGAGGTCGTTAAGCGATACGGATTGGAACGGCGATTTTCCCTGAAACCGCGCCACGGTTAATTCCGCCATCGGGCCGAAGAATTTCGCATCGGCGCTTCCCCAGCGGCAAATCTGGCGAAGTTGAATATCGCCGCCATGAATGGTGGCTTCATTTTTCATTTCCAGCGTCGCCCCGCCATCGACCCCGCCGACATTGGGCACAAACCGCTCGGTGGTCGCGGCATCCGCCGGCGCGCCCACGTCCTGTGCCCGCGCCCACTGGTGCAACAACGTCTGCGTCGCCCAGGCGAGCAGCGTCAGGGCCACAAGAAATTGCACCTTCTTACGATTGCTGAGCGGTTTCGGATTCATGTTTCGCGACCTCCATGTCGCTGGGTGAGAATGAGTTGCTGGTTGTTGGTTGTTGGTTGTTGGTTGTTAGTCAAGCCGTCCTTGGCGTGCCGGCCGCTGGATCACCAGCAACAAGCAACTATCAACCAGCAACTAACTCCTTACGATTTCTTCATATTCCCAATCACCTGCAGGGCCTGGTCGGCGGTCTGGATGGATTGGCTGTTTAGTTCAAACGATCGTTGGGTTTTGATGAGCGTCACCAGTTCCGTGACAGGATCGACGTTGCTGGATTCGAGAAAGCCCGCCTGAATCTGGCCGGTGCCGTTTTCTCCGGGAATGCTGGTGACCGGCGGTCCGGAAGCTTCTGATTCGGTGTAAAGCCCGCCGCCGAGAATGTTCACCCCCTCGGGATTGGGAAACATCGCCAGCTTGATCTGCCCGCCGATTGTTTTGGCTGTCGCCCCTGCCTTGACGTATTGCACGGTCCCGTCCTGGGCGACGCTGATATTCGTTGCGTTGGTCGGAAGGTTGACTGGCGGAATGAGCTGATACCCATTCCCGATGTTCACCACCAATTGTCCGGCGCTGTTGACGGTGAAGCTTCCATTGCGCGTGTATCCGACGCCATTTTTCCCCAGCGATGGAAGTATTTTCACGGCGAAATAGCCGTTACCCTGGATGCCCAGGTCCAGGTTTCCGCCGGTCGCCTGCATGCTCCCCTGCGTCAAGTCGAGCTGAGTGTTGCTGAGTTTTGTGCCCAGACCGACGAAGATGCCGGCGGGAGAAACAACATTGGAAGAATCCGTCGTCCCAGGCTGTTTCAATTCCTGGTAGTACAAATCCTCAAAGTTGGCGCGCTGCGCCTTGAAGGCCGTCGTCTCGGCGTTGGCGAGATTGTTCGCGATCACGTCGATCCGCGTTGACAGGGCCTTAAGGCCCGTGGCGGCGGAATAAAGAGCGGTAATGGCCATGCAACTGCCTCAACTGCAAACCGCTGCCGGCGGAAATGCTTCTAAGTCACTTATCGGACCGCTTAGTTACAGGACTTGAGAGGTACCGGAATGCTGGACGCCGACATCAGGCCCGGGGACGCATGAAATCTTCGTAGGGTGGGCGTACTCGCCCACCATTTCCATTGCCCGCAAGCAAAATGCAGTGGGCGAGTACGCCTACGAAACCGAATCAGCATTCATCTCTCACCACCTCCTCAGCTAATCTTCCCCACGTCATTCACCAGCCGTTGAAGCATCGTATCCTGGTATTTCAGCATGTTGGCGTTGGCTTCGAGCTCGCGCTGGGTGTCCATCAACTCGGCCAGTTCCAGGGCCGGATCGACATTGGCGCGCTCCTGGAATTCGCTTCGCAACGTGCCTGAGCCGGGGAGGAGCTTGCCGTCTGCGGGGTAAGAGAGCATGTTGGACCCTTGTTTTGTAAATTTCGCCGGATCGGCCACGTCGAACAGCCCGATCTTGGCCACGCCCTTCCCGTCCTGCGTCACTTCCCCATCGCTTCCAATCGCGATCATCCCGCCCGGCTCGATTTTGATCGGCTTACCCTTGTCGTCGAGCACGTGCTGGCCTTGCTCGGTGGAGAGAATCAGCTCGCCGTCGCGATTGAGCATGAAGCGCCCGTCGCGGGTGAGATGTTTGCCGGTCTTGCTGTCCACGGCGAAATATCCGTTCCCCTGGATGGCAACGTCCATCGGGTTGCCGGTCGGCTCCAGGTCGCCCTGCTCAGTGTCGACAAGGGTTGGCATCGCCAATACGCCGCCGCCCAGGTGCTCCATGACCGGATCGCTCCAATCGCCGGCTGCGCCGCGCTCGTTCAGCGCGGTTTTTCGCTCTTGGAACCGGGCCAGGTCGCGCTTAAAGCCGACGGTTTCGGAATTGGCGAGGTTGTTGGAGATGACGTCCTGGCGATAGGAATTGGTCATGATGCCGGTGGCGGATAAATACATCCCGTAAATCATTTCAGGTGCGCTCCGTGAAATGGGATCGACTCCGCCGACCCCTATGCGAGCCAGCTCCGCTGGCCGATGATGTTGCTGGATGTCGTCAGTAACCGGCGACACCAAGCGCCTGCCCTATCAAGGCTCGTGCCAGAGCTGTCCGGCGCGCATCACGCGGCGGGTTGCGCGCGAGAATATGGCCTGAAACAGGGCGAATCTTGCCAATTTTCGACGTGAACGAATTAGTTGATTCACGAATGCAGGGAAATCTGTATCGGACGTGTGCCGGGCGGAAAATGCGCGGAGGGTTCAAGGTGAACGCAGGAATTGCATCGTTGGGCGAGGGGGTCCCTGGGCTTCCGCCCTGAGTTATTACGGAAATCACAGCTAAATGACGTTACGCGATTCGTGTAGGGTCCGCACCACGGACCATTGCGTTTGAGATGGAAAACCACGGTCCGCGGTGCGGACCCTGCGAAGATTCGAAGCGTCTAATCGCATTTAGTACGCAGGGCGCAATGAGCCGCGCACGGAGGGTACTCCCGAAGTAAGCGGTTTCGCCCGACCCCGCTTACTCCGGGAGTACCCGGAGTACCCTCCGTGCGCGGCTCGTTCGGCTCGGAATTTCAGCTCACGTCAGACCAGGCCTTCTTCACCGGCGGGTGTATTAGGACGGCTGACTGGAAACATCAATTTGATGCCAGCACATCCGTCCCGCGCAAATGCTGAAGAAGTGCATCGCGCTCGTCGGGCGTCATGGTCCGCAGGTCCAACTTCAGTGTCTTTTCGGAAATATCGACGCCCGTGATTCTCACCGGAACACTTCTGGCGTCGCGATTGTGACCAAGCTCCTGTAGCATAAACACCGGCTCGGCCGGCTCGTCGTGCAGGACGTGAAGAACCAATTCCCCCATCGCCGCCGACACCGCGTCGTTGTTGGCCCAGCCCTTGGGGTTGATCTCGGCATTGCGCCGATGCTCGGGCAACTTCGGGCTTATCAGCGCATCGATCTTCCCAATATAGCTGTCGGCAGTCGATTTCGGCAGCGTAAGCGTTCCGGCCATCACCCGCTTAAGCCCCATATCCAGCTTCCCCTTCTCGATTTTCGGCACAAAATGCAGGCTTAGCACCACGTTCCATTCCGGCACCATTCCCGCAAGAATCAATTCATGATCCTCCAGGATCACCACCGGATCGACCACATATTTCGCGAGCTTCTGCCGCCAATGCTCGGTGGTATCCCACTCGGCAAAAAACGAATTGATCTCTGCTTCGCTGAGTTCCAGCGTGAACGAAGCCGGGGGGAGATCGACAGGCTGGGTCGCCTGTTCGGGGAGGGGAAATTTAGCCCGCGTGGCCGCCGCGACCGCGTCGTTGGCCTGGCTGTAGGTGGCCGCCAGCTTTTGCGTCATGCTATTGGCCGCCTGCTGCTGCATGGCATCGTTCAGATGCAGATGGCGATACCAGGAGGGAACCTGCCTCACCCGGTTGCGGACAAATGCGCCGGTAATGATCAGCGCAATTCCCAGCACCAGAAAGAACATGGCCAATCGGCGAAGTATCTTCTTCATTCGTCATCCTGCGCTGGAGCCGACCAAGCCTCTTTCCCGCCGCGGAAAATCCGGCAAAAGCGCTTCCCTTGCGCTACATGCCGGCTAATCATAGCCCGAATGGGAAAAATTTCTCATGTATCAGACGCGGATTGTGGGTAGACTGTTCGCATGCCCGAATCGGAACGATTCCGAGCCGCCCTTCATCCGGCCAACGCCGGCCTCGACCGTTCCACATTCCGCTCTGATGACAATTATCGGACGCACGGAACAGAGTCCACGATTTATCGCGATCAGGCCCGGCATCTTCGCCAGCTCTTTGCCGGCGACTCTCAACGCCTGCATCAAAGCTTGTGCGCCTTGTCGCGCCGTTACGACCGCAACCGCCCGGCCGCGCCCATTGGATCTCTCCGGCCGCACATCATGGACGAACCACGACCTCAAGCCCAAACGCCAGGCCGGGATTGGGCGCGTTCGCGGCCTCAATTACGCGTCGACCTTCCGTCGTCCGGAATTGCGGCGCGCGTCACGCCACGCATCTATACGGTGCCGACCAGCGAATCGCCCGATTCTCCCTTCGCCCGCGCCGTGGTCGACTGGTTTGCCGACCAGGTTGCCCGGCAATTCACCGGCAAACTGCTGCTTGGCGCCCAGCGCAAAGCGCTGCTAAAAACCGCCGACCGCCTCGGCATCGACCGCTTTCACGCCAATTTGATCATCGCCGTTGCCCAACACGAGGCCAACCAGCGCTCGAATGGGACCGTTACGACCGATCCGTCAAAACGGCATTTCTCCGTCGCCGCAATGGCGATGGTCGGATTAATCCAATCGCTCATTATCTGGGGCGCATGGCATGTTCTGCATATGGGCTGAAACGATCGGATGGATGCCTGTCGAGATGATTCAAGAAGCCCGTGAATAGTTCTTCCTCCACGCTCATTCCAATATAAGCGCGTCAATATCCGCCAGTCGCGGCAGCATTACCGTCTGCTCCCCTTTATCGACCCGCACTTCCAGATTGCCGCAGACGATTGACCGGACGGATTTGATCTTTTCCAGACCCGGCAATCGAATCGTCAGATTCTCAACCGGCTCCAATGCTTCAGTTGCGCGTCCCTTTCCGTTCTCGGCGCGGTAGGCCCAGTTCATCAGCGCCACGCATTTGCGGCCCTTGTTCTCCAGCAATACGGCCTCGACCAGAGCATCGGACGGAATCACCGGGCGATATACGCCGCGATCGATCGCCGCGCCGGCAATCATTTCCCTGGCCGCCGGATCGAAATCCGACCGCATGTCGAAATCAGTCCGGCGAACCCTGGCCGAATAGGTCAGCCCCGCCCAGGTCTGGGCCGTGACGATGCTGCCCTTCCCGACCGTCCGCTTAAGCAGCGCGGGCGATCCATTGGCGAACCTGGCGAGCACCTGGGCATTGCCGGCATCGCACTTCACCCACCCGACCGCCGGGGTGATCGTCGCCGTCTCCGCGCCCCACGCAATCGTCACGCCCGCCGGGGCGGCGTCTCCCGTGAATGGCTGCAACGCCACGGCATGGTAGGACTCGACCGCTCCCCACACCTGCGCCACCCGATTTCCCGGAAGCATTTCGCTTAGCACCGACGGCTGATTGGCCTCGTCCAATCCAAGGCCCATGGCGTCAGTCCACAAAACCCCTCCGGATTCGACCCATGCCTTGAGCTGCCCGGCCGCGGCGCGCTGGAGGTTTGGCCCGACCACATAAATCACGCGGTAGCCGGTGAGCTTTCCCTCGGCCAGTTGCTGCTCGCTCAGCACATCCACCGGCACGTGCGCGTGGGCGAGCGCGGAATAAACCCACTTGGCGTCCTCGAAATTCGCGACGCCCTGCGGCGAGGTTTTCCCCCAGATTTCCGAAGACCTCGGCGTCACGAACGCCACCTGCGGCTTCCCCGCCCAGTGCGCATCGTACAGCACGTCTTCGGCCCGGGCCAAAAACCGGTCAGCCCGGGCCACCGCCTCCAGCAACTCCGGCGATTGCGAAAAACTGTCCCCTTTTGCGTAATCCGGGCCATAGGTGTACCACTCGAACGTCTTCGCCCCGCGCGTCACCGCCGAGAGCACGCGCTGCGCCGGAGCGCCGCGGTGCGGCTTCACCAGGCACCCGATCGGCAGATCGTGGCGCTGCGAAATCCCGCGCATCGTGTCGGCCAGATACGACTCCCACTGCCAGGCGCGCGCATCGCGGTTGCTCGTCTCCCATACCAGGGCGGTGTTGGCCCCATCATCGTAAAATTCATGCCAATCGAGGCTGTGGCCGCCCCAGCTTGGCGTCGGCCCCTGCATCGCATACATCCGCACGCCGGATTTCAGGAGGGTCTGCGCCGCCTGCGGGAAAAGGTCGGCCGTGGCATAGGTCATGAATCGAAATGTGTAATAATAGCAAAGCGCATCACCCACCGCTTTGGGCGCGGGCGCCAGGGCCGGCCCCTTTTTCCCACCCGACGGATCGATGACCCACAGCGGGTAGGGCTTCACCTCATCCCACGACTTCTTTCCAAATGCCGCCGGCTCCAGTTTCAAGCCTTTCAAGTATTCCCGGAAATGCTCGGCGCATTCCGGACAGGTGTTGATATGGTCCTTGGCGGCAACGCCAATCTCATCCCAGGCGATCGCCCAGTTCTGATCGGCGTGCATAACCGGAAACCCCGCCGCGGCGCGTTGTGCACTTTGCTGCATGGCCTGGCGCAACTTCGGGTCGAATGGGCAGCGTTGTTCTTCGGGAACCTTTTTGAAATATCCCTCCGGCGAACCCACGCCCGAACCGCCCCAGAAAACATGGCGAAATTCCTGGCCAACGCCCGCGGCATCGGCCAACTTCTCCGAGCGCTCGTCCACCAGGCCGTTCATTCCCAGCAGCCGCAGCGTCTGGCATTCGTCCTTGACGATTTCCGGGTTACAGTGGCGGATCCCATAGCCGGCCCCTTCGCCATATCCGGCCAAGTGTCCAATGACGCCAAAGAGTTTTGGTCCCTCGGCGGACGAACCCAGGGCCTTTTTCAACCCTTCCAACCTGGCGCGGGCATGCCCGGAGAGTCCATCAAGCCCGGCATCAAATTCCGCCATTGATTTTGCCCCCCGCCGGCACCGCGAATCCTGCCGTGGCGCCTTTGGGCGCATCCTCGACAAAATCCTTGAACGTCTCCCCTTTCCGCGAGAACGCGAACTCAATTGCCGTCGCAGTCACGGCCGGCGTGTTCTTTTTGCCCTTGCGCGTTCCATCGTCCGGCAAAGCCACGACGAGAGTGGGGAACTTCCATCCCCCGCCCTTGCCGGCGACATCCTCCAGCGCCAGCCATTCGCTCCAGGCTTGCACCGCGAGCGTGGATTGTCCCTTTTCGTCATGAAAAATGCCGTGGGTGACGGTTCCGCCCAACCCTTCGCCGCCGTGTCGCCAGTTGACCACGATTTCTTTCGCCGACGGCTCACATTTCACGACGCGAACGCGCACCTTGATTTCAGCGAGGTTCACGCCGGCCTTTGCGGCGTCGGGAAGATCCACCTGGGCTTGAGAAAGGGAGGCTGAGAGAAGGATGAGTGCAGGTATAAAGAGAAAACGGGGAATGAAACGGCGCATGGGGTTATTCTCCGAAGCTCTGTACCGCCCTCGCAATCGCGTGTGAAGGCGAGGCGCGGAATGGGTGTGGCCGTCTTTTTGGCACGGTCATTCGTGACACGGGCGTCCCGCCCGTGCTTGGTGCTATTTAGGCCGAAAGCATGAGGCACGGCCGAGACGGCCGTGTCACGACAGTGCCAAAAAAGACGGCCACACCCCGCGGAATTCAAGATGCCCGCCGCGTGTGGCAGGAGGATTGCAAACCCTCGGAATATTTACATCAACAATCAAACGAGTATTTTACTATGCAATATTACAGTAAATGACGTTGCGCGATTCGTGTAGGGTCCGCAGAGGACCGTTAGGTTAGCAACGGAAAGGACGGTCCGCAGTGCGGGCCCTACGGAAGGTCGAAGCGCCGAATCGCGCAAGATCATTTAGACGCGAATCGACACCCAGGGAGTCCTTGATATGACAATGCTTGCCCCCGGCGCGACAAAGCAAGAGGTTTCGCCGCTGACCGATGAACAATGCCGCCAGTATGAGCAAGATGGTTTCCTCATCTTGCCCGGGTTCTTTTCGCCACAGGAAATCGCCGTCGCAGCGGACGAGGCGGCGGTATTGCTTGGCCGCACGGAGTTGATTCACACCGACAACCTGCGTTGCCGGTGGACCACCGACGCAACAACCGGAGCTTGCGTCTTTGAGACCTTTGATCCGGTGAACGATCTATCGCCGGCTTGCGGCAGGCTTGCCACCGACCAGCGGCTGCTGGCGGCCATCGGCGCTCTTTATGGCGAAGAAGCCTGCCTCTTTAAGGACAAGCTGATTTTCAAGCCCGTCGGGGCGAAGGGGTATGGCCTGCACCAGGATTACATCGCGTGGCCGACGTTTCCAAAAACATTCCTTACCGTACTGGTGCCGATTGACCCCTCCACGGCGCAAAATGGGTGCACGGAGGTGTTTGCCGGATATCATCACAACGGCAGCATGTCGGCACTCGATGGCGAATATCACGAATTGCCGGTCGAATCAGTCGATCCGTCCCGGGCGGTGCAGCTGGAGCTTGAGCCGGGGGACATTGCGATTTTCGGCGGATTCACGCCGCACCGCTCAGCGCCCAATGCGTCAAACACCTTCCGCCGCCAACTTTACCTGAGCTACAACGCCATCTCCGACGGCGGGCACCAGCGTGAACGCCACTATGAAGAGTTCCTCGTCTGGCTGAAGAAGAAATACGCGGAATATGGGCGAAACAATGTTTACTTCCGGTGAATGGATTCCACAGAGGTATGAAACCTCGGTCGTGACATGGGCGTCCCGCCCATGCCTTGCGATAATTTCATATCTCCTGACACGATGGATTGAACGCCAAGACGCCAGGGACGCCAAGGTCGGAAAGAGAAGAGATAAAAGTCCATTGCATTCCTGGCGTCTTCCCTTGGCGCCCCTGGCGTCTTTGCGATCGCTTTCTGCATTTGTTAGGAGTGCTGAACCACCGACTCGAAAATGCTCCAAAAGAAAGAGGCAAACCATGACCGCAACAATCGAACCCGTCACCCCATCCAAACCAGCTTCCGTTTCCGCCCCGACGATGTTTCACATCTCGTTGAACGTCGCCGACCTGGAAAAGGCCATCGCGTTTTACCGCGTATTGCTCGGCGTAGCGCCGGCGAAATGTTATCCGGATTATGCGAAGTTTGAACTGGCGGATCCGCCATTGGTATTGTCGCTGGAGCCGTCGCCCCACACGGGCGGCGGGGCGCTCAATCACCTCGGGTTCCGCGTGGCCAATGCCCCGGCGCTGATCGCGATGCAACAGCGCCTGGAGGCGGCGGGCATCGCCACCAATCGCGAGGATGGCGTCGAATGCTGCTACGCCCGCCAGACCAAGTTCTGGGTCAAGGATGTCGACCGAAATCTGTGGGAGCTTTATGTCCTTGAAGCCGACACCGACCATCGCGGGGCCGGCTCGGCCACCCTTCGTGAGGAGCACGCAGCGGCAAAGGAGCATGCCAGGACTCAGCCACCTTCGGCCAAACCCGAAGTGGCGTGGGAACATCAGCTCGGCCAGCCGATTCCCGCCAATCTTCCGCTGGCGTCCAATTCCGCCGACCGAATTCTGCTGAAGGGGACGTTAAACGTGCCGCTGGCGGGCGACGAAAAATTGCAGCTCATGCGTGAAGCGCGCCGGTCGCTTCGCCAGGGCGGAAAAATAATCATCCACGGCTTGGCCGCCGACGCGCCGCTGAACGGGGAAATACCGACGCTTCCCGGCCCGGCGGCGGGCGTACAATATGTGCCCAGCGAAGCGGAGTTGTCCGAGCTTCTGCTCTCCAACGGATTTCACGCATTGCGGCTAGCCAAGCTGTCGCCAACGCCTTTCTTCCGGCACGGGACGATCGGCCTTCGCGAGATTCTTCTGGAAGCGGTGAAACTGGAGGCAACGCCGTTCGATTTGAAGCAGGTGGTGCTCTACCAGGGCCCGCTCAGCGAAGTGCGCGACGATTTTGGAAATGTCTTCCATCGCGGCCGGCGAATCACCCTAAGCACGCCCGCGGTTGAAGCCCTGCGCGGCGGATCGATGGCCGATTCGTTCATCTTCTTTCCGCCGGGAGGAGAACGATAAGGGGACAAGGCCAGGAATGCGTCGTAGGGCATGTTCATGGAATGCTCCTCGTCGCTTGCTCCTGGCCGTTTCAAAGACGCCGGTTCTGAGGTACTCCGACGAGCCGGGTTCTTTAGGTAGCTGACCCGGCTCTTCGGAGTACCTCAGAACCGGCGTCTTGAAGAAGTAATCAATTTCAACTTTCATTTCCGCGCGTCGTTGCATCAATGGAGAACTCCTCGTGACTGATGTGATCGCATTACAACGCTCCGCACCGCGCACCAAAACGCTGCTTTATTACGGTTGGATCAATGTCGCCATTGCCGCCGCGGCCATGGCCGCGACGATGCTCGGCCGGCCGCAGGTGGTCGGGGTGATCACCGAGCCGCTGCTGCGCGATTTGCAGATGGACCATGTCGCGTTCGGCTTTCAGAACATGTGGGCCACGCTCATCGCCTCGGTTTTCAGCGTGGCGTGCGGCCCATTGATCGATCGCATCGGCGCCCGCGCGATGATCACGCTGATGCTCGCCGCCCTGGGGGCATCGCTGGTTTACATGAGCAAGGTCACTGGGCCGATCGGATTATTCATCGGCCTCACCTTGACGCGCGGATTCGGCCAGAGCGCGCTGTCGGCCGTCAGCCTCGCCCTGGTCGGGAAATGGTTTTCACGCCGGCTGCCCATCGCCATGGGCGTTTATTCGCTGCTGGCGGGAATCGGGTGCGTGGTGGTTTATATCGAGGTGGCCAAGGTCGCCTTTCACACCGATTGGCGTCATGCGTGGGACCTGGTGGGATGGATCATTCTCATCGGCGGAGTCATCTCCTGGATTTTGGTCCGCTCCACGCCGCAGGCGATGCGCTTGAGCATGGATGGCATCCCCGCTGAAGCCGCGGGCGGGACGCTCTGTGCCGATGACGATGCAATCGGCGCGACACTGCGGCAGGCACTGGCCAGCCCGGCGTTCTGGGCCTATGCGCTGGCGGCATCGGTCTTTGGCATGCTGTCGGCGGCGCTCACGCTCTTCAACGAAGCCGTCCTCCACGAACATGGCTTCGACAAGCACATTGCCGTCAAGGTCATGTCGGTGGTGATGCTGACCGGATTGCTGGCCAACTTTGGCGGCGGGTGGCTGGGGCAAAAAATATCCGTCGGGCGATTAATGGCCGGGGCCATGTTCCTTCATGCACTTTCATTGCTGGCACTGCCCGTGGCGCACACGGCGGCGGTTGTTTACCTGTATGCCGTGCTGATGGGAATTTCCGGCGGAATTGTCACTGTCGCATTCTTCACCTGCTGGGGAAAAGTGTTCGGCCGGGCGCACCTTGGCGCCATTCAGGGTGCGGCGCAGGGGCTGACGGTGGTCACCTCCTCTGCCGGGCCGGTTTTGCTGGCCGGGTGCGTGCACCTGAGCGGCTCGTCGACGCCGTTGTTTTATTTCCTGGCGCCGGTGGTGGGATTGCTCGGGGTTTTCTGCCTGCTGGTAAAAACGCCGACATTTGGGAGCCCGAGCCCCGAATTACTGTAGATTCGTAGCGATGACCCGTTCACGCCGCGCACGACCCGCGACAGGCTCGAGCCGGCATCGTATGATTCTTCACGCGCCGTCCGGCGCTGCAATATCAACATGAAAGAGGCGGATCGAATGCTGAAGACCAAATGGATCGTTCTGAATCTTGCCATCGTCGCGTCGTGCGGCGTCGTATCGCTGGCGCTGGCGGGTGATTTCAATCGCGGCGTGGATTGGTTTGACGAGGCTGACGCCGCAACATCGTCGGCAACCGAGCCGACGTCCGTGGAAGCCAAGCCGATGGGACCGTGGGGTTTTGACCTGTCCGGCATGGATCGCAGCGTCAAGCCGGGCGATGACTTCGAGAAATACGCCAGCGGCAAATGGCTGGCGCGCACGAAAATCCCCGAAGACCGCGGCCGTTATGGCGGGTTTGATATGTTGCGCGATCTGTCCGATCTGCGCGTCCGCAAATTGCTCGAAGACATCCAGCACACAGACGCTATTCTCCCCGCCGTCGCCACGCCCCAGCAGGCCGATCGCGCCAAGCTTGCGGGGCTGTTCGCCAGTTATCTCGATCAGGCCGAGGCGGATCGCAAGGATGCCGCCCCGATTCGCCCGATGCTGGCGGCGATCAAGCTGATCGACAACCGCCGGGACATGGCCGCGTTCATGGGCAAATCGCAAGGGACGCTGGCGGGCGGTTCAACGCTGTTTCGCGCCGGCGTGGGCACGGATGACAAAAACCCCGAATACAACACGCTGTTCATCAGCCAATCGGGCCTTGGCCTGCCCGATCGCGAGTATTACCTCAAGCCGATCTACGCCGAGCAGAAAAAACATTATCAGCAATATGTGGCGAAGATGCTGGAGATGATTGGGTGGGAAGACCCAGCGGCGTCGGCGGAAAAAATCGTGGCGTTTGAGACGCAGGTTGCCGAGGCGCATTGGACTCGCGCCGAAAATCGCAATCGCGATAAAACGTACAACCCGATGACCCTGGCGGCGATGGTCGACTACGCGCCGGGATTCGATTGGCCGGTGTTTCTGGATTCAGCGGGCGTAGGCTCGGCGGCAAAGTTTGTCGTCGTGCAAAACACGTCCATGCCCAAGGTCGCCAGGATTTACAATGACACGCCCCTGCCGACGCTGGCGGCCTGGCAGGCATTTCATGTTGCCGATGAAGCAGCGCCGCTGCTTTCGTCGCGGTTTGCCGATGCGAGCTTTGAATTCCACGGCAAATTCATGGGCGGCGCGCCGATGCAGCGCGATCGCGTGAAGCGGGCGGCAAGTTTCTGCGAAGGCGTCATGGGCGAGGCGGTTGGCCGGGAATATGTCGCGAAATATTTCCCGCCCGAGGCCAAGGCCAAGGCCGAGGCGCTGGTTGAAGATGTGAAGACCGCCATGCGCCACCGCATCGAAAACGTGCAATGGATGTCGCCGGAGACGAAGGTGAAGGCGCTGGCGAAGATGGACAAGTTCGGCGTGAAAATCGGGTATCCGCAAAAGTGGCGCGATTATTCGATGCTGATCGTCGACCCGCACGATCTGTTCGGCAACGCCGAGCGCTCGCGCCGGTTCGAATATGAATATCGCGTGTCAAAGCTCGGCCAGAAGGTGGACAAGCTGGAATGGGGCATGACCCCGCAAACGGTAAATGCCTATTACAATGATTCGCGCAACGAAATTGTCTTCCCCGCCGCCATCCTTCAGCCGCCGTTCTTCGATCCCAACGCCGACGCAGCGGTAAACTATGGCGGCATCGGCGCGGTCATCGGCCACGAAATCACCCACGGCTTCGACGACCAGGGCCGCAAGAGCGACGGCGACGGCGTTCTAAACGACTGGTGGACCGCCGAGGACGCGAAAAAGTTTGAGGCCCAGGCCGCCAGGCTCGGCGCGCAGTATGAAGCGTTCGACTTCTCCGCCGCCCCCGGCATGCACATCAACGGCAAAACCACCATGGGCGAAAACATCGCCGACTACGGCGGCGTCCTCAACGCCCTCGACGCCTACCGCATCCACCTTCACGGCCAACCCGCCCCCGTCATCGACGGCTTCACCGGCGAACAACGCCTGTTCCTCGGCTGGGCCCAAGTCTGGCGAACGCTCATCCGCGACGCCGCGTTAAAGCAACAACTCGCCACCGACCCCCACTCCCCCGGCTCCATCCGCGCCTTCGCGCCGCTGCGAAATGTGGATGCGTGGTACCAGGCATTTGACATTAAGCCGGGCGACAAGGAATACGTCGCGCCGGAGGATCGGGTGAGGATTTGGTAAGTAGCGACAATTCAGTGAGGCTAACGCGGTTGGTAAGCCATCGCTACTGGACAGGTGATGACAATTGTTCGATAATATGGAGAGAGTGATCGAAACCACAGAAAGCATCATCAAGCAATTCCGCAAGGCGGCTCGAAAGCTTCGCGCTGAGCATAAGGATCCCGCCAAAGCTCGCGCGTTTTTGATTCGTGCGGGCATCATCGAAAATCACAAAGCCTCGCCGAACGGTGTGCGTTTGGTCAAAGAACTCCGCTAACCCGTGGCCATCGCCTCCACAACCTTCATCCTCGGTTACCACGGGTGTGATGCCAAGCTGGCCAAACGCATAATTGATGGCTCGATCGCGCTATCCGCGAGCCATAACAATTACGATTGGCTTGGCGATGGGATTTATTTCTGGGAACACAGCCAGCGGCGGGCATATGAGTTCGCCTTGGAAGTCGCGCGTCGACCGCATCCGTCCGGCCAGAAAATCAAAACCCCCGCGGTTGTCGGCGCGATCATCGATCTTGGTAGATGCCTGAACTTGCTCGACAGCCGATTTATTGAAACCGTCAAACTTGCCTACGAAGATCTTCTCAAATCTTCGCGCGTATCAGGTGCTCCCCTCCCGGAAAATTCCGGTGGTCCCGATTTGCGTAGTCGAAACCTGGACTGTGCAGTCCTTCGCACTCTGCATCAACTGCGCGAAGAAACGGGTGCGAAGCCATTCGATACAGTACGCGCGGCATTCATTGAGGGCCAACCTCTTTACGAGAATGCTGGCTTTGCAACAAAAAGTCACATCCAGGTGTGTGTCCGAGACGTTGCAAGAATTAAGGGATACTTTCGGCCGTTGGATGACGACGGAACGCCGATGAAATTCGCGTGACGACGCGCCCATTTGAGAATCCTTATAACCCCGCGAAATTCGCCAATATCTGCAAACCCACCTTCTGGCTTTTCTCCGGGTGAAATTGCGTGGCGAAAACATTGTCGCGCCAGATGCTGCTGACGAACGGCCGGCCGTAGTCGGTGGTGGTGGCGATGACGCCGGGGTCGGTGGGGACGACGTGATAGCCGTGGACGAAATAAACGCCGGGGGAATCGGGAAGATCTTTGAAAATGGGCGCGGGGCGCTGGATTTGCAGTTGGTTCCAGCCCATGTGCGGCACCTTCAGGCCGAGCGTGTCGTCCACGTCGAAGCGGATGCATTTGCCGGGAAGTACGCCAAGGCCCTGGTGTTCGCCGTCCTCGTAGCCGACGTCGAACAGCATTTGCAAGCCCAGGCAAATGCCTAAAAATGGCCGGCCTTTTTCGATATGCCGGAGGATTGGGCCGGCCAATTCGCGGTCGCGCAATGTGGCGACGGCGTCCTGAAATGCCCCGACGCCCGGAAGGACGAGCTTGTCAGCCCGGTCGATCTCCTCGGGGCGGCTGATGATGATGGCGGGCTGGCCAACATGCTCGAACGCCTTTTGCACCGAGCGGAGATTGGCCATGCCGTAATCGACGATTGCGATGGACATGGTGGGAGTGTAGGCGCTATCTCGTCAATACCACTAACTCCACCCGGCGATTTTTCGCCTTGTCGGTTTTGCTCTTGGGATTCTTGGGACCGAGGCCTTCGGTGCTGACCAGCTTCGCGGAAACGCCCTTGCTTACAAGGAAATCCCTCACTGCCTCGGCACGCTTTTGCGAGAGCTCTTCGTTGCTCTTCCAATGGCTTTTCTTGATCGGGTCGCTGTCGGTGTACCCTTCGATCTTGATCTGCTTGGAGCCATATTCCTTTTTCAGGACACTGGCCACCTTGGCAAGCGACTTCTTCGCATCGGGCAGCAGCATGGCTTGGCCGGAAGAGAAGAAGATGTCGCTGGGAAGGTTGACGGTGGTCGTGCCGGCGGCGGCGTTGTGGGTCACTTCAAGACCGCCGAAATCGGGCTTGACAGCAACCGGGGCCGGTGCGGGAGCGGGTTCGACAGCAACGGGAGCCGGGGCTGGCGGCGGAGCAATCTCCACCGGCTTGGGTGTGACGGCGGCGGCCTGAATCGGCTGCGGCGCTGGCTGGGCTGCCGCCACCGCCTGTTGGCGATGGGCATCGTCCAGTTGCTGCTGCAATTCCAGGTTCTGGTTGCGCAGGTCCTTATTTTCGGAATACATGCTGCTTTGGCAGCCGAACCCCGCCCCGGCCAAAAGCCCTGCTGCCACGATGCCACGGAAAATGCTTCGCACGATGACTCCTTTCATCTAAACAGTCCCACAATCCATTGTGAACGCCCGCCTTCAACACCGTGCATGGTATAAAAATTGCCGGGCACGTCAAGTTTTGGCAATGTTTTCATCAGGCGCGTCAGGCGATTTTGGCTGCAGCATGGCGGCTTTGGCTTTCATGTCCTCCATGTCGCGGTGCAGCCGCTCGGCTCGCTTGCGCTCCTTCATGTCGCGAAGCTGGCGAATGGTGACCAGCGTGGTGCGGACGAAAACCGTGGCAATCACCCCGGCCAAAAAGGAACAGACGGCCAGGGCCAGCACGTTCATTTCAGGACTCTTGTCATACCACACCCAAAGCTTTGTGGTCGTCGAGTGATTGATTGCGCAGAAAAAGAGAATGTAGATCAGCACCAGCCCAAAAACCGAAACCTTCGTCCATATCCAAATCTTGCTCATGTGATTTATTCCTCCCGGCGACGTTTGCCGGCCGCAAATTTACGCTCAACCAGGTTCGACAAGATCGATGAACGCCAAGACGCCAGGGACGCCAAGGTCGGAAAGAAGAGAAAGATTCGCGTTGCGACTTCGTTTTCGCTTGGCGCTCTCCACTTGGCGTTCATGGCGTCTTGGCGTTCATCTTAATTTCTTCTCCACGGCCCTCATCCGCCGCCGACGGCTCGTCCCAGGAGAAACACGGCATTGCTCAATCCCGGCGCGAAATACGCCGCGATCGGGGCATAGAAAAGGATGGTCAGCGCCGCGCCGAGGCTTAAATATGGGCCGTAGGGCAACTCATGCTTCTTGCGCATGATCAGGCCGAACAGCGAATACGCCAGTCCGAGAAAAGGGGCCAGGACGAAGAAGACGACGATAGCCGGTCCCGGGCCAAGCACCGCGCCGATGGCGACCATCAAATCCACATCGCCCATTCCCATCGCCTCGCGGCCAAAAAGGATCGATCCCAAAATGCGCGTCAGCCAGACCGCAAATCCGCCCGCCAATCCGCCCAGCGCGCTGCCCAGCAGCATGGCGATCCATTGATGACGCAGCAAATCCTCCCACCGTCGCCCGATCGAATCGACCCGCATCACCAGCACCGCGCACAACATCGCCAGCGCCATCGGCAAAAGCAGAAACAGCATTTCCTTGCTGATTTCCCGGCGGATTTCCGACGGCGCCCATTCCCGCTCGACATCCTCGGCCGGCGGAGGTGGCGCCAACGCCGCCATCTGCGCTTCCCTATCCTTCTTTCGGTTCTTTTTCTTTTTTTTCTTATCGTCGGCTTGCTTTTCCTGCTTCGCCGCCTCGCGGTCGCGCTCTTCCTGCAGCTTCTGCCGATCGATTTCCAGAAGCGGCGCACCGTCGGCAAAGGCCCGCGGCAACAATCCAAAATGCAGCAATATCAGACTGAGAATCGTCCCAATAGCCGCCCCCATCGCCATCGCCAGCGGAATCGGCCCAAAAGCCAGATTCCCCGGCCCGCCGCGATGATCGAAAATCGCGTGCATGGCCAGTGCAATCGGCACCATCAACCAGGGAATCTCGATGGGAATCCGATACTGCTCGATGTCGATCAGGCTCGCCGCCAGCAGCGCGCTCAAAAGCGCCATGTCCAGCGCGTAAATCCACCAGTGCTGCGAGAGAATCAGCAGCGGACGGATGATCTGTCCCTCGGCGGTCACCCCGGCGCATGGGCCGATCTGGCAAATGAAAAATGCGATGTAATACCCGGCGAACATCGCGCCGGTGATGAACTCGACGATCGGATATCGCACGGAAATCGGCGCTTTGCAAAACCGGCATTTCCCGCCAAGCTTCAGCCAGCCCAGAACGGGAATATTGTCATACCACTTCAGCAACTTATCGCACTTGGGGCAATGCGACGGCGGATCGGAAAGCCCCTTCAGCGTCACAAAAAAACTCTGGATCAGCGTCTCATCATCGGCGTGGGGAATGTTAAACCATCGCCAGACCACCACATTCAAAAAGCTGCCAATGCACGAGCCGAGGGCGAAGAGAAACGCGATGTAAATGAGATGATGCGTCCAGTTCACAGACTCTCCAGGCATCGCTTGACCACATCCACGGGCGAAAGTGCCGTCACGTCGATCTCCGCCACGATCATGCCCCGCCAGACCGGCTCGCGACGGGCAAGCACTGCCTGAATCTCGTCGATGCCGCCGCCGAGGGCGGTCAGATTCGGTCGATTGACGGCGGTTTGCGGATCGGAGCGAATTCGCCGCAAAAGCTCCGCCGGCTCGCAGCGCAGATAAATCAGCCTGCAATCGGCTGCCGTCATCATCTTACGATTTTCCTCGCGATCGAGTGCGCCGCCGCCAAAGGAAACAACCGCATTTTGCAAACGCATCGCCTCGCCGATGCATTTTGTTTCCAGGTCGCGAAACGCCGGCTCACCCGCCTCCTCGAAAATCTCCCGGATGCTTTTTCCGGCCGCGCTGACGATGCATTGATCAATATCGACCGATCGGCAATGCAACTCGTCGGCCAGCAATTTGCCAACCGTCGTCTTTCCGCTGCCGCGATAGCCGATCAAGCCTGTTAGTGAAGGGTCATTGGTCATTTGTCATTGGTCATTTGTCATTGGCGGGTTGGCGGTTGTCAAATTTGGGGGAGTTGGGGGGGTGCACGCCCGTCTCTGCGCTTCACCTGGCGGCTTGGAACGCCTTGGCACGATTGCGGCCCACGGCGGAGCCGCGAGGACGCTGCTCGTGAAACGTGTCGGCCCGGCCATCCTGGCTCAAGTATGCTGCGCGAACCT
>DASRRM010000301.1:0-7661 GCA_035695715.1 Tepidisphaeraceae bacterium
CGAGAGGTGAGGGCACGATCAGGACCGCCATATGAGCCAGGACATTGCGATCAGGCAGTATAACAAAAAAGCGCCACCCCGGGGCCGCGTGGCCGTGCCGGAATGGCGCTGAAAGGAAACAGAAAGCCCGTCTTACACGGCTTCCTTGAGTTCCTTGGCGGCGCGGAAGGCAACCTTCTTGCTGGCCTTGATATGGATCGCCTCGCCGGTGGCGGGGTTGCGACCCATGCGGGCGGCCCGCTTGCGCACCTGTAGGATGCCGAGGCCGACGATACGGATCCGCTCGCCCTTCTTCAGGTGCTTGGTGATCCGGCCGACCAGGTCGGTCAGGATGCCCTCGGCCTGCTTCTTGGACAATTCCTGCTCATCGGCAATCGCCGCTGCGAGATGCTTGAGCGTGATCGTCGCCGGGGTCGCTGCTTTCTTCGCCATATTTGGCCCTCCTCGTTGTTAATGGCTTGGGAAACCAAGACGTAGCAGGCCTTAAATGATTCGGGGCCGGACTGACTACGCTGTTTTGCCCGTAAATAGCCCATTATTTGCATCGAGGTCGCAAAAATGCCCGACTGGCAAGGGGATTCGCAACTGCCTTGACTTGGCATGATCGCCCCTTTAAGTCCCACCTCTCGCGGGTTTCGCAACCACGCGGGAGTAGCTCAGTTGGTTAGAGCGCCGGCCTGTCACGCCGGAGGTCGCGGGTTCGAGCCCCGTCTCTCGCGCCATTTTTTGCAATGAATCCAGCGACCTGGAAAACCCCCTGTTACTGCGACCCGATTTTCCGAGCCATCCAGTTCAAATTACCCGGCGGCAATCAGCCTGAGCAACTCGCCTCGCACCCGATCGAGCACGGCTTCGTAGTCGCGCGTGTCAGTCTGCCGGAACAGCCGCATCGTCGGATACCAGGGGCTGTCGTCGCGATTTCGCAGAAAACGCCAGTCGCATCCGAAGCATAATCCCACCCACACCGGCCTTCCCAGCGCCCCGGCGAGATGCGCCATCGATGTGTCGCTGGTGATCACCAAATCGAGACTCATGATCACAGCGGCGGTGTCTTCAAACGCGCCGCACCCTTCATCGAGCGCCGGCGAAAACTCGGTCAACTGAAATTGATCGTCAAGGGCCGCCGCTTGCTCAGCGCCGGCGTTTTTCTGCAGGCTGAAAAGCCGCACGCCTGGCACCGCCGCCAGCGGCGCGAAATGCCGCAGCGGGATCGATCGGCTCCGGTCGCCGGGAAATGTCGGATTCCCCTGCCAGGCGATGCCGATGTTGAAGCTCTTTTCCGGCAGCCGGGATTTCCATTGCTGGATTCGCCGGGCATCGGCGCGGAGGTAAGGCGTTGCCGCGGGAATATTGCCCAGCCGCGTGCCGAAGATTCCCGCAAGGCTCATCAGCCGGGCGTGGGTGTCGAAGCGTGGCAAAGGCTCGCCATGCGCGACGATGGCGCTCAGCCCGTCAACCGATTGCAGCAGCGGCCGAAGCCTCGGCTGACATTCCAGCACCACCTTCGCCCCGCGCCGCGCCAGCAGCGGAACGTAGCGCACAAACTGCAGCGTGTCGCCAAGCCCCTGCTCGGCAATCACCAGCACCGTGCGCCCATCAACCGATCCGCCATTCCATTCCGGCTGCGGAAACGAGCGGTGCAGCGAAAGGTCGGCGGGAAGATGCCGCCGCCATTCATATTCCAGCCATCCCTTTTCAAATTCGCCGCGCGCCAGCAGTGAAAGCGATAAATTCCAGTGCGCATCGACAAAATCGGGACGCAAGTCGGCGGCCTTTTGCAGATACCCGCTCGCCTCATCGGGTCGCCCTTGCTCGTTCAGCGCTGTTCCCAGATTGCTCAGCGCCTCGGCAAAATCCGGACGAAGCTCCGTCGCCCGCCGAAACGCTTTGCCCGCCTCGGCAAGCTGCCCCTTCTTGCGAAGCGCAATCCCAAGATTGTTATGCGCCTCGGCATTGCGCGGGTTCGCCTTTGCCGCCGTCTCAAAATGAGCAATCGCCTCATCGATCTTGCCGCCGGCCGACAACTTCTGCCCAAGATGATTATGCGGTTCGGCATAGTTGGGCCGCAGCTCAACCGCGCGCTTCCAGGCCGCGATGGCTTCGTCCCCGCGGCCCAGCCGGTCGAGCGCTCCGCCGCGATTGTTGTGCGCCTCGGCATGATCCGGATTCAGCGCCACCGCCCGATCCAAAACCTCAATCGCTTCCTCCGCCCGCCCAAGACTCGCCAGCACCATTCCCAGATTGCTGTGATACTCCCCCGAGTCCGGCTTAAGCGCCAGCGACCGCCGCATCAAGTCAACCGCCGCGGTTCCCTTGCCTTGTTGATGCTGAAGCAGCCCGAGAAAATGCATCGCCTCGGCATTATTCGGGCTGAGCTCCAGCGCCTTCCTGTAAAGCCCCTCCGCCGCGCGCAAGCGCCCGGCTTTGTGGTTCTGTTTTGCATTCTGAAGCAATTTCGAAACATCGCCAGGAGACCCGCCCGGAAGTGAACTCTTCATAACTATGAATTATGAACGGCGATGAAGGACGTGACAAGGAGAACCTTTGCCGGATGTCCCACACGTCCCATTTTTTCAAACCCGCCGGAGATGGGACACTGCCGCGCGAGTTGCCGCCTCGACAGGGTTTGCTCGCAAATTCCCATGCTACGTCCCGGTTTCATTCTCTATTTTCGCCTTGAATATTCCCCATATTTAGCCATGCACGCGGTGGCGCGCATCCCAGTATTCAAACTCAGCAGGAGGCGGGCCCTTGAGTTTGTGGCAGCGAAAGACGCCACGGTCGATAAAAAAGCTGCCCATGATTGATCCGGCGAGAGAGGGGAAGGCTCTCTGGACGTAATTGATCAAAATCCCGGCGTACGACCTTGCCGTTGCCCCCTTGGTTCGGAACATCTTCCTGCCGAACAAGTGATCGACGAATTGAGCGTCGAATCCGAATGATGCCATCGTGGCGATCAGCCCGCGTGGATTGAAGAATGTCACCGAACTACTTTCGTACGGACTTTCCGCGCCAGTCGGGCAATACAAAAGCGGAATTCGCTCGAACACCCGCCAGATCGCTGTTTCTATCAACAGCACACCATCGTCGGCCAGCAGATCGCGGATGATTCGGAGCGCCTGAAATGGATAGCGCAGATGGTACAGCACGCCCGAGAAGATGATGACGTCAAAGCGGCCGAACGCCTGGGGCGAAAGGTGCAGGAGGTTCATCTCATGCATCCTGACCCTGGATCTGAGGTGCGGAATCAAAACATCCACCGCGCCTTGCGACAGGCAGTTGTCAATTCCGATTACCTCGGACGCCCCGAGCCGTTCTGCTTCAAAGCTAAACAATCCATCCCGGCAGCCGATGTCCAGAACGCGTTTGCCTTGCAAAGGCAAAAGGCGCAGTTGGCGCAGCGCCAACTGTTGCTGTGGAACCAGCCGTGAAATCCCTTCGGTGCTGACCCCGTTACCCAGCTCGATGAAGTGATAAAACCGATAGCGCTTCAGTTTGTCGGCAAGCGAGCTGTCGGGCTCGGGCGAAATCTTCAACATCATATCGACCAAATTATTAACCATCGGAACGGCGTGACGAACTTCCACGCAACCCAAGGATTTAACCCCGAAACCATATTGGATGCAAGGTTCCGCCGGCGGGCCGCACACCGAAACGCCGACCGCGAGTAGGTGCGGTTTACAAATCGTCAGTATCAGTTATCGTACGACGCGATGTTTTTCCCATTGGCTAGTCCGGACGTTCGAAGGCCGATGATAGTGGGGTGAAGAAGATGAGAGTTCGGAAAAACTGGTTGGTCGCCCGTGAAATATCTGATGATGTTGTCTCGGACCGTCGCGCCCACGCATCCCTGATCTAAATATACCCCGTAAATCGGAGGACCGCCGTTCTCGGCTGTGTCGAATGGCCCGAGATGAAAAATCGAGTTATCCTGAACGATTGTTCCAAAGCCACCGTCGAAGTCGGGATCCCAGTTCGAAGAATCGAGATAGATGCCCGCTCCATCGGCCATCAGCCTGTTTGTGTGATTAATTGTATTGCCGGAAATGTAGCATGTGGAGGGATATCCGGTATGCACTCTGCCGTCCGAGATGGCGTCCGACGGCATGTCGGAAAGCGAATTGTTTTCTATGCTAAGCTGCAAACACGAACCAGCCTGTATGCCCGTGGAATCTGCATAATCGACGCCGATGGCTTCGATGGTGTTGTAGGAAATCAGATCCCCGTAACCGCCGCTTGTGCTCGGGTCAGCGTTCGTGGAGATCGCGTCCTCATCGCCGTTGACGACAACGCCTGTTCCGCCAACATCGCTAATCATGCACTGGATTATCGTACTGTCAGACGTGTTATAAAATAGCGAGATGGCGGCTCCCCCCAGGTGCTCAAATGTGCATGCCTGGAAGGACACCGCGGTGCAGTTTTCAACGGTTGCTGCAGCAAGCTGGGTCGAATAGCTCCAAGGACCTGGGGCTTGGCCAGCCGTCGCCCCTGTACCACTGACCGGGCCCCGAGTGAAAATTCCCTTCTGCATCCCGATATATCCCTCGAACCCGTCGCCGAGCGGGTCTTCAACATTGGGCTGTAACCATCCATCGTATTCGAACGCAATGCCATTAATCGCCACATTGCTCACGGGCCCCGAAGGAGGCGTCCATAACGGGCTTTGGTCCGTGTAGGCCGGGCCGGGCCGATTGGGGAATCATATGATGAGAAACGCATCCCGCAATACAGGCCGGCGTTGCGTTCCCCGGCGGGTGTGGCCGTCTTTTTTGGCACCGTCGTGACACGGCCGTCTCGGCCGTGCCTCATGCTTTCGGCGTAAATAGCACCAAGCACGGGCGGGACGCCCGTGTCGCGAATGAACGTGCCAAAAAAGACGGCCACACCCTCCCCGGCCGTCGCGCGTTTCGGTGGATGGATTGCATTCCCATCGCGGCGGGTCGCGCATACACGGCACGGCCGCCGAAACCGGCGGCGTGTCCCCTTTTTTGCCGATGGGACATGAATGGGACATTTGGCGTCCCAGGGAAAACAAAAGGGGACATTCCTATATTCATGCTTTCTCCCTTCCCGGCCTGCCTCGCGGGCGGAGCGTGAAGCTTAGGCCGAGGCGCTCGGCGGCTTGCCGGACCCACGGCGGCGAGCCGTAAGGCCGGCCACGCTTGATGCTCGTGCGGATTGGCTCCAAATCATCAACGTCCATCTTCCCGTTCACAATCTCCGCCCAATTGCCGGGCCGATCCAGCGGCCACGCCGACAGCAGTTCAGGATAGTAATCTCGCTCCCGCGCGTACAGGCTGCCCCATTTCCAGTTTTCCGCCCGGCGGACGAGTTTGGCGCGCAGCGCGTTGGCCTCGACGTATCGCAGAAGCGTCAGCAGGTACCGATCCTGCTCGACCGGAAAGCACGCCAGCAAATCAATGGGGACAGTTTCCCTCACTTCCGCCAGGAGTTTGAGGAACGCCAGATAATTCCCGTCCTTGAGGAATAGCTGCCGGCGGCCATTGCCGCGATTGAACACGGTAGATCACGCCGCCGGGGGCAATGCGTCCAACTCGTGGCATGGGTTGGAGTGTCGTCTTGGGGAAGGGCTTTGTCAAGATATATAGGAATGTCCCCTTATGTTTTTCCCATCGATGGCAACACCCGTGATGCCATCATTCTCACCCGGCCGCAGTGGCGGCTGTTCAACATCGACGGCCGTGACGCCAACCGCGCCACGCTGGACGCCCTGGCGGCAAAGGAAGCGGCGGCATTTCTCAAGAATGCCGCCAACCCAACGCGGCTGCTCGGGGCACGCGGCTTTGCCAATGTCGCTCCGAGCGGATTGGTGACCGAGGTTGCGTGGGATCAGGAAAAACTCCTGACGTCGCTCCGCCTGGCGGACTGGTATGTGCCGGGCGATGCGATGCGCGAGAATCACGAGCTGCGGAAGCTGGAGGCGGGCGGAGGCGAAGGCGCAAGCGCGTACCCCAAGCAGGCGGAAACTGAATCGACCCGCACGGCAGCCGGCGAGCCGGGAAACACCCAGCCCGTGCTGCCCATCGCCACCGCGCCGCCGCCGGTGATCCCGCCGCCGGAGGTGGACATCCAGATCGTCGGCAAAGCGGCATCGTCGCTGGGCAGTCCCGGCGCGGCGGGAAACTATCTCATCAACATCATGTCCGGCGCGGTGAACGGCGAGGATGTGACCGGCAATTTTAAGATGCCGGCCAAGGGCCAATTGCCCATTCCGCCGCCGCCCACGGTGTATGGCCAGAACCTCGCCGAGAGCGGCATGCCGGCGGGATTTCACGGGCTGGACATTGGCACCACCTACGTGCGCGGCGGACTTGTCGGCAAAGCCAGCGACGGTAATGCGATCTATCACTTTTACGCCGCGTTCCCGCTGGATGTGACCGTGGCCAAGGACGGCGGCGAAGATGGCGCGGCCGGCAGCAGCCCGACGCAAAACGCCTGGACGTATACCGTGACCGGCCGCGATGGCACGACGCTCGGCACCGGCATGCTGCCGTTGTGGTCGCGGGAGTATGGCCCGGCGACGCCTGGGACGAATGGTGTCATCAGCGTGAAGAGCGGCGTGATCACGCTGCTGGATGTGGACGATGTGATTAAACCGGGGAGTTGTTCGTAAAATGGGACGCATCTTCACATCCTCGGGCCTGCGCTTCGCCGATGACGGCGTTGCCCTCGACCCGGCCTGCTGCTGCGGCGGTTGCCCCGGCGGCACGGCGTGCTGCACGGATTATTTCGTCACGTTCAATTCAGGTTTCGTGGGCCACTTCATTGGCCCGGCGTCGTGGGGCTCGGACGGCACGTTTTTCGGCGCCATTGAATGCTACGAGACGGGCGAGGCACCGATCAGCGTGCCGGTGACCGCGCCATCGTGGGGAATGATCATTACCGACCCGACCACCGGCAACACCAACGCGTGGATATGCCCGATCTCCGCCAACCCGACTTGCCCGGCCACGGCCGCTGCCGGCTGGACGCTGTGGGAGACGCTGGGCGCGGCGGAAACCATCACCGGCATTACCACGGGAGGATGCCCGTGAAAAAAATGTTTGTCAGCCACGCTCACCTGCGAGCCCGCGCCGCGAATCTGCCCGAGGGGTTTGGCGCCTTCGCCGCGTCTCTGGATGCCGCGACGCTGGAAGTGACGCCAGAGGGAACATGGTTTGACGCCGATCGCCACCCCGCTTTCGCGAAAGTGCCCGTGCTGCTGGGTGACCGGCTGGCAGGGATCGCCGAGGCCATGGGCGTCAATCATGCCATGAAGCTGCTGTTGCGGATCACTGGAAAACCGTGCTGCTGTGAGTGCCGAAGGAAACTGCTCAACCGTCTTCACGCCAGGCTGATCGCCAGGCGGGTGAAGGCTGAATCGAAGGGCATTAAACCGCCCGTCGATCGACATTCGAAGCCCCGTTAAAAAGCCGGCCGCAATGGCCCGGCTTCCCTTGCGCGCCCTGCCCGTGTCTAATCTTCATGTCCAAAAATCTAAAGTTCGCCGTCCAACTACAATCTGCCGCAACGTAAGCGTCTCTTTGCGAATGTGCGTCCAGTGCCGCTTGGCGAGCCATTTGGGCCGGGACGACGCCGTCCAGTTCACCAGCAGATCCTGGCGTCCCAAGCGTTGTTGCAAGCGGCGCGTGGAAGGGGCC
>DASRRM010000302.1:0-7653 GCA_035695715.1 Tepidisphaeraceae bacterium
TCGATGAATTCCCATTGCGCATCCGTAACTTGATGGCGTCGCATCCGTGCTGTTCTCCTATTTGGTGTCAATTCCTTCCCTGGAATTAAACCAATTATAGGCGCAGCAAGAAGTTAAGTTTTCAGACAGAGCCTAGTCGGATGAGCCAGATTTTCTTGCCCACTATCATCGGCGGTCGAACGTTGAATCAACCGTAATGATGGTCAAGAGTAAGTTCGGTGACGCAGTGCGAAGCAAGACGGACGTGGCCGCGAGGAATGAAGTGTTGGCAAAGGTGCTTTGCCACAACATTTGCTGCCTCATAAGCGCGTTTCATGAACTTGGAATTGAGGCAACATTTGCGGATAGAGAAGATCTACTTTGACCGCATCCACGGATAATTTTTCCGATTAAGTGGAAGCCAGTCCTAAAAAAATGCTCCCACGGTAGTTTAGAATTGACAAGAGTTTAGAATCAATGAAAGGACTTATTGTTTATTCTAACCCACTGTCACGAAAGCGCTTCCAAGTATTTAATGTTGACAATTTGGTCTGGCGCGCCGATAATACCTTCGGAGGTTCGGCCAAGGAGTTGCCCGAGAGAGCGACTCCGAAAGCATTACCTCCTTTTTTTTGCGCTTATCTGGGGGTATAAGGGTCCGGAACATAAACGATCCCGTATTCGTGATAGACATTCCCGTCTTTGTAACAGTCTCCGCTAAATTGGAGCCTCGCCAGCCACGATCCGAATTCGGAACCGATATCCGGTCGAGTAATTCCGTCCATTCCGTGCGATGGAAGGCGAAAACACCAATTAACGCAATAAATGCAAAGGTCTGCCGCTTGAACCGGTTGCGCCATTTCCGAGGAGACAAAAAAAGGAGATGGAACGATCCATTGCGTTCGGATTCGTCCAGTGTGTGTCTTTGCAAAATAGTTTTGAAGCCTGCGAACCCATTGCCGATCATTGCTCTTTTCGGTTTCATCGACTACGAGCAGGCCATGATCTTTCTTCATCTCAAGGAAATAGAAGAAACGCTCAAAAAGAAATACATGATCTTTGCGCAAATGCTCAGGCGTCGAATATCCAATTGGTTTTGTAACCCCACGTGGGATTGCAGCAGCGAATAAAACGGAATCGTAATCCCTGAGGAGTTGAAAAATCCCCTGAGCCATCGTCAAGCATGCTTGACCGTACGCCGTAAATTGCACTCGGCTTGGAACTTGTTTTGCTGCGCTTCGATTAAGAAACGCGCTGGCGTGTTTTCGTCTCTCCTCATCGTTCATTGACGGCATTTGATTCGCGAATCGAAATTTGTCCTTATCTAAAAGCTTGCATCCCTTTATTTCTAATCCGAAATTTGCCAATTCGTCACCAAAAGAAGCCACCTCAAGGCGTTGAAGAGCTTGAATGAACGGCCACAACTTTGAAGCGTGAATTGCGATCCCCCCGTTCACTTCGTAGGGCGTGTTCCGGTGGTCGTGTCCGCTTTCGTCCATGAAGAATAGCCAGCTCATCGTGATTCACTCCATCGGGAACAGGAGTATATCAGATTTTTAGAGTTATGGAACCAATGCAATCGTTCTGGACTGGGCTAATTGTCCAAGCAGTCGTATGTATTTATCCTGCACAATAATTCCCCCGCCTGCACAAAAAAGCCCGGCGGATCGGCTATTTTTGTGCAAAGCCCAAAATTACCCATTTTTGAAGAAAAATGGGTAATTTATCAATTTGTTGCTCACAGCAACGGCTAACTCCATCACAAGCAGTCAGTTGCGAAATGAGCTTTACTTACACAACCGCTTACGCGCGCTACCTTTGAGCTCTTGGTGCATTGACCGGCTGACGCATCGCGCGTCCACTGCCGCCGGTTCAATTCGCCCACAGCATCCGCTATCGCCCAACCTTTCCCCAATACGGACAGCACAGCGGATCGCCAACCACCACATCCTGCCAACCCGTGAAATGGCTGGCGGCGTAAAAACTCTCGGCCATCGTGTACCCGGCCGTGTAACGGTCCATCGTTACCGATGGTGATGCAATCGCCTGAAGCAATGGCTCATCGACATATCCCTTGCCGCAGGTCAGGCCATGGGCAATCAAATCGACCAGGAGCGACTGCCCGCCATGCGTGGGGAGAAATGTGCGGGCGCTGGTGGAGACGGCGGTGTCAGAGATCGAGCCGGGGGCGAAGGCGAGCGACTGATAGGCCCGATTGGAGAATTTCGCGTCATTGCTGCCCCACGAGAAATAGCCGAGCAAGTCCTTCCGCTGCCCGATGAACTTTTGGCTCAGATCAAGTTCATCGCTCACGCCGCGGCTTTTCAAGATGTCGTGGGCGGCGATCATGTCGGCGTTCCAGTCGCTGTAGCGCGATTCATCCGGAATAACCGTCCCCTTTATTTTTGCCGGGGCGTCGGCCTTGTTGCCCAGGCCGAAGGCCGGCTGCACGTCGAGCAGCACCTTCCCGTCGCCGAGCTTCTGTTCCGCCGCCAGCGCGCGGGTGACCAGCGCCTTGGCGTCGGCTTCGGTGTAACCATCGAGGCGGGTGACCAGATAGCCGCCGAACTTCTGATGACTGAATGGCTCATTGGCGTTCCAATATCGGTTGGCCCAGCCGCTGCCGGTGGCGCCCGAGCCGGTGATGGACATTTTCACGGCATCGTGAAGGTCCTTGTAATCCATCGAAGCCAGATGGCTGTCGACCGAGGCGTTCAACGGCGTATCAGCCGGGCTTTTGTCGGGGCGCTCGCCCGTCTCCGCGCCGTGGATCCGGATTGGCACGCCCTTGGTCAACACGATGAACGCAATCGCCGGGTGCGTGGAGAGATAGTCGCGCACCGGCTTTTCGATTGCCTGGGAATACTCGGCCAGCGAAATGGTTTCGTCGGCGGTCTTGAGTGCCGAGTCAGCGCATCGCACGATAACGACATTCTTGATTTTGCGTTTGGCGGCGTAGTCATCGGCGACCGATTTGGAGATGGGACTGTTTGCGTTATACACCAGCAATACTTCGTCGGAGGTTCGCTTCACGGGCTGCTGCTTCACGTCATCGGCGCGCAGCATCGGTGCAAGCGGAAAAAGCAATAGAAGAAGCAGGGCACCATGTAAAATCGAAGCACGCTTTACGAATATGGGTATTCGGCTTTGTTTCATCGAAGATCAGAATAAATGTGGCCGCCGCCGCCAGCAAGCTACTAAATAACCTTGCGCGATTCGTGTAGGGTCCGCACCGCGGACCATTACGTTTGACATGGAGAAACACGGTCCGCGGTGCGGACCCTACGACGATTCGAAGCGCCTAATCGCGCAAGCTCATTTAGAGCGCTTTTCAGGTTGATCGAGCGGGCAATCGTCATCCTGAGGTACTCCGAAGACCCGGATCGGGCGCGCGAAGCATCCGGGTCTTCAAGGATATCATCGAGAATCGGGTTTCCCCGGAAAAAAACTCGCGCCAAGAGCGCCAAGGTGCCAAGAGTGCCAAGAAGAAACGCTCGTTGTGCCCTGGCGCACGAGTTTGGGCTGACGCAGGAACCTCTTCGACTCCTTCGTCTTCTTCGTCCCTTCGCGTCAAAATTAATGCGCGGGCGCGGCGTCAGTATTTTCCGACCCGGGCGCAAAAAAAACGCTTTGTTCTGCCTTGGCGCTCATGGCTTCTTGGCGTTCTTGGCGCGTGTATTTTGGTTGCGGCCGCATGCAGCGCTGAGGAGTACCTTAGACACCGGCGTGAACATCACGAATCCCGCTATCACCCCAATCCCCACTTTCCCCTGAGTACAAACGCACTCGGGGCCGGAGTCGCCACACAAAAAAGTTAGACCCACTTCGTGCTTCATTACGTTCCCGAGGTGCACCATGTCCGCCACATCTGGCGATAGGCCTCCTCGATATTTCCGGCGAAACGCGGGGCGTCCATCAATGGGGATTGCTCCATTATCCCGCGAAGCGTCGATCGCAATTGGCTCAGCCGAGGCAGATCGCCGGCCAATTCCGTGGCAACGGTGATGAAATCCCCCGGCACATGTGCCGCCAGTTCCGGGAGCCCGAGATTCCAGAGCTGGCACCAGCCGGCCCGTGAAACCGGCGTCTGCCCAACGAAGCTGACCACGGGCACGCCCATCCAGAAACTGTCAAGGCTCGTGGTGTGCCCGTTATACGGAAACGTATCCAGGCTGATGTCGATCTGGTGATACAGTTCCATGTATTGCCGCCGCGGCAGATAGCTGAGAATCTGAATCCGTTGCGGGTCCACGCCCCGGCTTTGAAGAAAGCTCAGGGTCCTGGCGCGATGCATACCTTCGGCGGCAAGCAGAATCAGGCGGGAGCCTTCCACCCGCTGTAGAACGTGCGCCCAAAGGCCAAGAGTGCCCTCGTTGATCTTGCAGAAGTTATTCAGGCATCCGAAGGTGATTGCGCCGCCCTGCTGCGCCGGCAGGGCATTGACCGGAACTTCGCGCCCCTCGAGCGGATCGTAACACCAGAAGGTCTCGGGCAGGCGGATGGTCTTTTCGGAATAGACTGATTCGTCGACGCCCGCCGGATCGAGGAATGGATCGCTCAATCGATAATCGATGGCGCTCAAGCCGGTGCTGCCCGGATACGCCAGCCAGCAGACCTGCACGGGCGCCGGCTTGCGGGCAAAAACCGCAAGGCGGTTCTGGGCCATGTGCATGGTCAGGTCAACCAGAATATCGATCTGGTCGGCTCGGATCATCGCCGCGACCTGCTCGGCATTTTGCCCCACGATGCTCCGCCATGCGTCGGCGTGGCTTTGCAACTGGTGCGTATAAGCATCCGGCACAACCACATCGGAATAGCAGAAAATCTCCACCTTCTGCTTGTCGTGCGACTTCAATAACGGCAACATGAAATGTGACTGGCAATGATTGCGAAAGTTCGGCCCCACATAGCCGATGCGAAGACGCCGTTCCGGATCGCGCCCATTGCCATGCGGCGAGAAAAGAATCTTAAGCGGGTCGGTGAATTTGGCATTCCATCGCCGCAGCTCCTCAGCCGCCGCCCGCGAATCATAGGCGTGATGAAATGGAAGCATGTACACCAGGCTGCCGTGGCACAGGGCGTCCTTGGGGTTGATTTCTATCGCCCGACGATATGCGGCGATGGCATCATCGAGCTGCCCGCGATCTTTGAGCGCGTTTCCCAGATTGTTGTAGGCGTCGGTGTAGTCGGGCTTGATGGCAATCGCCCGCTGCAGCGCGCCGACCGACTCGTCCAATTTTCCCTTTTCCCGCAGGGCATTTCCCAGGTTATTCAGCGGCGGCGCAAACGGGGCCGCCGAAGCAGACTGCAAATAGGCGCCGATGGCTGCGTCAAGGTTGCCTGATTGCTGAAGGGCGTTGCCGAGGTTGTTGTAGGCATCTGCGGAATTGGGCTTAAGCTCGATGGCGCGCCGATAGGCGGCAATCGCCTCGTTGATCTGGCCTTTTGCCTTGAGCGCATTGCCAAGATTGCTGAACGCCTCGGAAAAATTGGGCCGGGCGGCAATCGCCTGCTGAAAAGCGGCGATCGCCTCATCGATTCGCCCGCCCCATTGCAGGGCAATGGCGAGATTGTTGAGCGCCTCGGCAAAGTTTGGCCGCAGGGCGATCGCCTGGCGATATGCCGCAATCGCTTCGACATTCTGCCCCATCGCCTGGAGGACGATCCCCAGATTATTGCTGGCGTCGGGAAAATCGGCCCTTTTTCCGATCGCCTGCCGGATCAATTTCACCGCCGCCTTGTTCCGCCCGTATTGATGCGCGACAACGCCGAGCATGTGTAGCGCATCGGGATCGTCCGGCTTCGATTTGAGCAGGTCCTGATACAGCTTCCCGGCTTCCTTGAGGCGGCCGCTGCGATGATGCTCGCGTGCGGCCTGCAAGAGTTGTTCGCTATTCGGTGATGACATGATTGTTAATGTGTATCGGCGAGCTCTTCAATCCGCCAGAGCAGTTGATCAAAAAGGGAATTCGCGTGAACGGCGTCGCGCCCGGACCAATCTGGACGCCATTACAACCCAGCGGCGGCCAATCGCCGGACAAGCTGGAAAAATTCGGCGAAGACGTCCCCTTCGGCCGCCCCGGCCAACCCGCCGAACTCGCCGCCACCTATGTCCTGCTGGCATCCAACGACTCCAGCTACGTCAGCGGCGAAATTCACGGCGTAACCGGAGGACACCCCAAGGCATGAAAATGATCCGACCCTTGGGTCGCTCAGCGAAATCGCCGAGCTGCTCTCGCCCGCCAGCGGCGCGCGCGCCTTCGCCGTGAAACAGGAGACATTCGGAGACACCATGGGACATCGCCGCCGATAAACCATGGAAGACGAAAGAGAAGGTGCCGAGCCACGGTGTTCGCAAGTGTCGAAGGGCACCTTATTCGTCAAAACCGGACCCGTCCCGCTTTGACTTTCCCCGCTACGCCCCCGCGTCGCTCTTTCGGAAGACTTCAAGAACCTTTTCGCGATGATGTTCCGCGGCGAGATCAATCGGCGTGCGATGTCGTTTGTTAAGCGCGTGTCGGTCGGCACCGTGTCGTAGCAATGCTTCGACAATCTCGGCGGCACCGCGCTGCGCGGCCTCATGCAGCGGCGTCATTCCCGCGGCGTCGGCGTTTGCTACCGAGGCCCCATGCGACAAGAGTATCTCAACGACGCCTACGCCCCCACTGGCTGCTGCGTTGCTAAGTGGGGTCACGCCGCCAGCGGATCTCGCATCCACGCGGGCCCCTTTCGAAATCAGGAATGTGACGAGTGCCTCCGAATGGCCCGACTCTGCCGCCTCGTGTAATACACTGAGCCCATTCTTCTCCACGGCATTGACGTCGAGTCCTTTTTCAATGAGTAACTTTGACGTTTCGAGATCATTCGCTGCCGCCGCAAGATGAAGGCACGAACGCCCGAGGTCGTCAGCGCCTGTAATATCTGCGCCGCGCCGAATCAGTTTTCCGATCATCGCGCGATTTCCCCGCATGATCGCGATCTGCAGCGGCGTGGACCCCGCGCCATCCCGAGAGTTGACGTCGGCGTGGTGCTCGAGTAACACTTCCATCGCGTCGTCGCTTCCGAACCAGGCCGCAGCGTGGAGCGGGCGAATATGCATCGGACCATACGACTGTTCCGGATCGGTGCCAGCGGCAATAGCCTTCCGAATTCCTTCAATGTCGGATTTCTGGATGAGACGAAATAGCTCAGGAGTCGATTCGTCGCCAACGTACTTCGGCTCGCCGGCCAAAGTCGGTATGGTGCCGATCGTAAAAGCAACCAGAAGTACTAATTTAGCGCATCCCATTGCAATCTCCGATGTAACTCCCGCGCACCGCCGGGTTCTCTATGGCAAAACCTGGACCGGAATTTCGCGGTGGACAACCACCTGCTTCTGGAGGAATGAAACCGGGACGTAGTTAGTTTTTTGCATGTCGATACCCAGAAAATACTAGCTAGTCTCCGTCGGGAAAAGGGTTGTTCGCGGCGAAATGTCATTAGATTGCGGGAAGCGTTCAGATCAAGTTTTCATTTCGCGGCCGTGAAAGCAGCCTTTTTGTGCAACTGAGAGTTGACATAGGGGCACTTGGCCCCTTTTTTTCAGCGGCGAGTCAACGACGGTGCGAAACGGCTTTGCAAGCCGCTTCGGAAAGGACGTCGCGTTGGCAGGAACTGCGGCTCAGGCCGCAAGTC
>DASRRM010000303.1:0-26918 GCA_035695715.1 Tepidisphaeraceae bacterium
GAAGGGTACTCCCGGAGTAAGCGGGTTTCGCGGAATCCGCTTACTCCGGGAGTACCCTTCGTGCGCGGCTCTTCCTGCGGGAGTGTCCCGGCGAGACGCCCGTGATACGGGAAACTCGGCCTGCGCCGCTGTAGGCGCGTATATTGGTTGGGGCCAGCGGCGGCGCTGAGGAATATCTCACACCCGGCGTTATCACGCGCCCAAATCATCGGAAAATTGCTGAACATCACTGGATTGCCGCGCAGGATTCAGCTAAGTAGACGTATCAAGTCGTGGGAGTGCACAGGCGATAGCATCCTTTTTGGGGAGCGATTCGCCTCGAACCGCGAAGGGTTAAGGGCATGCATACTCAACATAAACGTGGCGGGTTTTTCAGCCGGTCTAAAGAGATCGATTCTTCCAGGCGCAGAGGGCGATCCATCAGCCGGCCACCGGCGATTGAGCCGCTGGAACGCCGGCAACTGATGTCGGCGGGGTTGGTGATTAAACCCATCTTCGACAGCACGATTACGAAAAATTCCAGGGCGGCCGGCATCGAAGCCGCCATCAACACGGCCATCCATAATTTCGAAAGCGATATCGCCACGCCAATCACCGTCACGATAAAATTCGAAGGTATCGCCAGCGGGCTGGCGGCCAGCTTGACCAGCCACGTTCAGGAATCGTATTCGGCTTATGTCAAGGCGTTGGCGGCGCACGCCACCAGTGCGATCGACAAGGCTGCCGTGGCCAGTTTGCCGCTGACGAGCACCAATCCGGTGAACAAGGGGGCAAACATTCTGTTATCCGATGCCAACGCCCGGGCGCTGGGCTTTGCCGCCACTCCCGCCGGCGGAATCGATAGTACGATCGGGCTGAATCTTGCTGAGTTCAATCTAACCCGCACGAGCATCAATCCCGGCCTGTATGACATGGTCGCCAGCGTCTCTCACGAAATGGACGAGATGCTGGGCATTGATTCCACGCTCAACTTCTACAACAGCAATACCGCACTTCCGACAACGTATGTCGCGGCTGAGGATTTGTTCCGCTACAACCTGAGCAAAGGCCGAAGCTACACCACAAGCTCCGCCGTCGAGTCTGCATTCTCCTATAACGGGGGAACGACTTTGGTCGCACGCTTCAATCAGACCAAAGGCGGCGATTTCAACGACTGGTACAGCCCCGGCACCCAGGTTCCCCAGGTGCAGGACGCCTACGGCAAGCCGGGATCGACTCCCAACCTTGGCACGGAACTGATCGTGCTCGATACGCTCGGCTACACGCTGGCGAGCGGCGTGGCCGGGGGATTTAAGCCGGATTTGACGCCCGCCGCCCTGGCGGGTTGGTCGGGGCCTTTGGTGGTGACATCGGTCAAGGGTGCACTTACCGAGTCAACCACTCTGACAAGCAGCCAGACGCTTTATCTTGATGCCGCGGTCAAAAATTACGGAGAAACCGCCACTGCGGCTGCGGAAGTCAACACCATCGTGCTCGATGGCAAAACCTTATACACCTTTACCGACCCCGCAGAGCTGGCAGTGAACAATGCCTACTACAGCGTCGGCTTGAGCCTGGGCAAGCTCGCGGCGGGCACTCATACCGTGACCATCAACGTGGACACGAAGAACGCCGTGGGTGAGATTATCGAGAGAAATAATATGCTCTCGCTCACATTTAAGGTGACGTGATTTAACCAGGCGCGACGCGAAGTTGGTGCGATCCGACGCTTTAGCCGACGGCACGCTTGCAGTGATCAGCGGCATTTGCGTCGAAGTCGTCGTTCGTCATTCCGGAAATTCGTCATTGCTCAATCCTTTTTCCCCGCGGAGGTGGGCGGGTTATTGGGCCAATCCTGGGCATCGCGGAGGGTCTCGATTTGCTTCAGGGAAAAGTGGCGATGGCCCGCGTCCATCCCGTGGCAGCGCTTTCCCGCACCCTTCCAGCGCTGGCGGCTTGACAGGTTTTCCGGCCAGAAGGGCCAGGTGCGGCATTGCAATGGACGAACCGAATAGATCGAGCATGCCTTGTGCCGGGCCGGGGGCGTGCCGTCGAAATGGATCTCGGCAGATTTTTCCTGGAGGAAAATGCAGTCGTAGTTTCCCTCGGGCGTGCGGGTTTCCTTCAGGCTGATGCGGCCGAAAACCGTGCGGCAATATTTTGCCTGAACCTCGGCCGCGGTCATCTTCAGATGCCCGGCGAGACGGGCGATTTCCTCATCGCTGATCCAGACATATCCGGCCGGCCCGGTGCAACAGTTGCCGCACTGGGTGCAGGTGAATTTCAGGCCGCGTGAATACCAGGGGCGGGTTTTGTCTTCAGTTGGAAGTACTTCGAGTTTCATCGTTCTCCATCTTGCGGATTTGATCCGACCGCGCGCTGGCCGCGGCGCGCAGCGTCTTGATTTCATCGGTCATCGAATTCAGCAGCGTCATGATTTCCGAATGGCGGGTGCCATCGGGCGTCGGCGATTTCTGAACGAAGGTGATGGTCCCGGTCGGCTCGAGAATGCATTTATCCACGTCGTGGAGCGAGGCGATTCCCTGCTTGTGTGCCGCGGCAACCAATTGGGCATGGGTGATCAGCTCGTGATCGAGATGCTCCCTGACGATTTTCCCGCCGCGCATCAGAATCTCGGCCCGGCCTTCAATCAGGGCATCAAATCTCTTGTATTTGTGGGCGATGCGCACGACGAGGTAATTAACGGCAAGCAGGGTGGTGGCGCCGATGACGCCGCCGCTGACGCTGTTGTCGTTGCCGATGATGGCGTTCTGCACGGTGTTGGAGAGCGTGAGCAGAACGATCAAGTCGAAGGCATTGAGCTGCGCCAGCTCGCGCTTCCCGGCCAGCCGCAGGCCGACGAGAAGAAAAACATACACGAGAATCGGGCGGAGCATTTTCTCCAGCACGGAAACGGTTGGATCGAAGAGAAACATCCGCGTCCACATTGTTCCGGGATCGTCAGCAAGCAAGGCAAACATTGTATGGGCTCCTTCTCCCATGGAGTATAACCGAAGTGGGGCATTGGTCATTGGTCGTTCGTCATTGGTCATTTGTCATTGGTTACTGACCGCCCTATCAACGAACGACCAACGATTAACGACCAATGACCAATGACCAATGACAAACGGCAAATGACCAACGCCGCAACTGGACTTTCCACTCAATCCCCTGCAAACTCGCTGACGATGGGTTTTCATGTTGGTGATCCTCGGACTATCGCGTTCCTCATGCTCGTGCTGGCAGCGGGCGCGCTTTATGCGGCCTCGCGCATTGCGGTTTTTGCACTGGCCCGACCCGATGGCTCAGATGCCGGGCGACGCGCCATCGCGCAATGGCTTCCGATCGCGGGGGCGGTTCTGGCTGCCGTCTGCATGAACCGCTCGGACATCGCCCTGTCGCTGGTTCTGGGAACCAGCGTTGCCTCGCTGTCGCTGGCGGTGGGCATGGCAACATGGCTCAACCCCATGCATGTGCTGCCCCCCTCGCGGAAAACCTGGCCCTTCATCCTGCCGACGGCGTTGCTTATTCTCATGGCCGGCTTCAGCGCACATCTGACATGGTGGCACGCGCTGATGCTGCTGGTTTTGGGAGGGGCGATTTGGGGCGTGTGGAATGAGGCGAGCGAAGCGGGCGGCGGCACACTGGGCCTGCCGGATGGCCCGGTCATGAGCCCGGCGCTGAGCGCCGGCAATCCATCTGAAGCAACGCCGCCATCGCGCCCGCTGGATAATCAGGCGATCCTCATCGTGTTAATTGCCGTGGCGATGGTGATTGGCGGCGGGATTCTGGCGGTGCTTGGCACATTGAAAACCTGCGCCGTGCGCGATCCGGGAAAGCCGGCGCTTTATCCCGGAACGCTTGCCGCGACAATCCTCAGCCCGTTGCTGATACTTCCGACCTTGGGCACGGCGTCGGCGGTGGCGCAGCGCGGCTACACCGGGCGCGCTGTCACGGCGCTTGTTGGGACCGTCCTGCTCAATCTTTGCCTGCTTCTGCCGGTCGCCGTTTTAATCTGGCAATTCCGCCCGGGGGACTGGCATCTTGCCGCCTATCGCCACGCGTTCAATATTCGCTGGGACCGCAGCCATGTGTTGCCGTTCGATATCGCGGCATGGCAGATCGAAACCGTCAGCCTGGTGGTGCTGGGGTTTGGGCTGATTCCGGTGTCGCTGGGCCGATGGACTTTGGGCCGGTTGGAATCGACCCTGCTGGTGCTGGCCTATGGTGGATACGTGATCATGCTGGCGGTGTTTGGAATGAACCAGTTGTGAGCAGGTAAAGCGTGATGGTGGCGGCGAAAATTGGCGGCGGTCAGCGCGCCTTGGCTGATTGATTGAGGGCAACAGCGGCGACAATGAGCGCCTTGAAGGCATCGGCATCGATTTTATCACCCTCATGGAAATCGATGGCGCGCCTGGCATTTCCTTTCAGGCTGGAGTTGAACAATCGGCCTGGGTCATTGAGCGATGCGCCTTTGGCGAAAGTCACCTTCACAACGCTCTTGTAGGTCTCGCCGGTGCAGATCATGCCGTCGTGATACCAAACCGGAACGCCAAGCATCCCGTTCGATGGCTTTTTCCATTTCATCTCCTCGGTTACGTCCGGGTCAGCCTGATTGATGAGCGTTCGGATGTACGCGAGCATCGTGGCTCTCCAATCATCGTGCTGCTTGCTTGCGCTGAGCGGGCGGGAGAGCGCTTTTGACTTGGATGGGGTGTTCTTTTTCATGATGATTGCAGTGGTCACGGTGTTTTCGCCGACGCGACAAATCGCGACAGAATTCGAGTGCGATGGATTGCCTGCGCCGGCAAATTCCGACGGCCAATTCAGACGGCCGATTGATTGCCTGCCTCGGTTGGCTCTTGATCGCTGGTGTTCTGTTCGTCTTCGTCGGAATCCAAATCCTGCGCTTCGCTGTCATCGGACTTGGTGATTTCGCGCACCAGAACCGTTGCAAATGAGCCGGGCGGCAAGGTGAAGGCAATCGTCACGTGCGGCCCATGTTCATCCACCCCGCCTTCCAGTTGCACATCCTTCGGCTGCACGCGCAGCGGGCGGCGGGCGCCGCTGACTTTCAAATCGCCGGCCCGGCGGAAATCGGCGGGCGTGAAACCCGACGCCGTGAAAACGGCCTGCTCGATCGCCAGCGGCTCACCTTGCGGCAGGGTCATTCGATAGCCAATCAGCGGGCCGCTGGGGCTGATCTCAAATGCGTCGCAGCGCGGCTGCTCGACGACAGCATCTTCCACAAGAAATACCGCGCCGCTGTCGTGCTTCCAGGCCAGATCGCCGGTCATCAGCTTGTCGAGCGAGTCGATTCGTTTTTCGACAACTTCATTGAATGCCCGTGATTGAAGTGCCGACACCCAAAGCCGACGAAGCTTGTCATCGACCGCGCGGGCGGCCGCCCCGGCTTTGCCGGTTTTTATGAGCCGGGCGAGAATTCGCCGTTCCATCCCGTGCGAACGCGGGAAAAGCCGCATGGCTTGTTCGAGATCACCCTTATCGAACGCTTGCCGGGCATGGGAAGTCTTGCGGTCATCGACTTCGGGCACCGGATTTCCCAGCAGAAGGCCCAGCAGCATTTTCGCGTCGCCGCGTACCACCGCCGCACCGAGCAGATCGTTATTTCCCCGATGGCCGAAACGCTGCTCGCCGAAAAAGTTGGGCATGCCGCGGCGTTCGATCTCCGCCAGCATCGGGCGAACTTTCACAACATCGGTCGCATTCACATTTCGGATTTTGACGGCAAACCGATTGCCCGCCAGATGCCCCAGCCGCATTTTGTTCACATGGCGGATCGCCCATTGAATGGTGACGCCGGGGATTTTCAGCCCCATGACGGCTTCTTCGGTCGTTCCCCAGATCGAGAGTATCTGCCGCGAAATCGCCCGCGCATCCTTCAGGCCGGCATAGCCAATATCCCGCGTGGAAACATTCAATTCGCGGCCAATGCGATTGATGGCTTCGAAGGTGGTGAGGCCGGTTTTCTGAATTTCGCAGTAGACGTGTTCCCCTTTTCCCGAGGGTTCGTAGAGCGGAATTTCCTGAACAAAAAAGTCCTCGACGCGCTGCTTGATGACGCCGCCGATGCCGGGGAACTTTTTCGTGAAGTAAGGGAGCGACATGCCGGTGTTATACCGGTTGGCGTCGACATTGGCGATTGTTCCCAAAGCAACGCCGGGTGTGATAGTGAGGTACTCCGAAGACCCGGATCGGCCGCGCGGGGGAATCCGCGGCGGCGCGAATCGAACGAACCTATCCCGGATATCCCTTACGTCGCTTCATCATCCTCGATCTGTTCAAGCCTCGCCGCGCCACGCACGGCGGAGGCGGCGTTGGCGGCTTTTATTGTTTGCAATGACTTCAGGAAGGGAACGCCGCATCCGCCGATCCATGCGTGGCGCGCGTCGCAATGGACCACCTTCAAGTGTAACCCCGCGGTCCGGTATAACAGCAGGGCTGCAACCAATATAAACAGGCCGATTCCGGCCATCCAACATGCCCTGTGGACAGTACGCGGGTCTGAGATCGACACCAGCCCGGTGAGCAATACGAATACTCCCACGACGAGCAGAATCATACTGCATGGCTCGACGATGGCGGCGCGTTTCGAATGCTTAATGCAGTACTGAGCGTGGAAAACAATGCGATCGGCAAGCAGCCATTTTGCCGACATGAAAAGTGCGCCCCGCCCGCGCCGCGGCGCAATCCAGGGGAGTGTAAAACGCTTTGATAATCCCGGCCCTTCGCTCGCGCAGACGACACATTTCGGCGGCATCGCGCCGCCGCGAACCACCACGACATTATTTCCGTCACGCCAGGCAGCAAACAGCGTTCGTTTGATTCCAAACGCCGGCGTTGGTGATTGATACGAAAGAGGAGGATTGGACGACGCCGGGTCTTCCAAAACATTCTGTGCCTGATCCACCGGAGAACCTTCCGGCACGATGAAAGTTGCGCCGCACGCCTCGCAAGGCGCTTCACAGCCGGCGTACTGCTGCACATAATCCACCGGCAGATCGTACTCGCGTCCGCAGGAGGTGCAGGTGACTTGGGTTCCCGACATGCGTTCCTCCCAATAAGCTCGATCCTTCGCGCTTCATTCCGGGGCAGGTGCAATAGAGTCGGAATGCAGCCGGCCGCCTGGATTTTTCGCGATGCCCGGTTCGATCGACCACAGCATGGGCAGGATGCCCATGCTGCTGTAGATGCTAATGCCCGTGCACCGGCTCCCCGAGATACTTCTTCAACTCCGCAAACTTTTCCTCCATCATTCCGTGCGTCTTGGCCTCGAGATTCAGCCGGAGCATTGGCTCGGTGTTGCTCTTGCGGACGTTGAACCACCAATCGCCAAGGTCAACCGTGATTCCGTCGAGGTAATCGACGTGGCCTTTGCGGAAGACGTCGGCGAGCTCGCGGATTTTGCCGTCCTTGTCCTCCACCTGGAAATTGACTTCGCCGGTCTGGCTGTAGCGCTTGAGGGGGTTGATCAATGCGCTGATTGGGCCGCTTTGGGCGGAGAGGACGGACAATAATCGCGCGAAGGCAATCGCGCCGCTGTCGGCAAAGAAGTTGTCGCGGAAATAAAAGTGGCCCGAAAGCTCGCCGCCGAAGACGGCTTTGGTTTCGGCCATGGTTTTCTTGATGAAGGCATGGCCCACGCGCTCGCGCTTGGGCTCTCCGCCGGCGGCGCGAACCTCGTCAGCGACCACATGGCTGGAACGCAAATCGTAAACGATCGGCGCGCCTTTATTTTCCGGCTTGGCGAGGAAATCGCGGGCGAGAAGCGCGGTCACCAGGTCGCAGCCGAGGGTTTTTCCGGTTTCGTCGGCGAAGAAGCAGCGGTCGGCGTCGCCGTCGAAGCACACGCCAAGATCCGGCTTTTCCTCGGCGATTTTGGCCTTCAGCATGTCGAGGTTTGATTCCACCAGCGGGTTTGGCTCGTGCACGAAGCTGCCGGTGATTTCAAACAGCAACGGCACGATCTTCAGATTCGGCACATTATAAAACACCTCCGGCACCAGCTTGCCCGCCATGCCGTTGCTGGCGTCGATCACCACGTTCAGGGGTCGCTTCAGGTTGAGGAATTGCAGCACATGGGCGCGATAATCCTTCCAGAGGTTCATCTCCATGTAGTCGCCGCTCACGCCGGTGTTCCCGATGCGGAGGGTTTGGCATATGCGCTTAATGTCCTCCAGCCCGCTGGCAGCGCCGATGGGCTTGGCCTTGGGACCGGAGATTTTAAAGCCGTTGTAATTGACTGGATTATGCGACGCCGTCACCATGATTCCGCCGACGGCATCGAGGTGATTGATGGCGAAATAAATGAACGAGGTATCGATCAAGCCCACGTCGATGACGCTCATTCCCACCGAGCGAATGCCATCGCACAGCGCCTTGGAAAGGCTCGGCGAATGCGGCCGCATGTCGTGGCCGACCACCAGCGTGTTTTCCATTTTGACGTGAAGCGAGGTGGGAAGATTCTGGCGGTTACGCGTGAGGAATTGCGCAGTGGCATGGCCAACCTTCCAGGCGGCTTCTTCGTTGAGGGGGTTGGGATAGGTGGCGCGAACGTCGTAGGCTTTGAAAATCTTGTCGATCATATTGCCGGTCACTCCGTAGGTTGGCGGGGTAGTGTAGCGGTATGGACGGAATCGCTCAACTGAGCAGAGGCAGCGTGAATGTTGCCCAATCATCTGATTTGATATGCTTGTGTGCTCCGCAAATTCGGGGGCGAGGGAGCAGGAAGGCTTCTGCTTTTCGTCCGGGCGGGGCGATCCTGGCGCTTCTTTTGGGAGTTATTCGTGTCCGATATTCCGCAGCCCATTCCCGTTCTGCCGATCCAGCTTTCTTATGCGTCGCTTGCCGGGGATCAGGTTCCCGCCGCCACGCGGGAGAATGTGCATCTGCTTCAACATGCGGCCGACTATGAGGTCTGCAAGCACAACCTGCGACGATCGGGCATCGGCGACATGATCTGGGGCCTGGTCTGCTGCGCAACGGGCGCGATGCTGTTTCGCTACAGTAACTTGAATTCCCTTCTGATTATGCTCGGCCTGGGCCTGGTTGGCGTGGGATTTTGGATCACCTTTCACCCGTCCCCGATCGGGATGGTGGTGGATGGCATCACCTTACTGGTGGTGGCGGCATGGAACTTGATGGTCAACGCAATGGACTTCATCGGGCCGCGTTCGGCGCAAGCCGCGGGCTTTGGGCCAGTCGTCGCATTCGCGCAGATTTTCTGGGGAATTCATCGGCTGCAGCAGTATCGGCGATTTGCAACCGCCGTTGGTATGCAACCCTCGCAGGCCACGCTCGCTTGGTTCCGCGAACTGTCCAAGGCAACCCTCAAGGCCAAGCCAAAGAAAGAGTTGAACTCGATCGAATTCCTGCGGCGCGGGTGGTTCGTTTACGAACGATGGAAGGGCCGCCTGATGCCGGAAAATGGCGGTTTTTGCGATGAAGGCCGGGTCATTTGGCGGAAGGCTGGACGCACTGTTGGCCAGCCAGGATGGGATTGCGATTCTCTCGCAGAAGAAAAAAATGCTCAGCCAGCGTTATAGAGTCAAAATGCAAATTCGCGACCGGGAGTTGAAAGTGTTGATGCCGGAAGCTTCGCTGCAGAGGCTGGGGGCATGGCTGGCGCGCATGCCGATGGCGGAGACGGTGCCGGTACCTCAGCAATGATGGCGATCGGGTAGTCGACAGTCCGAAGCAATATCGTCCGATGAGTCCACCGTCCCAAGGTCAATCCTTTCCCATCACAATGCATCGCCCGGAAAGAAATCGGCAACCTTGCAACGAAAGCCTGGAAGAACTGCCTCGGCGGTCATCTCGTCTTCGATGGTATGGATTGTGGGCCGTAACCCGCGCGCGTAAACAGTGATCGTTTTGGCTTTCGGGTCGGCCACCCAAATCAAAGGAAACCCAGCTGCACGATATTCTTGAATCTTCTCGTCCACGTCGTAAACAACATCGTTCGGCGAAATGACTTCAACCGCCAGGTCGGGAACAATTGGCATATATCCGGGATCGGGATCGGCGAGTTTTTGCAGCCGGTCAAGGAGAATGACAGTGGTGTCGGGCTTGCGAATTTTATCGGGGTCATCGGGAAAGCAACGGTAACCCATGCTGGCCGGAAGCACGTCGGCAACCGGATGCTGAAGGAGAAAGGCTTGGAAGCGGAAATAGAACAATCCCTCTATCTTGCTCGATTTGAAGCCCACTTGTTTCTCCACGATTTGTCCGTCAACGAGTTCCATTGTCGCATTATCGGGAACGCGAAGAAGGTCGTCAGGCGTCAAATGAGTAGTCGAGATCTCGGCAACGGTCATAAACTTCTCCCGTGCGGTGGCTTAATTGCAATTATAGCTCCCAATTCACTAATTGAAACACGAAGCGATCAGCTTTTCGGCGTTTCCACCTTTGGAAACAACGGCTGCCCTGGCGCGATCGGATGCCCCACCGGCAATCCCGCCGCCAGCAACTCGCCGAGGGTCTTGCCTTCTATATTCGCACCCAGTTGCTTCAATCCCGCCGCCGCTTTTTCCGGGAGGATCGGCAAAAGCCCGACCAGCGCCGCATAAATCGCCTGCGAGGCAACATGAAGCACCGTGTCTAACCGCGAGGCCTTGGCGGGGTCCTTGGCCAGCTTGAACGGCGCGGTGGCGTCGATGTAGCCGTTGGTCGTGCGCGCCAGCTCGATCGGCAACAGGGCACATTGCTGCAACTCGCACTTTGCATACGCGGCGGCTAATTCGCCGGCGAGGCGTTTGGTCTGATCGATCAAATTGCGGTCGATGTCTTCGAGTTCTCCCAGCGGCGGAAGCTGGCCGCGATATTTGCCGGCCATGTTCAAATCGCGATTGAGGCAATTGCCGACGACATTGGCCAATTCGTTGAACGCTTTATGGAAATCATCGTCCGTGCCCTGCTTGCGGCCGGTCCAATCGAGGTCGGCGCCAAAAGCCGCGGCACGAAGGAGGTAATAACGAACCGAATCCAGGCCATAAAGCCGGCCGAGCTCGCGCAGCTTGTCGATGCCGACGAAGTTGCCGGTCGTTTTGCCCATTTTCATGCCATCCGCTGTCCACCAGCCGTGCGCGAAGAGCATCTTCGGCAGCGGCAACTCAAGGGCGAACAGCATCGCCGGCCAATAGACGGCGTGAAACCAAAGAATCTCCTTGCCGATCAGATGCAAGTCGGCCGGCCAGTATTTTTTGAAGTTGGAATCGTCGTCGGAGCCGTAGCCAAGGGCGGTGATGTAGTTGCTCAGCGCGTCGATCCAGACATAAACGACATGCTGCGGATCGTTGGGCATCGGAATGCCCCACTTCAGCGTCGCCCGGCTGATGGACAGATCATCAACACCGGCCTCCAGCTTGCTGATCACTTCATTTCGGCGCGTGGCGGGTTGCACGAATTCCGGATGGGCCTTGATGTACTCCAGAACCCGCCCGGCATATTTCGTCAGCCGAAAGAAATAGCTCGGCTCCTTGTATCGCACCAGCGGGCGGCCGCTGATGGCGGATTTATACTGCTGCTCCTTGGCTGTGTTTTCCGGGACAAATTCCTCCTGTCCCTCATCATACCATCCTTCATACCCGCCCAGATAAATGTCCCCCTTATCCACCAGTTGCTGCACGATCTTCTGCACGCCCTGCTTATGCCGGGGCTGGGTGGTGCGGATGAAATCATCGTGGGTGATGTCCAGTTCTTTCCACACCTGCTCGAAGACTTTCACCACACTGTCGGCCAAAGCCGCCGGCTCCATTTTCTGATCGATGGCAGTCTTCACCATCTTGATGCCATGCTCGTCGGTGCCGGTGAGGAAGAAGGTGTCATCCCCGCACAGCCGGTGATAGCGCGCGATCGCGTCGGCGGCAATCGTGGTATACGCATGCCCGATATGCGGCTCGGCGTTGGGGTAGTAAATCGGCGTCGTCAGGTAATAACGGGGCATAATGCTTCCAGGTCATCCAGGTATAAGCCTTGGCGCGTCGACATCGTCGCGTTGGACAAGGCAGTGTAATGATATGGCGGCTTGTCACAACCGGATTGAAGCAGTCGGCCGCGACGCTGAAGCCCGTTACCCATGCTCTTTTGTCGAGCCCTGTTTTTAGTGATGCCAATGCGGTTTTTACCCAAAATTACAAAATTACCCATTTTTGACGAAAAATGGGTAATTTATCAATTTATTGCTAAACCTGAGCGTTATCTGCTTGTCTCATATATGGTTGCAATTTCAATTTCCCTTACACGCGACCGCGGCAGTGTGTAAACCGCGATGGGCGACTGGTCGAAACCATTGCCGAGCGGCCGCGATATTCTCCAAGTGTTCGACTGCAAAGGTCGTTTTCAACTCCGCATTGCCCCTCCCCCTTTCCCGATTACACTCTGCTTTCAATGTCATCGATTTCCCCATCGTCCCCCGCGCCGCCTTCTGCGGGCATCGTGTCCCTCTCGTTCGATCAGGGGACGCTGCTCATTCGCGGGATGCAGCACCTGCCGCCGGGGGTTGGCGAGGTTTGCACATGGGACCCGCGCACCAGCGCCTGGCGTTGCCTGGCTGTGGAATATGTCCGGGCGCGGGATGTATTGCGGCGGGAATTCGGCGAGCGCTTTCACGATCACCTGCGCCCGCCGCCGCGGATTTCCTGGCCGGCGGCGAAATTGCCCCTCCTTCGGCCCGAGCAGCGCGATGCCCTGGCCGCCTGGGAAAACGCCGGGAGCCGGGGGCTGGTCATCATGCCGACCGGCACGGGAAAAACCGAAGTGGCGCTGGCGGCCATGGAGCGCTCGCGGGTTTCAACGCTGGTCGTCGCGCCGGTGCGCGATCTGATGCACCAATGGCATCAGCGGATTCTCCGTCGCCTCGGCTACAACGCCGGGATCATCGGCGACAACATTCGCAACCTCCAGCCGGTGACCGTCACCACCTACGACAGCGCGTACATTCACATGGGCGCGATCGGCGATCGTTTCGGGCTGGTCATTTTCGATGAAGCGCACCATCTGCCCGGCCGATCGTATCGCGAGGCGGCCCAGTTCTGCGCCGCGCCGCTTCGGCTGGGACTGACGGCCACCCCGGAGCGCGCCGACGGCCGCGACGCGGATTTCCCGGAGTTGATCGGCCCGATCGTCTGCCGACAGGAAATTTCCCAGGCGCGCGGAAAATCGCTGGCCGAATATGAAATTGTGCGAATACCCGTGCAACTCGACCCAGCCGAGCAGGCGGCGTATGACTCAGCCGGCCGGCTTTTGCGCAGCTTCCTGATCGCCAAACGCGAGGAGGAAAAAGACTATGGCTGGGAAGACCTCTGCGCCGAGTCCGGCAAAGACCCCGAAGCACGCAAGGCGCAAAACGCTTTTTACACCCGCAAATCCATCGAAGACCGCGCCAATGAAAAGCTGCGCGTGCTGGAGGATTTGTTTCGCGTTCACGTCGGCGAGCGCGTAATTGTTTTTGCCGGATCGAATGCGATGGCCATGGACATTTCCCGGCGATTTCTCGTGCCAACGCTGCTGAATCATTCGCGAAAGGCCGAACGCCGAACCGTGCTGGAGGGATTCGCCAGGGGAGACTTTCCCGTACTGGTGGCGAATCAGGTTTTGGATGAAGGCGTGGATGTTCCCGAGGCGAAAATTGCCGTGGTGATCGGCGGCTTCGCCTCCACGCGCCAGGCCAAGCAGCGCCTCGGCCGAATCCTGCGCAAAAGCGGAAACACCCGGGCTACGCTATATGAAGTTGTCTGCCAGGATACCAACGACGAGCAGCGTTCGCGGAGCCGGCGGCGCAGCGATGCATATGTGGGCACGAAACGGAAGCGGAGCACCGATGGGAGGTGGGATGTGGGAGGGCAATGAAGTCCGTTGATTCGCGATCGTTCCAACAATGCCGGTACTCCTCAGCCCGGCCTCCGGACGCAACCAAAATGCGCTCGCGAAGGCGCGATGTCGCGAAGACTGACGCGAAGGACGTTTTCACGTATTACGTAATCGCCACAAATCTCCTGGCATCTGATCTTCGCGTTTGTCTTCTCGCCATCGCGCCTTCGCGAGCGCATTTCGCCTGGATCTTTTTAGGAAATCTTGCAGAGAAAACACGATTCTCCATGATATCCTTGAAGAGCCGGGTTCCTTGCGAGAATGATCCGGGTCTTCGGAGTACCTCAGACACCGGCGTGTGAATGCAGTCGACCTGTAAAAATGACTCTGCGCGCCGCTACGATCCGACAAATAAATCCCTGACGCCATCATGCTCCGCAGCGAACATTCCATCGTCATCTTCGATTCCGGAAAGGCGATTCCCGATCGCCTGACGCGAATGAAGCACGCGCATTACCTGGCGCATGTCACGCGGATGCTGGCGGTTTATCGAACGGGGATCGGCCGCACGCGCCGCGAATTGCATAAGGCCATCGACAACGTGCTGGTGAACGAGCCGGACTGCGATAGGCGGCGGATCGGGGCGTTTTGCAAGCTGCTGGATGAAGCGGGGGAATTTGCCGACGACGCCGGCGGATCAGCGGCGGAACTGCGGCTGAAGGTCTTTTCGATCGCGGCGCGGTTTCATCCGCTGGTGGAATCGGCCGACCGGATTTTCGAGCGGGCCGAAAAGGAAGTGAAAAGCCTGATTGCCGCGGAGATCGGCAAGCCCTGGCCGGAAATTGAGCGGGCGCTTTACGTGGATGTGCTGCAGTTTCAGCCGTTGGTTTCATTTGCCGGGTTTCCCGATGAAGCCAGTTTGCTTTCCAGATATAATGTCGCGCAGTTGCAGGCGTGTCTCTACCGCGCCGAGGCGATGACGGTTTACGCGCGCGGCGATTACAACTCGATCCTGCGCTACGCGAAGCTGGCGCGGCTGCTGCACGACATCCGCCGGGTAGGGCCCGGCGAATACCGTCTTGATTTTTCCGGCCCCGCCAGCGTGCTCCACGAAACGCGCCGCTATGGCGTCAATTTCGCGCGATTCGTGCCGGCGTTGCTGGCGGCGCGGAACTGGTCGATGCGGGCGACGATGCGCACGCCCTGGGGAACGCGGGCGGTGCTGGCACTGTCGAGCAAGGACGGCTACACCAGCCATCTCCCGCCGCCCGATGAATTCGATTCATCCATCGAGGAGGCGTTCGCGAAAAAATGGGGCGATGAAAATGAAGGCTGGCGGCTGATTCGCGAAGCCGTCATTCTTCACGAAGGCCAGACGACTTTTGTCCCTGATTTCGTCTTCCGTCACGGCGATGGGCGGGAAGCGCTGCTGGAAGTCGTGGGTTTCTGGACGCCGGAATATCTGGCGAAGAAGCGCGAGACGATCCAGCGCTTTCGCCAACATCGGATCTTGTTGGCCGTCGCGCATCGGTCGCTTCGCGAAGGGGCGGCGATTCCGCCGGGTGTCATTGTGTATAAGACGGCACTGAAGGTGGAAAATGTGCTGGAAGCGCTGCGCGGCCAAAAGGCCTGAGGCCCCGACACACCCGCCGCTTATAGCGTTTCTCAGGTTGGTGGCGCGTTCGCGCGACCGTCATCCTGAGGTACTCCGAAGGATCTTGCCGGTACATGCGGGCGAGCCAGATCCTTCGGAGTACCTCAGCTCAGGATGACGATTGCCCGCTCGATCAACCTGAAAAACGCTCTAAGAATGTCCGGTCCGCGAGACGGGCGTAATCCGGAGATGAATTCCGCCATGCGTACAAAACGGCCAACATCATGCCGCGGATGTATGAGTGCCGCGGGACCACGCCGATAACTTCATGCGGCGGGCGTATCAGGATGACGATCGCCCATTTCGTACACTCTCACGCCGCTTCACGCGTCGTGCCTGGCTCCGGAAGCTTGAGGGCGCCGGCGATCGTGCAGTCCGACGCCTCGACTTCAACCACAACTTCACGTTTCCCAAACCGCGTCGTGCTGCATAGCAGGCCCAGAGCAGCACAGGTGATCACCAGCCCGCTGCCTCCGGCGCTGACCAGCGGGAGCGACAAGCCCTTGGTCGGCACGCTGACGGTGGCGACGGCAATGTTAATAGCCGCCTGCAAGCCGATCATGGAGGCGATGCCAAATGCCAGCATCCGGCCGAATTCATCGCGCCTCTGGCGCACCACCTGCCAGGCGACGTAAATGATGCCCATATAAAGTGCGATGGTGAGAATTGCCCCGAAAAGGCCCAGCTCTTCGCAGATGACGGCGAAGATAAAATCGGTGGTATCCTCCGGCAGATAGCCGAGCTTTTGAATTCCGTTTCCCAATCCCTTGCCGAAGACTCCGCCGGTGGAAAAGCTGAGCAGGCTTTGGATCATGTGATAGCCTTCTCCCTGCGGGTTTTCCCACGGATGGGCGAAGGCGGTGATCCGCTTCATGCGATAGGCCTTATGCGTGATGAACCACGTCCCGGCGACCAGGGCCGGGATAAGAATGATCGCGATATGCCAGAGTTTGATCCGCCCGGCCAGGAGCATCGTCAGCGCGCATAGGGCAATAAGAGCCGCCGTCCCGAAATCCTGAATGACCACCAGCAGGCAGAGCGCACCGACCGGCACCATCGCCGGCAAAAATCCGGTGAGGAATTTTTCCGTCGGCTTGCGCGTCAACCAATAGGCCAGGAATAAAACCGTCGCCCATTTTGCCAGTTCAGATGGCTGCACGACCAGCGGCCCGAATTTCAGCCAGCGGCGCGCGCCGTTAATCTGGCTGCCAATCCCCGGCACCAGCACCGCCATGCAGGCGGCAATGGAGAGCACGGTTGCCCACGCGACCGGCGACCGCCACATGGACTGCGCCTTGGCCCCCACCCTGGCATAATTAAATCGGCTGACGACGAAATAGGTGATGATCGCCACGATGACAAAGCGCAGGTGCTTGCCGCCCATGAGCGACCATTGCCACGCCAGGCTGCCCGTGACGCTGGTGGAAGCCGACTGCACCATGATTGCGCCAAGGCCGAGCAAGCCCAGCACGCAAAGCGTGAGGATATCCTGATGCCGAAGACGACCGATCGATATTTCCATCTGAATGGTTATCGGACGGGCGTGGGGAACGGCTTGAGGGGAACGGCTTGGCATGATGAATCCAAGCCTTCGCCGGCATAATGAGATGGCGCCCGTGCCCTGGCAATTGCGCAGCGGCCGATCGGCAATCCCGCGGAGATTAACGCCGTCGACAAAACCGGCCAGAAGCCGTTGGATTACGCCGCCCAGGCGCGCGGAGGCTCAATTGGCATAGACAGCGCCAATTCCGGCGCAATTGTTGAAGAAGCATCGGGCTGTCAACGGGAGTAAAGGCGTTGCGTGGCTAGGACGCTACATGGCCCGAACAGGAAAAAGCGCACGGCTCACGCCAATATCCCCTTCACCACGGTCCCAGCCACGTCCGTCAGGCGGAAGTCGCGGCCGGCGTGGCGGTAGGTCAGCTTGGTGTGATCAAAGCCCAGCAGGGCCAGGATGGTGGCGTGGAAGTCGTGGACATGGACGGGGTTTTCCACAGGCAGATGGCCGTGGTCGTCGCTGGCACCGTAGATGATGCCGCCCTTGACGCCGGCCCCGGCCATCCAACTGCTATAGCATGGGGCATGATGGCCCCGGCCTGTCGGGCCGTCGCATTGCGGCGTGCGGCCGAATTCGGTCGTCCACACCACCAGCGTGTCCTCCAGCATGCCCCGGCTCTTGAGGTCTTTGAGCAGGCCGGCAATCGGGCGGTCGACGTTTTTGGCCAAGGGGCCGTGCAGCTTCATGTCGCTGTGACTGTCCCAATTGTTGTTGGAGCCGGTGTCGATCAGCTCGACGAAGCGCACGCCGCGTTCGATGAGTCGGCGGGCGATGAGGCATTGCCAGGCGAAACCCTTGGTGCTGCCGCGTTCCAGGCCGTAGAGATTATGGGTGGCGTCGGTTTCGCCCTTGAGGTCCAGGACATCAGGCATGGCCATCTGCATGCCGAAGGCGGTTTCAAAGCTCTTGATGCGGGCGGCGAGGGCCGGGTCGTTGGCGCGGGGCTGTTGGTGTTTCTTGTTGAACTGGGCGAGCAGGTTCAGTTCCATCTCCTGCACTTCCAGGCTTGGGGCGGTGCGATTGAGATCGGGAATTGGCTCAGCGCCGGCTAATACGCGCGTACCTTGATGACATCCGGGCAGAAAATTGCTCGACCAGACCTGGCTGCCGGCGTAGGGCAGAAACGGCGCCAGTACCACAAACGACGGCAGGTTCTGGTTCACCGTGCCCAGGCCATAGCTGACCCACGAGCCCAGGCTCGGCCGGGCGAAGGTGACCGAGCCGGTGTGGATGCCGAGGGTGGCTTGGAAATGGTCGCCATGATCGCCGTGCATGGAGCGGATGAGGCAGATGTCATCCATGCATTGGCGGATGTTGGGGAAGAGGTCGGAGACGGGCGTGCCGCAGCTTCCGCCGGGGGAAAAATTCCAGCCGGGGCGGAGGTATGGCTTGCCTTTGCCGCCGGGAATTTTGCCGGCGTCGGCGATGAGCTGCGGCTTGGGGTCGAAGGTATCGAGATGCGATACCCCCCCGCTCATGTTCATGAAGATGACCCGTTTTGCCCGAGCGGGAAACGGCGGCATGCGCGGCGCAAGCGGATTGACCCCAGCCGACGGCGCGAGCGCCGCCCGCGATTCATCGGCCAGGAGCGCCTGCAGAATGCCGGGCATCATGATGGACCCGGCGGCCAGTGAACGAAGAACTGCCCGGCGTGAAACCGGGGCGGAGGCATTGGGAATACGGAACATCACGAAGGTTTATAGCGGGAAGTGCCACGAGGCGTTGAAGAAATAACCGGCGGTGAGGTTGAATGGGCGGAAATTGCGGCGGCCGGGCGGGGTGGTGGCTTCAGTCGCCATCATCGTTCCACAATGCGTTTTTACTCATCATCGTCTTCGAATTCCTCGTCTTCGTAGTCGTCATCGTCATCATCGTCATCGGGGTTGTCGAAGTCGTCTTCATCGTCCTCGTCTTCGTCGTCTTCATCCTCATCCTCGTCCTCTTCTTCATCCTCATCGAGGTCTTCATCGTCCTCGACATCCTCGTCTTCATCCTCTTCGACGTCCTCGTCTTCATCGGCGTCGTCTTCCTCATCGTCCTCATCCTCGTCGTCGTCGTCCTCATCCTCGTCTTCATCGGCGGCCTTGCGCTTGGCCGCCTCGGGACGTGCGCTTTCCTCAAGAATGCCGGCGAAATCACCGGTCAGTGGGTCGGCGGTCAGCAAGGCCAGGCCGCCTTCGGCGGTTTCGCTGTCCAGCAAGTCATCCGTCAGCGCCAATTCGATGCGTTGGAGTGAGAGGGTCATACAAAGATTCCTTCAATTGCCTCGGAAGCCCGCGCGCCTGGGCGGCGAATGTCTCCCGGCGGGTATCAGACCCGCAAGTTTCCTTTGCCATCAACGGCTGATTTACCGACCCCGCCCAACCCCCGATTCCGCGGGCGGCGGGCAAAGTGGCGGCATTAAAGCGAGGCGATATGCCACAGTCAAGCGGGAAATGGAATTAGTTGTGATTGGTCAGTGGTCAGTGGTCAGTGGTCAGTTGTTGGTTGTCAGTTGTAAATGGTTGTCGCCGTTGATCACGCCGCGAAGAGTATCAAGGCTCGCGCCATTTCCGGTGGCAACCAAATGCTGGCTCGTGCCAACTATAGCGTTTCTCAGGTTGCCGGCACGTTCGCGCGACCGTCATCCTGAGGTATTCCGAAGGATCTAGCCGGTGCGCGAAGGCGAGCAAGATCCTTCGGAGTACCTCAGGATGACAATTGCCCGCTCGATCAAACTTAAAAACGCTCTTACAGCTAACAACTGACAGCTAACAACTGACCACTGACCACTGACCACTGACAACTGACCACAAGTAAACCTACTTCCCCGCCCGCCGCAGCAGCAGTGCATTTCCAACCACCGTTACATCTGACATTGCCATAGCGGCGGCGGCGATTAACGGGCTGAGCAAACCGAATGCGGCCAGCGGGATGGCGATCACGTTATAGATGAAGGCCAGGAAAAGGTTTTGCCGCATACGGCGCATGGTGGCACGCGATAAAAGAATCGAACCAGCCACGCCGGTCAGGCTGCCGCTGACCAGCACGACGTCCCCGGCTTCCCTGGCGATGTCCGACCCGCCGCCGACGGCAATTCCCAGGTCTGCCGCGGCAAGCGCCGGGGCATCGTTGATGCCGTCGCCGACCATGGCGACGCGAAGCTTTCCATTCTCCTGCAACGACTGGATCACCGCGGCTTTCTCTTCAGGCCTTACCTCGGCGCGGACATCATTGATGCCGACCAGCTTTGCCACCGCGTCGGCGGCGGCCCGATTATCGCCGGTCAGCAAAACCGTGCGGATGTTCATGGCATGAATGGCTGCGATAGCCGCGATCGAATCGGCTTTGAGCTCGTCGGCGATCACCAGCACGCCGAGCAGCTCGACACTTCCATCCGCCTGTTTGCGCGCCACATGCACGAATGTGCCGCCGGGCAATGCACGGGAGAAGCTTTCATTGGCATCAGCCGCGCCATGGCTCTTCAGGAACGATTCATTGCCCACCAGAATCGTCGTGCCGTTCAGGATGGCGACAATTCCCGAACCGGCCACGTTAGTGACGCTTTCGACGTTTTTTAGTTTCAAGCTGGCGTCGCGGGCGCGGTTGACGATCGCCTTGGCCAGCGGATGGCTGCTGAATTGCTCCGCCGACGCGGCCAGCCGCAGCATTTCGTCGATGGGCATCGCGCCTGCGGGAATGATCTCGCAAACCACTGGCTTTCCCGCGGTAATCGTGCCGGTTTTGTCGAACACCATGACGTCGATTTTCTCTGCCTTTTGCAGGGCGTCGACATCGCGGATGAGAATACCCCGCCGGGCGCCCATTCCCGTCGCCACCATCACCGTTGCCGGGACGGCCAATCCCAGCGCGCACGGGCAGGCGATAATCAGCACGCTGCAAACCGCCCGGGCGACATGGGCCAGGTTTTGCCCCACCGGCCAGCCGGCGTGCACTCCCCAGAAGTACCATGCAACCCCTGTCACCAGCGCGATGCCCAGCACCGCCGGCACGAACACCGCCGAGATCTGATCCGCCAGCCGCTGCACCGGCGGCTTGGTCGATTGGGCGCGCTCGACGAGGGCAACGATCTGCGCCAGGGCCGTCTGGCTGCCGACTTTTGTCACGCGGACGATCAGCCGCCCGTCCTGGTTGATCGTCCCGCCAACCACCGCGTCCCCTTTTTTTCGCGAAACCGGAATCGGCTCGCCGGTGATCATCGATTCATCGACGCTCGACTCGCCTTCCAGCACGACGCCGTCGATCGGCACCCGATCGCCCGGCCGCACCAGCACCCGATCGCCGATCGCCAGCGCGGCGACGGGGATTTCCTCGGTTGTGGCCGTCGTACCGGTGAATGATGACGCGGGGAGGCGGGATCGGGGAGACGCGGCGAGGGATTCGTGCCCGAATGATTCGTGGGCAAGAAACACCGCATTCGCCTTCGGCTCGTCTCTCATCTCCTCGTTCAGCGCATGACTTAACTTTGGAATCTTCACGTCTGGGTGTCCCCGCGTCCCCGTGTCCGGCTCCGCCAGCGTCGCAGCGTCCCCTTCCACAAAGCGCAGCGCAGTCGATGGCGTCAACTCCAGCAACTGCCGGATGGCCGACCCCGCCGATTGTCGGGCCCGCGCTTCAATCCAATGCCCCAGGCTGATCAGCGCCAGCAATCCCGTCGCTTCCATGACGAATAAATCATGCAGCATCGGCGGCGGCCATGCGCCGGCCAATCCGCCGACGAAATAAATCAGGCTGTATCCAAACGCCACGCTCGCGCCCATGGAAATCAGCGTGTCCATGTTGCTGGTGCGATGCTTCAACGCGGCAAAAGCGCTGCGGTAAAACCGCCCGCCGATGTAAATGATGGCAATCGTGCTTGCCAGCAGGCTTGCCCAACTCATGACCATCGCCTGGGCGGGAACCATCGCATGACCAGCGAAAAGCTGCATGATCCAGTGCGTTGTTTCGAGCGGAAGCCAAAGCACGATGCCCACGATGGCCCGCGTGAACCAGCCGCGTTCGGCGTGAAGATGCTGAAGATGCCGCCGTGCCTCGGCGTCGCCCGCGACAGTACCCGGCGCCTCCGGCGTGGCGTTGTATCCCGAATCCGTAATGGCGGCCGCGATGTGCTGCGGATCGGTCTTTCCCGGGTCAAATTGAACCGAGGCTTTCCCCCGGGCAAGATTCACCCGCGCCCCGCTCACCCCCGGCACCCCCCGCGCCGCCTTTTCAACATGAGCCACGCAACTTGCGCAACTCATCCCGTCAATATCAATTGATATCTCCAGTGGCACGGGCATCCCGCCCGTGCCCGAGAACTTTTTCACAGTCGAGGCATCACTCATTTGAGCATTCCATCTACTTTCGGAAATTGACCACGGATTTCACGGATGCACACGGATAAGACAATTGCCCGTTTTTCCCATCCGTGTCGATCCGTGAAATCCGTGGTCAGATCTCTTCGAATCAATGGTTTGCAAACGGCCTGCCCGAACGGTGGGCGGGCGAATTTCATCCGACCGAGTCGAGCCGTCATCGAAAAGCCGCCGGCGTTACTTCTCGTAAATAATCGTCGGCGTGCTCAGATAAATTTCGCCGCTGGTCGGCTGGCGACTGGCGTTGTCGAGCAGAAACAGCGAATCAATTTTCACGGGATAATGAACCGTCCCATCATCCTTGCCGCCCCAATGCGCAGTGTCGCGGCCGGTCATGGGGAATTCGATATAACGCCAGCCATTCCAGTTGATGCGCCCGCCGTCGGGTTGGAATGTTTGGCCGGTGGAATCGGTGAAGCGCATGCGGCCGATGTTGCCGCTGGCGTCGCCGTGGACCCAGAGGCCCAGCGATGTTGGCTTTCCTTCGATCTTCGCATCGGTTTTGGCGGCCGGTGCGACGCGGACGAATTTCCACCCCTTATCAAAGCGGTACGACAGGCGAACCGCAGGTAAATTTGGCGCAACCGGGCCATCGGCCGGGACGGCTTCGGCCAGCGATTGGTCGGAGGCCACCTTCGCATCGCCGTCGGCGACGACCGTCCAGGCCTGAGCCGGCTTTTCCGAAAACGAGGCGAGGTCGCGGGCATCGACCGGCTTTGTGTTGACCAGGTGAATGGAGGTGGTCTTGTCTACCAGCACAACCGACGCTGCACGCGAGTTCATCTCACCTTTTGAAATCGAAAACTCGATGGTCGCTTGCGTTTCACCGGCGTTGATCTCGACGCGCGCCGTCGAGCAAATATGTTCGGGGACCAGCCCATCGGTAAGATGGGCGATTGCCCTCACGGCGTCCCCGCCGGGGTTTTCGATGCGCGCATATTGCGAAAAGCCGGTTCGCGGCAGAAGTGTCACCTTTAGCGGGTTGGCCACGATGATGGAGCTGCGCTGCCAGACCTTTCCAAGGCCCTCGACGTCGAGGTCGATCATCGCCGGCACGATTCCTTCGCGGCCCACTTCGATATCCGGCGCAATCGTGGTTGATTCGCCAGGCTTGAGAACTTTGCTGGCTTTGCCGAGATACAGTGTGATCGGCCGATCGAGCGGATTTCGAACGGTCGTGGGAATATGCGCGATGCAAGGTCCAGCCATGGTTACGTCCATCGGCGCCCGCGTCCATGCCGCGGCAAGTTGCAGCAGCTCGTTCGGCTTTCTTGGCTCGTAATAAGTCGGGCTGTCGCTGACGACCAGGCCGTCTTCGAAGGTGGCAAAGGGCCTGTCAAAACTCCTGCCGCCGTCGTCGAGATATCCAAAAATGCTGGTATCGCTTCCGCTGATGGTCGGAAGGTCGACGCCCGTATGTTTTGGATCGGTCGTCCAGGCAACGAGGCGCTGCGCCTTTCCATCATCAAAGACGAGCACGTAATCTTCCGCATTGCCCGTCCATAATCGCTTGCTGAACCGAAAGCCTCCCAGATGCGCGTTCATTCCTCCCACGGCCCAATATGCCTTCTTCGGGTCGTAAACTTCGCCCGGGTGGTTCACCCCATCCGGCTTCACAATCCCAAAATGATGCTCCGGCTCCTTGGGGTCTTTCCCGTCCTCGTGCCAGTCGTACCAGATCGACAGCGGCACATCGTTGGCGATATTCGTGAGGATTTCCCGCGGCAGATATTTCGCCTGCCGCTCTTCATTGAAATCCTTCCACACCGACGAATAGCCCCATTCGCCGGAGATGATGGGAATCTGCCGGCCCTTGGGCGCGTATTGGGCGATCAACTTCCGCAGCTTGCGATATTCGTCGGCTACCGTTTCCGGGTCGGTCTGCCGGTAGGGATGCACCGAAACCGCCGACCAATATTGCAGGCAACCCGCCTTGAAGCAGGCTTCCAGGAACGGCATGTCGATGGTGCTGGTGGCCGGGCCGATGTAAATCTCGCCCGGCTCGGCTTCTTCAATCGCCTTTCCCACCACCAGCGCCAGCTTGATGTAATCATCCACGTTTCGCGCGGGTTTCCAGAAACTGCCGTTGGGCTCATTCCACATTTCCCAAAAAACGCCATGCCCCTTGAAATGATGCACCGAAGCTGCCGCCCATTTTGCGAATGCAGCCCGGCCTTCATCGGTATATGGGGACAGACCCTTGTCGTAATGGCGGTTGCCATAATCGAGAATGAAGATGGCATGCATGTGATGCTGATCGAGGCTGGCGATCAGCCGATCGTAGGCGGAAAAATCGTATTCGCCCCTGGCGTGCTCGATTCCCGCCCAGGAAAAGTCCATCCGCACCCAGCGGAATCCCGCGCCATAAATCTGTTCCATTTCTCCGGGTTTGGGGTCGGTGAAATGGATATTGACGCCGAGGGAATTGGGGAAGGTGGAAAGATCTGGAAGCGGCGGAGGGACGGCTGGGGCGATGGAGGCGGCCACCAACACAAGGACAGCGAATTCAAGTTTCAAGAGTGTCTGCCGCATGACGATCTCCATTTCAGAAGAACTGTCCACGAATCTTCACGAATGAATACGAATAAAGACTGGACTTCGCCGATTCGATTTCCGTATCACGGACGTCTCGCCCGTGTTTTACGGAACTCAAAAAGGGGCACGGGCGAGACGCCGGCGAGACGCCCGCGATACGGAAAATACTTCTTCTCTTATTCGTGTTCATTCGTGTCAATTCGTGGACAATCTTATCCCAGTTTCTTCAGCGCTTCCTCGATCTTGGCAAGTTCCGCCTCGGCCGTGGCGAGCTGATCTTTTGTCTGCTGAACGAGTTTGGCCGGGGCTTTGGCAATGTATGCTTCATTGCTGAGCCGGCCTTTCATCGAGTCGATCAGCTTCTTCTTTGCATCGCGGTCTTTTTCCAGCCGGGCTTTCTCGGCGTTGGGGTCGATCAGCCCTTCCACGAAAATCTCCGCCCCGCCCGCGCTGGCCGTCACTGCATTGGCTACCGGGGGAATGGATTCGCCGACGGCTTGGATCGCGCAGGTCGCAAGCAGCTCGACCATCTCGCGGTTGCGCTCGATATGGGCGGCGAAATCGGCCGGGGTTTTGATCGACGCCTTGACCAGTTGCCTGGGGTTCACCTGGTAATCGTTGCGAATCGTGCGGATGGCGACGATTAGTTCCTGCAAGCGGGAGAAGATGGTTTCTGCGTTGTTGCTGCCCAAAGATGCGTGATCGACTTTGTCCGAAGACGCCGGGTCTGAGGTACTCCGAAGACCCGGATCGGTCGCGCGGGGATATGGATTGGTCGCACCGGAATCCGGGTCTTCGGAGTACCTAAGACCCGGCGTCTTGAATGCATTTGCGCTGCCCGTCATCGGCCACTGCGCCAGCACCAGCCGCTTGCTCGGCGGGCATTCCAGCAAGCCAGGCAATCCCCGCGCGGGGCGGATGTCGTTGAGTCGCCACCAGATGGTTTCGGTGATGAAGGGGATCATCGGATGCATGAGCCGCAGCGCCCCATCCAGCACGGCGGCCAGCACTTCGCCCGTTTGCGGCGCGCGGGCGGGGTCTTTCATCGCGGGTTTGATGGCCTCGACATACCAGTCGCAGAAATCGCGCCAGAAAAAGTCGTAGCACGCCTTGGCGTAAACGTCGAAGCGATAATTCTTCAACGCCTGGTTGGATTCCTCCACGGCGCGATGGAAGCGGGCGATGATCCATTGATCCGCGAGCGTTAACATCATCGGATCGAGCGATAGATCCGCGTTTGCGCCCGACGCGCCCGAATGTATAGGGATCGCGGTTGCCGCGAGAGCCGGACCGTCCCGGTCCGCATCGGGGCGGGACGCCCCGGCTCCCCCGGCAGGCGGCGCACTTGCAGTGCCCTCTAGATTCGACAGCGCAAATCTGCACGCATTCCACAACTTATTGCAGAAGTTCCGACCCAGATCGAATTTCTCGCTCGTCATCCGCGCCAACGGCGCATCCGGCGAACCCGCCGCATTATTCACCGGCCGGGTGAGCTTCTTTTTGCATTTGCCGCAGATCATCTCCGGCTCTTTGCCATCAGGATTCGGCAGCCTTTCCGCGCAATGCGGGCAGACCACCTGCACCGGCATCCGCGCATCCTGCGTTTCGGTCGCCATGTTGGTCAGCGTGAAGCGCAGGGCATCAGCGCCATGGCTGTGAATGATGTCCACCGGATCGACGCCATTCCCCTTGGATTTGCTCATCCGCTCGCCCTTGCCGTCAAGGATGGTGGGGTTGATGGCCACGTCGAGGAAAGGGATGCCGAGGGTGCGGGCTTCATCAGTGGCACGGGCGGCCTGCCCGTGTTTTTCCTGCTCCCTCTCCCCTGTACTCAGGGGAGAAGGCTCTGGTGAGGGGACGGTCCGCGTAGGGTCCGCACTGCGGACCGTTCCGCCCGGATTGATCCGCGGTGCGGACCCTACAGAACTTTGGCTCACTGAGCCGGTTGAGGAATCGCCCCTCACCCCAGCCCTTTCCCCCGAGTACGAGGGAGAGGGAGCAGGAG
>DASRRM010000304.1:0-18509 GCA_035695715.1 Tepidisphaeraceae bacterium
GCTCGCGGAAATGCTCGTGCCGTTTAACGATCCGACGGTGGCAGTTGTTTATGGAAGGCAGATACCGCAGATAAACGCACCAATTGATGAGCGCGCGCGACTTATCCGCAGATTCGGTGACGAGGCCCTTTCCTCGGGGCCAGGCGCTTCTCAAAAACGCATACCGCTTTCGAACGCTTGCGCGGCCCTTCGGCGCGAACGATGGGAGGAATTTCCGTACGATGAAACATGTGAAGGGGGCGAAGAGTGGGCTTGGACCGAGAACATTCTGACCCGCGGGTACCGTTGCTGGTACTGGCCAAAAGCGAGAGTCTTTCATTCGCATCACGACTCGATTCGACGTTTTGTTTGGCGTGAATGGGAGTTACACGAAACTCTGTTAGTCGCAAGCCGAAAGCGCTCCACCCTTTTTGCCGCAGTTCATCGATCATTAGCAATGGCTAAGCGCAGGGTATCCAATTGTATTTTCGTGCGTGGCGAGCTCTGGGCGAAGTTCGTCGGTCTGCTGCGCCTACCGTTGGAGATGTTTCTATTTTTTGTGGTGAGCCTCATCTCGAAGAATAGATCGTGGCGTGCAAGTATGCGGCCGATGTTTTGGCAGTAGGTGAAGCTTGCACATTCTGTCGATGACGAGCGAAGCGGGGGCGAACGGCGGCATTGTTCGCGACACCCATGTTCATCCGCTTGCGATGGTAATGCTGGCCGTTGCGGCGATCCTAGTCTTCGCCGGTCCCAGGCGAACGGCAGCGGCCGCGATGCTATTTGTTGCCTGCTTTGTTTCGTCCGGCCAGGACATCGTAATTTTCGGAGCATCACTTTACGCCCTCCGCATTCTTGTTCTCGTCGGGCTTCTCCGCGCTTTAGTGCGGAACGAAATTCATTCACTGCGACTTAATCGCATCGACACCCTCGTATTGCTGTGGTGCGCATGCGGGGTGGCGGCGTATACAATCCAGCAGGCGAATTTCGCCGGGTTCGTGTTCAAAACGGGGCAAAGCATCGACTCAGCGGGAGCGTATTTCGCCTTTCGGTGCTTATTTACGAGCATAGACGATCTTAAGTTCATAGTTCGATGGCAGGCGATTTTAGCGATTCCAGTGGTTGCCGCGTTTTTGTTCGAGCACGCGACTCGCTACAATCCCTTTTCGATTTTTGGTGGGGTACCGGAGATTACGGCGGAGCGAGAAGGACGATTCCGTTGCCAGGGCGCATTCTCGCACGCGATACTCGCCGGTACGTTTTGGGCGTCCACGTTACCGCTCATGGCCGCAATGTTGTGGGAAAAGTCCAAGTGGCGGACCTTGTTTGCGGTTGGCTGTGCATGCGCTCTTTTAATAATCATTCTTTGCGCGTCAAGCACGCCGCTCCTTGGCGTCCTTGTAACAGTTCTTGGATTTCTGGCGTTTAAGCTCCGGAACAAGATGCGGGCGGTTCGTTGGAGCCTGCTTGGGCTTCTGGGCGTCCTTCAAATCGTCATGAAAGCTCCGGTGTGGAGCTTGCTGGGCCGAATAAACTTGGTCGCGGGATCGACAGGATATTACCGTTATATGCTTGCAGATGCCGCGATTCGGCATTTTGGTGACTGGTTCGCCTTCGGTATGGTCTCTAACGCGGCGTGGGGGAACGAATGGGGCCATTACCTGACTGACATTACCAACCAGTACGTACTGGAAGGTTTGCGCGGAGGTGTGATTACCCTTGGTTTGTTCATTGCCATTATTTGGCTCTCTTTTCTTAAGACGGGAAAATTGACGCGGGCGGCAACGAACAATTTAGATCGGATAGTTTTTTGGGCTCTCGGCGTAACCTTGGCGGTCCATGCCGCATGCTTCTTGGCTGTTTCTTATTTCGGTCAAATTGTGGTGCTATTCAACATGCATCTCGCGCTGATTGCTTCGGCGAAGTTGGAAACACGAAAGGCAGTACACTCAAGCAGATTCAAAACCAAGAAACAGGACGCGGCCGTCGTGTCCCCGTTTAAGCCGCAATATGAATGATCGCCGTGGTTTGATATCGAGTCTGAATTCGTTGCTGTGGCTTCAGCGGTCCTGTGTTCGCCTACGATGGCTTGTGTATACGAAGATTTGGGGAATGGACATTTGTCCTACCACAGTGATATCGCTTAGCGTGAGGCTGGACAAAACTCATCCCCGTGGCATTCACATCGGGTCCAACTCTTACATTGCCTTTGACGCGGCGGTCCTTAGTCATGACATGTGTCGGGCGCTAAAGACCAACACACGAATTGGTTCCAACTGTTTTATCGGGGGGCGATCGATCATTCTTCCCGGCGTTACCATTGGCGACGGAAGCATAGTAGCGGCCGGGGCGATCGTCACCAAAGACGTTCCGCCCGGCAGTATAGTTGCTGGCAATCCGGCCCGTGTAATTCGGTCGGGTGTCAAGGTCGGGAAATTCGGGATACTCGCTGATCCAGTAACAGGGGAAGTCGTTGTCTAACATTGTGATCCCTGCGCACAACGAGGCCGGCGTGATCGACCGCTGCATGCGAACGTTGGCCGCCGCGGCTTCTCCTGGTTCCATCGTCGTGGCTTGCAATGGCTGCACAGACGATACAGCCGCGCGAGCGCGGGCGGCGGGTGGGGATCGTGTGACCGTCATCGAGACGGAAGTGGCGTCGAAGAGCCATGCATTGAATTTGGGGGATGCGGCTGCCTCGGGATTCCCGCGGTTTTATGTGGATGCGGATGTGATTCTGACGGGCGAGGCGGTGGCGGAGGTGGCTGCGGCGATGGCGCGGGAGCCGGGGGTGTTGGCGGCGGCGCCGTTGATCGAGTTTGACCTGAGCGATCGGCCGTGGGCCGTGCGCGCGTTTTACGAAGTTTGGTCGGCGTTGCCTTATTGCCGCAATGGGATGATCGGGTCGGGGGTGTATGCGCTGTCGGAGGCGGGGCGGGCGCGGTTCGGGAAGTTTCCCGACATCACGGCGGACGATGCGTACGTGCGGTTGCAGTTTCAGCCGCATGAGCGGATGACGGTGCAGACGTGCCGGTTTACGGTGACGCCGCCGAAGACGCTGGGCGGCGTGGTGAAGATCAAGACGCGGGCGTATTTTGGAGATTATGAGTTGCGGGCGCGGTTTCCTGAGCTGTTTGCGAACAAGCAAGATGGACATGGGCGAGCGCTGGTGGGATTGCTGAAGAAGCCGGGGTGGTGGGCACGTGTTGCGGTTTATTTGTACGTGCGGATGCTGTCGCGAGCGCTCGGTTATCGGCGGTTTTATTTCGGGGACCATCGAAAGTGGGAGCGGGATGATTCCTCGCGCCAGCGTGTGGCGGCGGCGCAGCGAACCGGCAACCAGCAACTGACAACTAACAACTTATTGTAAGTGGACGTCTCCATCCTGATTATCTCCTTTAACACGCGAGAATTAACGCTCGCGTGTTTCCGTTCTGTGTACGAGCAAACGGCGGGCGTCGAATTCGAAGTCGTTGTCGTGGACAATGCTTCGACCGATGGGTCGGCCGAGGCGATTCGTGCTGCCTATCCGCAGGTGAAGCTTATAGCACTGGAAACGAATATTGGGTTTGCCGGTGGGAATAATCTGGCGGCCCGGCAGGCAAATGGTGAGTTTTTGCTGCTGCTCAACCCGGATACGGTTATATTAGACGGGGCCGTGCAGAAGGCGGTGGGCTTTGCCAGGGAACATGCGGAGGTGGGGATTGTTGGCGGGCGGACATTCAGCGCCGACATGCGGCTGGACCGCAATTCGTGTCATGGCAGGCCGACGCCGTGGAGTTTGTTCTGCATGGGAATGGGGTTGTCGTCGCTGATGCGGAAATCGGCGTTGTTTAACCCCGAATCGCTGGGGAATTGGCAACGGGACAGCAGCCGGGAGGTGGATGCGGTGACGGGGTGTTTTTTGCTGATTCGGCGTGGGCTGTGGGATCGATTGGGGGGATTTGACGAATCGTTTTTCATGTACGGGGAGGATACGGATTTGTGCATTCGGGCTTGGGAGGCGGGAAGCCGATGCAGGATTTGCCCGGAGGCGAAGTTGATTCATTATGGGGGGAAGTCGGAGAAGGTGCGGTCGGATAAGATGGTGAAGTTGTTTGCGGCGAAGGCACAGTTGATCAGGAAGCACTGGAAGCCGGGCACGGCGTGGTTTGGGATTGTGATGTTGGAATTATGGGCATTGAGCCGGATGGCGGTATTGGAGGCGGCGGGCCTGGTGGGGGGGTCGGGGCAGAATTCCGGGGCGCAATGGCGCGAGGTCTGGCGGCGGCGGCGGGAGTTTGCCGCAAAATCCAGCCATTGCCGAACCTTGTCGTCGGGGCAGCGTTTATAAGTACGTTAATGGCTTGCGGGGCGGGTCGTGGGTTTTCTTCAGGTTTAATCGATACGGCTTAATTTTGCGGCGAACGTTTCGTGGGATTGCGAAGTACGGGGTTCATGTGGAAAACTTGACAACCGAGCAGGATCCTGCCCGAAAACGGGTATTGGCAGTTGCGTCCGGCGGCGGACATTGGGTGCAACTTCTGCGCGCCACGCCGGCGTTTGCCGAGCACGATCTGGCGTATGTGACGACGCTTGCCAGCTACAGGGCGCAGGTCGGGGCGGCGCGGTTTTACGCGATCAAGGATGCAAGCCGGTGGAATAAGCTTGGCCTGATGCTGATGGCGCTGAAGGTATTGGTGATTGTACTGAGGGAGAGGCCGGACATCGTGATATCGACGGGGGCGGCGGTAGGGTATTTTGCATTGCGGATTGGGAAGCTGTTAGGCGCCAAAACGGTTTGGGTGGATAGCATTGCGAACGTTGAGAAGGTCTCGCTATCGGGTCAGAGCATAGGCAAGCACGCTGATTTGTGGCTCACGCAATGGCCGCACCTGGCCCAGCCGGACGGCCCGCATTTTTGTGGATCTGTTTTATGATATTCGTAACGGTTGGGACGCAGTTGCCGTTCGATCGATTGGTGAAAACCGTCGACGAGTGGGCGAGTGTGCGCCCGTACGCCGATGCATTTGCGCAGATCGGTCCGGCGAAGTATCGTCCCAAAAGCATGCCATTCGCGGAGTTTTTGGATGCGGATGAGTGCCGCAAAAAAACGGAACAGGCTGACGTCGTTGTGGCGCACGCCGGGATGGGATCGATCCTGACGGCACTTGAATTGGGCCGGCCGGTATTGGTGATGCCGCGGCTTGCAGCCTTAGGCGAGCATCGCAATGACCACCAGCTTGCCACGGCCAAAAAACTGTTGGCCCAGGGTCGTATTTTCGTCGCATTTGATGAGACGGAGTTACTCGAAAAGCTTGAATTTCTGAACAAGTACCAGGCGACAGAGCGGCTTCCCGTTTGCGCGTGCCCGTCACTCCTTTCCACCCTTCGATCGTTCGTGAATGGGCAAAAACTGGAATTGCCTCTCGTTGAAGGCAAGCTGCAAGTGGACCCACTGAATTTGGTTGATGTTGAGCATAAGCAAACAAAGCATCGATCGAATTTGCAACCATTGCGTCCCGCATTGGTCGCCATATCCGGCATGCCGGGCCACCAGGCGGACGTTTGGGATGGATCCGTCGGGGATGACTTATTGGGTGAGCCGCAAAAATGGGGTAATCGAGGGGTTGACCTGGCGGACCGGTTTGATTCACCGTTACGTAGCCAGGCGGCTACCCAAACGATCAAATCAAGGCTTGCATCGGTGATTCTATTGGCCGGCAGATTGCGAACGACCGATCTGGCCAAACGGATTGGAAGGAGTCGTCTGGATTTGCCTGTCGATGCGACCCGTTCATTGCTGGCTCACTGGCGTGATGAGGTGGCACAGCTTGGCGAGAAGTGGGGGTGCGACAACCTCCCGATACGAGTGTTGCTGGATCGGCTGGCTCCGACGCCGATGTTGCCGCCTGTTATTCCCGGGGTGCCGCTGTCGGTGGAGCGCGACCGTTCGGAATATCGAGGCACGGGTGGCATCCTGCGCGACGCATGCAGTATTTACGACGATGAGGCTTGGGTGTTGGTCGCAAATGCCGCGCAGCTGTTGTTCGAAGAATTACATCAAATCGTCGAAAGATTGGCGGCTGCGGGAGGCGAAATCAATGTGGTGAATGAGAATGACGGTATTCCGAACGGGTTGATTCTGCTGAAATGCGGCGTTCTCCGGGCGATCTCAGATATCGGATTTCACGACATGAAAGAACAGGTCGTGCCAGCCATGGCGCGTCAACGATTGGTGAAAGTTGTTTCGAGCCACGGGGTAACGTCGCCCCCCATACATTCATTGCACGATTATACCGTAGCGCTTCGGCGCTACCATGGCAAGAACACGGACAACCGATCTGTTGCCGGTGAAAAGAATGAGCGATGGCAATCGCGATTTTCCATTCGGGAAAAAGGGTCTGTGGTTGCACCGTCGGCGGTTATTCATGATTCTGTTGTCTTGGAAGGTGCGGCTGTTGAGCGTGAAGCAGTGGTTGTTCGGTCGGTTGTTGGGCGGGGAGCGCGCATTGGCCCAGGCCAGATTGTAGTTGACCAGGTAGTAAGTGGAACGAACTAGAAACGAATATAGCCGATGCCATCCAATAAAATAGCATCCAAACGGCAGTGGACGGTCTGGCACCCGGTCGCACTCATCGTGCTTTTAACCCTTGGCGTCGCTGCAACATGGGACGCATGGCGGGATATTTTTGAAATCGTTAACAAGGACGAAGAATCGAGCCACGTTTGGCTCGTTTTGCCGATCGCGCTCTGGCTTGCATGGATGCGCAGGGGCCGCCTCCGGCGGTGCACGCCAACCGGACTTTTATTGGGTCCGATTTTCATAATCATCGGCAGCGTGATTTATCTTTTTGGCGGTATCTATGTCATCCAGTTTCCATGGCATCTCGGTGCGGTGATTGTACTTGTGGGATGCATCATCGGTGTGTTGGGCAAGGATATTTTAGTTCAGTTTGCGCCCGCATTCTTAATTTTGGTCTTCCTGGTTCCGTTTCCGGGCCGTCTACGGCAAATGGTTGCGATTCCGTTGGAGGGAATCACTGCCAATATTACGGCCAATTGCTGCGAAATCCTTGGGATGCCGGTCGAGCGATTGGGGACTGTACTTCGGATTAATGGCGTCGATGTTGCGATTGAGGAAGCTTGCAATGGTCTGCGAATGGTCTTCTCGCTCACGCTCGTATGCTACGCAATCGCTTTCAGTTCCCCTTTGCGCGGTTACGTCCGGCTGGGGATGGTTATCGCGAGTCCGCTGTTGGCGGTGATTTGTAATATTGTCCGGTTAATTCCGACGGTTTGGCTGTACGGCTACAGCAAGCTGAGCACCGCAAACCACTTTCATGATATCAGTGGATGGCTTATGCCTCCGGCCGGATTTCTGGCACTACTGGGAGTCGTCAGGCTTTTGCGATGGGCAATGATCCCCGTATCAAAATTCACCCTGGCATACGGGTAAACAAATGTGCGCAAGCAAAGGAACTCGCGTGGGAAAATATCAGTTCAAGAGCTGGGGATTGGCTGCGGTTCTGATAGTCAGCCTGGCATGCGCGAAGCAGGCGTTATTCCGAGTTCCTGCGCGGGCTGAGTCGTATCATCGGCGTGTCTCCGCCATCGCCGCGGAAGGTTCAACACACTTTGGATCATGGGTTTCGCAGGAGATTCCAGTCCCCGAAGCGGCGATCACGATGCTTCGTCCGAATGCGACTATTTCCAGAAAATTCACCAATATCACGACGGGCGAACAAGCCACGTTTCTCCTGGTTCAATGCCGTGACGCTCGTGATTTGTTCGGCCACTACCCGCCGATTTGTTATGCCGCCCATGGTTTTAGGGCGGTGGATAGCACGAGCCGGGACTGGCAGATTGATGATTTGGAAATTCATGGAACAGCATACACGTTTTCGTCAACGCGTCCCGAGGAGTTAACCTCGATGATCATTTATGATTTCATGATTTTACCCAATGGTACAACTTGCCGCGATATGGAAGGCGTTTATGCCTCGGCGCGCGATCCACGCAGGCGCATGTTTGGCGCGGCACAGTTGCAGATTCTCATGAGTACGACCCTGTCCCAAGACCAGCGCGACGAGATTTTTCGGTCACTTGTGAAGGCCAACCAGCCGACCATTCGTGCGATCCTCGCTGGAGACGTTCAACAATGAGCGACAATATTCCCGCCGTAGTTTCCACTGCCGTTGTGCGAGTGCCACAGGAGGATGAGCGCGAGCCTGAGCAAAAGGCCGGCGAAAATCCGTTGCTGCGATTGCACGTCCTGCTATATGGACGATATCGATATGCGATAATTCTCGGTTTATTAATCGGAATGGGCGCGGCGGCGGCTTCATGGATTTTCGTCCCGGCGAAATACGAAATCGTGGGATGGGTGCGGATACAGCCTTATGTGGGGAAGATTCTGTATCAAAGTGATGAGAATGGGATGCTTCCCAATTTCGATACATTCGTGGATTTTCAGGCATCGCTGGTGCAAAGCCAGCGCGTTTTGGATGCGGCCGGCCTCGATCCCGCCTGGACGGCCATCGGCAGGAAGCCGGTGGGCCTCGGTCCCAATAGCGTGAAGACCGACGATCTCGTTGTGGACCGTACAAAAGGCAGCGAATTAATAACTATCACGGCCACCGACCGGAGTGAAGATGCGGCAAAAGCCGCTGTAGCGTCAATCCTTCGCGCATACGAGGCTATCAGCCGGGAAATAGAGAACAAAGCTGACGCCGACCGATTGCGGAAGCTTGAGGCATACAAATTCACCCAAGACGGCAAAGTCAAAGATATCGTCAAGCAGATTCAGGAAATCACGGACGATGCCGGTACCGATGACTTAACGGGCCGATGTCAAGTATTGGAGGAGAATGCCAATAGCCTCGACATCCAACAACAGCAAATAGCTCTGGAGCTTGTGCTCGCAGAGCCAGCGCCAACAAATCGTGCGCCCACGACTGCACCTTCAACCCAGCCGAGCACCGTCGTGTTAACCCGCGAAGACGTGGCGGCGATCGATCGCCGAATGAGCACCTATTTGCAGGAAGAAGATGGGCATTTGACGCACTTGGCAGAGTTGCGCTCGCAATTGGGGGAAAGCAACAGCCAGATTCTTCTCGAACGTGCGGCCTTAAAGAGCCTGGACGAAAAAATCAATAAGCTGTTGGCATATTATCAGGCCAAGGCTGACGATCCAAACCGCTCACCCATTGCTCCCGTCATTCGCGGCCAGCAGGCACAATCAGTGCCTCAACTTAAGGCAAAACAGATTAAGGTCGCTGCGCTTTATAAGACGGCGATTGAAAAGGCGGCTGAATGGGAGAAAAAGAAAATGCGGTTAGAGGATTTGAAGCGGCAGGAAGCAGCGGCGCGACGGGTTTTGGATGAAGCGACAAGACAGGACGAAGCACTCACCCTTGAAGCGACGACAGCCAACCGAATCAGCATCCTGAGCTACGGCGAAACGCCGCCCACGCCGCATAAAAATAAACGTGGTCCAATAACAGCCGCGGCGGGCGTCGGAGGATTGGGATCGGGCTTTGCTATCGTCGCACTTTTGGGATTTCTCGATCGCCGAATCCGTAGCGTTTTGCACATCCAACAACTCGAGCCGTCCCTGCGAATGCTGGGCGTGTTACCCGTGCTGCCAGAAAACCTGGAAGATGCCGATCGGAAATCGCAGGCGGCCCATTGCGTCCACCAGATTCGTAACTTGCTGGATACCGGCCGTGGGGGCATAAGCCGTGTATTCGGAATCACCAGCTCCAATGCCCGCGATGGAAAAACGAGCTTGACGCTCGCACTGGGACTTTCGTTTGCCACCGCCGGGTCGCGAACATTGCTGATTGATTGCGACATCGTCGGCGGCGGATTGACCAGGCGTCTGGATGCGATTGTCCGCAGGGACATTGGTATTTTGCTGAGACGTGACAAATTGATAACTGACATCCAACTTAGAGAAGCGCGCCAGGAAGCTCGCTCGTCACGTCGGAAACTTGCAGACGTTTTGATTGAATCAGGATACGTGACGGAATCGAACGTTCATCGCGCGGTCGCGGCGGCAGCACAGAGTTCGGTGGGTTTGCTGGATGCGCTTAGCGGCGATCACCTCTCAACCTGCGTTTCGCCGATTCTTGCCAAAGGCCTGTACATTTTGCCTCTTGGCGCCGCGACGGAGCAAGATACAACCCAGGTTTCCCCCAAGGCATTTCGAAGAATCCTGGATGAAGCACGCCGCCTTTTTGATGTCGTGCTCGTTGACACTGGACCGATTCTCGGCAGCCTGGAAGCCTCCATCGTCGTGCGCGAGGTTGACGATGTCGTGCTTACTGTGGCCCGCGACGGACGGGCTCCGGCGGTGAGGCATGCGGTGAAGCAGCTGTATTCGCTGGGCGTTCGCTTCGCCGGCCTGGTTTTTAACCGCGCGACGTTACAAGATGTTGCATTTGCAAATTATGGTTCATCGTCAAGCACGGTATCAATTCGCTCGGCGAGTTTTGAACAGGAAGCCGGCGATATAGCCATGCGAGCCGGGCGCCTGGGGTCGCTTGTCTCAGCAGTTGTTCGTCCGCCGACCAATGGATCGGAAAAAGCAACGGAGAATCACAATGCTGCTGACTGAAACGCTGGGTAATTCATCAGCAACCGTGCATACCATCTGGGGACTTGAACCACTCGCGCTGCATGATCGGTTCTGGGCATCGCGTGGCGTTCAGGTGGCGCGCGCCGGACAGCGCACGCAGATCGATCGCAAGGCAGAGCTATTCCTGCTGATTGACCCTCGTGAACTGTTCTTGTTCGATCTTCAGAATTGGATCGAATTAATGAACTGGACGAAACCGGATCTGCTATTGCTTCGAGTCCATGCGAAGCGGAATCTTGGCTATCGCGAAATCCTTACCGCGAACAATGAAGGGGATTTCGTTCGATTTGAGCGGCGATACAAAGTGAGACAGGTAATCTCCACGCGCGTGGGCCTCACCTGCGAAAGGGAACTCGCTGAAGCCTGGCAGACCGCACGAAGCGTCTCGAACGGCTGGCAGCAAATGCGTGCAGCGGTTCCTTCCACGTATCGAGAGACGAGAAGTTCGCCGGCAAGAATCTATCGCCGGAACATCGAGAACGAAACTTCGCAATTCGTCGAAGATCTGGTCGGCATCTGGAAGTATCCCAGTGCCACCATATCCCGCGCAAGCAAGACCGCGTCCAAAGCATGGGCCGATAGCACGTCGGAAGTGAATGGGCATGCCCGCATTGTCGGTCCTGTATGGGTGGGGGCGGGCCGCAAGTTGTTGAACACAGGCGTTGTAGTGGGACCGGCGGTTCTGTGGGACGATCCTGAGACGCGACCTGTGCCCGATGAATTACAATGGGCGAATATCGAACCGACGGGAAGCGGGGATCGTCTGAACATCCGCCGGCCCCTCTCTTCTGTATATCGAACGACCAAACGCCTGTTCGATGTGTTATTCTCGCTTATGGGTTTAATGCTGACGCTGCCATTCTACCCGATCGTCATGCTGGCGATATTCCTCGAGGATGGATCGCCTTGTTTCTTCGGCCACGAGCGGGAGACCTTGGAAGGGCGCACTTTTCGGTGCTGGAAGTTTCGGTCGATGCGCAAAGATGCTCAACAAATGACGGCTGAAATGCTTGCGATGAACCAGGCGGATGGTCCGCAATTCTTCATCGAAAATGATCCCCGGATTACTCGCGTTGGGCGTATTCTCCGCAAGTCCCACCTCGACGAAGTGCCGCAATTCATCAACGTGCTTCTGGGTCAAATGTCAGTCGTCGGGCCTCGTCCTAGCCCGCGTGGGGAAAACCGATATTGCCCCGAATGGCGGGAAGCCCGCCTCAGCGTACGCCCTGGCATCACGGGTCTTTGGCAGGTGCGCAGAACTCGGCTTCGCGGGCGCGATTTTCAAGAATGGATCAAGTACGACATCGAGTACGTGGAATCGATGAACTGGATTGTTGACATAAAGCTGCTCTGGCAAACCCTGGCTGTGGTGGCGCGTAGAACGGTGAGATCATGAAGATACGTGACAAGACTCGACGCCGCCTTCTCCTCATACTGATTCCCGCGCTGAGCATCGCGGTGATTGTCGCGGGCGCGGCTGCCGTGCGCCTGGCGTATTTGCGCAGAACCGCGCAGCGCGGAAAAGCGGATGGCCTGGCCGCGATGACGGCTGGCGATTATCCAACTGCGCTGAAGGATCTAGGCAAGTACCTATCGCGCAATCCCAATGACGTGGACATTTTGCTGCAGTACGCCCAGGCGCGCCGGAAAGTCGTAGAGCCTGACGGGAGTCATTTGGGACAAGCCATCGGCCTTTACCGCCGCGCATTGGAACTGGGCGCGAACCTTCCCGCATCGCAGCGTGCCGAGGCGCAGCGCGATTTGCTCGACCTCTACATCCAGGTGCACTTCAATACCGAAGCCATCGCGCTGGCTGACGAGATCGCCTCGCACCCTTCGTCCGCCGCGGCGAGCGACGCTTCGGCAGATGTTCCCCATGCCTTGCGATGCAAAATAATCGCCCTGATGCAATTGCAGCGATTCGAGGATGCGCAAACCACTCTCGCGAGTCTGGCAAAGCAACTTCCGCTGGATCTGGAGATTCGGATTCTGCAGATGCAGATCATGTTAAAGAAGGGAGACACCAAAGGCGTTGTAGTCTACGCCAAACAACTCTCGATCCAGCATCCGAACGATCCTCGTTTTGAATTGCTTAAGAGTATCGCCGCAGCTTTGGTGGGTGACCGTGCGGGCGCGACCGGATTTGCGATGCCCTTGGTGAATCGTCCGGTGGTCGATCCCGTCTATACGAGCATGTTGATCAGGCAGCTGGACAGCCTTCAGCTTTTCGACGCGTCATTTAAAGTAATTCAGCAAGCGGCAAAGACAAGCTCTGATCGTGGCCTCAAACGCTTATGGCTCCGTCGAATGTTCGAAACCGAGCAGTTTGCGGCGTTGGTCGATCAAACCGCTGACCTGGATCCGAAATCCAGCAATAGCGACCTGGAAATTCTTGCGCTGCGGGTATGGGCGCTCTCGAAATTGAACCGCACGTCCGACGCCGGTCAACTCATTGCCGATTTGAACAGGCGCGGTCAAGCGGAACCGTCTGCAGCAAAGTGGGCGGCGGCGTTGCGCGCGACGGTGCTCCATGAGTCGGTCGATCCCGTGAAAACGATTGCGGCGCTGCGCGATGCACTGTCGGTTAGTCCCTCTAATCCGATTCTGCTCAATGACCTTGGCGACGCCTATGCAGATGCTGCGGCGCACGACAAGGCTTCGATGGCCTGGGTTGAAGCAACGCGAGCGGCGCCGGAATGGGCCAGTCCGTTCGTGAAAACCTCCCAGTCGCTCCTGGCTGGTGGCCGTAACGCTGACGCCCTTGCGTCGGCGAAGGCAGCGGCAGCCCGAGCTCCCAATGATCATGACGCGGTCGTCAGTGTCGTTGCGGCTACTGCGGCAAATCTACCTGCAGGCGCATCGCCTGATGCAGCCGATCTGCTGACCACGATTTCCGCCATCCAAAAGAAGTTCCCCAACGACAGGCTCTTATTGCCAATTCAGGTCCGCGTTCTCGTCAAGGAACAGAAATTGGCTGATGCCAAAGACGTCATTCAAAAAGCGTTGGCCTTGGCCCCGGCGCCGCCCGAGCGAATTTTGTTAGCATTGGCGCGGATCAGCGAGGTCTCTGCTTTGAACCAGGAAGAGGCGTGCTGGGCTGCCTGCGAAAAAGCGCACGGATTCTCCTTGGAAATCGCCTTTGCCCGCGCCACATGGCTTTACGGGCACAATCGCGGCCCCGAAGGATTGGCGTTGCTGCAACAAGCCCAGGCATCGCATCCCGGCCAAGATGTCTCGTGGAAAATCGCCTGGGCGCGATATCTTGATTTGAGCAGCGATCCGCGCGCTAAGGACGAATGGATTGCACTGGGTGATGCTCATCCCCAGGACGTCAAACTGCAATGGGGTGCTGCGTCGGCAAAATCCGTCCAAAGCGATCATCGCTTCGTTGGACGAACCATCGATCGCCTTGTCGCCTTATTGGGTGACGACAGTATCTCCTTGCGGCTGCTGCGTGCCCGATGGGATTTGCAAGCCGGAAAAGACGAAGCGACACAGGCCGCGATTATCCTTGGCGATGTGATCCGCAAATCCCCCGAAATGGCCGAGCCCCACCTACTCCTCGCCACGTACTATACGAAAATTGGCGATGTCGCCAGCGCGGTTAACCAACTCGCAGCGGCGTCCGATGCGCAACCGGATATCGCGGGCCTGGCAATCGAGGTGGCCGAGCAATTCCATTCGCGAGGTGACCCTGTCCGATCAAGGCAATACATTGACCGTGCCTGCCGAAGCAAAACTTTGGACATCGCGACGATGCGCCGGGCGGCGGCGCTTTTGGCCTTACAGGGAGATTATTCCCAGGCGTTGTTAGAACTCCAGCGAGTCTACCCAAAAGATAAACCGCTGCCTCCCGATCTAATGTTGGCGAGCCTCTACCGTCGCCTCGATCAACCCGATAAGACCGCCGAAATCTGTCACCGGCTGATGGAGAAACCGACTGCCCCGTTTGTAAGCTTTGCTGCTGATTTCTACGCATCGCAAGGCCATATGGGCGAAGCGAACAGTGCGCTTGAGACGCTCAGCAGCCTTAAGCTTCCGCCGGGCGTCAAAGAGTCGATCCTCGGCAACTTCGCCGAGCGCCACGGTGTCCCCGACGGCGCTTTGAAACATTTCCGCACTGCTGCCGAGGCCGCCCCGAAGGAGGCGGCCGTTTGGCAACAGTTGGTCGGCTACTACTTTGGAAAGGGAATGATAGACGAGGGACTCGCCGCCGCCGAGGAGGCTTCGGGCAATCTTGCCAGTCCCGGCCAGTTTGCCGTTCTTCAGCAGAACGCCGCTTTGATCAAAGCGGCTGGAAAACTTGTCAGCGCGCGGCCCTTGCTTATGGCTCTTGTGGCCGATTCCAGCGCAAACGCGCCCGTCCTTGAGGCGATCCGCGATGTCGTCGCTGCAACACAACAGAAGGAACTTCCGAAGGAAACGGCCGCCAAACTTCGCCGTCTGGCAGACGACAATCCGCATGTGCTGGCGTTGCAAATGGTCGCGCTCGAGCTTTTTATCGATAGCGGACAAACGGATGAAGCCATCCGCATCGCAACACGCGCCGTCCAAACCTTCCCATCGGCAGTTGAACCTTTGCGCATGGAAACTGGCGTTCTCAGTTCCGCGCATCGTTGGGATGAAGCTCTCGGTGCGGCGCGCGAATGGCGCCGGCGGGATTCCGGCGAGGCATTGGATGCCGATCTGGCGATTGCCCATGCTGAACTCAATTTGAAGGATGTTTCGGCCGCCAGCAAGCAAATTGAGCCGTACCTGGATCAGGCCGTGAAGGATCCTGACAAATTCAGTGCCGTCATCCTTATCCGTGCCCAGGGATTGCTTGCCAACCAGCAGCCCGACGAGGCCGAAAAGCTTCTTGGACCGCTATTGAAAGATTCCTCACGAACGCGCAGTGTTTGGGTAACGCTGGCCACGCGCAGTGTGGGCGATCCGCAGCGCGCCCAAGCCTGGCTGGAGCGGGTGGCGACGGTGACGCCGGATCAACCGCTGGAGAAAACGACTTTGGCAAATGCCTGGGTGATTATTGGTATGCGATGGAATAATCCCGGCTACGAAAAGACGGGAGTCGCGCAATTAAAGGCTCTTGCCCAACCGTCCAATGCTCCAACGCAAACCATCATGGATTTGGGAATGGCCTGCGAGGTCACAACTGATTGGCATGGCGCACAGGATGCCTATCGGCGCGTATTGAAAAATGATCCCAACAATGCCATTGCGCTAAACAACCTCGCATCGGTTCTGCTAAAGGATGGGGATCATCTTACTGAAGCACAACAGTTGGTAACCAAGGCCATATCCCTTCATCCCGAAGTGCCGAATTTTCTTGATACTCAGGCCAGCATCCAGATCGCGCGAAAGGATTTTCCCGGCGCCATCAAGAGCTTGAAGGAAGCGAAGCGGCTCGATCCTCAGAACTTCGAATGGCGTATGAATCTTTTGGCGGCCGTCCTCGACGGCGGTGGTTCTGGGCAAATTGAAAGTGTAAAAGCCGAGATGCGGCAGATCGAGGGACTGCCGGGCTTCGCCAAAATTTCACCAGAAATGCGAAAACGCTACGACATACTCCGCGAGAAACTAAAGCAGAAACCATCATAATAGCAGGATTGCCAATTAATGAGTTGAACTCGTGTCGGCTCTAAGCCGACGGGATGATCGACAAAGGCCCATTGCCGTCGGCAGTGGGCCTTATTTTTTGAGTGATCGGTTTTCGCTGGCTTTGGCGCAATTTCCGGGCGGCGGGACAACCCGTGCCGATTGAGGCCATGATGGGAGGGGCATCAGATCCAGCCGTCCACGGGTTTGGTCATAATCCCTTTTGTAAACAGGATTAGCAGAGATTTTCAATAAATTGCTGCGGTTTTTCTTTGGACTTTAGAGGAAAAAACATTATCCTATGGTCGGTGTGTGGGATTTGGGTGAAAGGGTTGGTATTTCCGGGGCTTCCGGTAGTGGGTTCTTCCTTCCGTCATTCCAATTCTCAAGCTTATCGTTCGCGCGAATATTTGTGCGGTCAGTCTTAATTTTTCTCAACGTGGCAGCAGCCACAATAATTGGGACAGACTCCTGGTACGCGCGACCTTAGCCTGATGCAGTATTAGGGCAACAACATAAGGGCAACAACATAAAGGCGTGCTTCGTGCGCCGATTGTTTCACGCAGATTTGTCGAAATAAGGAGGACATAAATGCTTCGTTATAACCCTTCCGTCAAGGAATCGTTCGTTCGGACTAATTCGCACCGTTTACCGCGGACTCGCAAAGGGGATGTTATAGTGCGCGCCGCAGCCAGGGCTGTGACGATTGAGCATTTAGAGATACGACAATTGCTAAGTATCAGTATTCCGAGCCCCGTAACGACGGCGATCACCAATGCCGCGACAAATCAAGTGATCAGCGGCACTCAGCCGGCAGGCACTGCGGTTTATGACACCGCGACGGTTACGCCAGTGGTCAATGGATTTCCCGCGCCCACGGGTACGGTGACTTACGAATTCTTTAACACGATGAACGGCGCGGGACCTCACGTGGATCAGATGGTAACGCTTAATGCCGGAGCCGTGCCACAGTCGTCCGCAACCGCTGCATTGGTGGTTGGCAACTACTCATATATTGCGGTGTATAGCGGCGATAGTAACCATGCCGGTTCCACAGGCCCGGTTGAACCGGTGACCATCACCCCGGCCACCCCGGCCATCAACACCAGCCAGCAGCCGACCACTGCAATCGTCGGGACTTCGATCGCCGACCAAGCCACCGTCAGCGGCGGGTACAATCCCGGCGGCACGGTCACCTTCAACCTCTACGACAACGCCAGCGGCAGCGGCACGCCGCTGTTCACCGACGCCAATGAGCCGCTCTCTGGCGGCGTCGCCACCTCGGCGGGCTATATCCCCACCGCCACCACCGCCACTGGCAAAGATTACTGGGTCGCCACCTACAACGGCGACAGCAACAACAGCATCGTCAGCAGCGGCAACGGCGATGAGCCGGTGACCATCACCCCGGCCACCCCGGCCATCAACACCAGCCAGCAGCCGGCCACTGCAATCGTCGGGACTTCGATCGCCGACCAGGCCACCGTCACCGGCGGGTACAATCCCGGCGGCACGGTCACCTTCAACCTCTACGACAACGCCAGCGGCAGCGGCACGCCGCTGTTCACCGACGCCAATGAGCCGCTCTCCGGCGGCGCCGCCACCTCGGCAGGCTACACCGCCACGGCCAGCGCCAACGATTACTGGGTTGCCACCTACAACGGCGATGGCAACAACAACACCGTCGCCAGCGGCCCAACCGATGAGCCGGTGAGCGTCACCAAGGCCACTCCGACGATCAAGACCACCCAGCAGCCGGCCAGCGCCACGGTGGGAACGGCAATCGCCGATATGGCGACCGTCAGCGGCGGGTACAATCCAACCGGCAACGTGACCTTCGCCCTCTACAACGGCAGCACGCTGTTGTTCAGCGACACCGAAGCGCTCTCCGGCGGCGCCGCCACCTCGGCAGGCTACACCGCCACGGCCAGCGCCAACGATTACTGGGTTGCCACCTACAACGGCGATGGCAACAACAACACCATCGCCAGCGGCCCAACCGATGAGCCGGTGAGCGTCACCAAGGCCACACCAGGCATCAACACAACTCAGCAGCCGGCCAGCGCCACGGTGGGTGCCACGATCGCCGATATGGCCACGGTCACTGGTGGATATAATCCGAGCGGCAACGTGACCTTCGCCCTCTACAACGGCAGCACGCTGTTGTTCAGCGACACCGAAGCGCTCTCCGGCGGCACCGCCACCTCGGCAGGCTACACCGCCACGGCCAGCGCCAACGATTACTGGGTTGCCACCTACAACGGCGATGGCAACAACAACACCATCGCCAGCGGCCCAACCGATGAGCCGGTGA
>DASRRM010000305.1:0-3455 GCA_035695715.1 Tepidisphaeraceae bacterium
ATGGCGAATATGCTCGGATTGTAAGCTGCGGGGATCGGCATGAAACGAATCCTGCTCAACGTGCTGACATGGATTTCGCTGTTGCTCCTGATCGCAACGGCAGTGTTTTGGGTGCGCAGCTATTGGTGGGCCAGCGGCGCGACATTCGGCACACACCATTCCTTCGATGTCATCTGGGTGCAGCAAGGAAGGCTCGCCCTGCAATGCCAGCCTCAGGTGACCGACAGCGGCTTGTTCTTTTATTTCGGCCAATGGGCCGAGGCCCGGCTGGAAGCAGATGAAGAACCAATGACCCCCACCTATCAATTCGCCGGCTTTCGATATGGTCACTTCTTCACCAGCATGGCCCACGATGCGTGGTGGGTAAGCATCCCCTGCTCATGGCTTGTCGTGCTATTGGCACTGCTGCCGGCGAAGCAAATCTTCGGCAGCCGCAGTCGCAGTTAATCGAGATGAAATGGTGCCTGCACTGAAAAACGAAGCGAACCTAAGACGGCAGATCAGATTCTTGCTGCCGGGGCCCGTTGCCATTTATATCATGGTCGGCGTGCTTGCAATGGGCGTCGATGCCATGTCCAGCCCGGTTTCGCTGACGCGGCCCGCCCGGGTTGTGGCTGGCATCATTACGATGTGCGTCGAAGGCGCCCTGGTATGGAACATCATCGCGCGGCATCGTTTGAAACGGCAGTTGGAGCGGCTTCTGTCCGACCACTGCCGCAATTGCGGCTATGATCTTCGCGAAAGCCCAAATCGATGCCCGGAATGCGGGCGAACCGGCATAATCGTCCATGACATTTATGTACGCGCTGTCATCATCCCGAACGAAAAATGCTCGCAATTGGCGCCTTCCGATCCCTATAATAAGGTGACATGGTTTCAATTGAGACAGAAGTTCGCCCTTTCATCCCCGGCACTACAGGCTGGACCCATTCAGATCTGAATGATCCGGAGACTGAGCGGCTATGGGACCGGGGGCGCTACGAAATTGTCGAGGGAGTGCTGACGACGATGCCTCCAGCCTATTACATCGGCGGCAAAGTGCTCCAGCGGCTTCTCTTCCGGGTTGTCCGGCATATTGGGGACGAAATCGGCAGCTTCGCCACCGAGGTCGAGATCGTGGTTGACGAGGATCGCGTCTTACGAGCAGATGCCGCCTTTCTCACTCTCTCAGAGGAGAGGCAACAGCAAGCCGCGGCGCTCGCGGCCGGTCGGAGGGATCCCCAGCGAGCGCGCATCCTGATTCCGCCGACGCTTGTCATCGAATGCGTCAGCCCGGGGCACGAACAGCACGATCATAAAACCAAGCGCCGCTGGTACGCCGAGTTTGGCGTGAAGAACTACTGGATTCTCGATCCGTTCAAAAAGACGCTGAGTTGTCTGGTGCTGCGCAATGGGACATACGACAACGATGCCGATGGGAAGGGCGAAGACGAAGTGAAACCGTCAATGTTTCCGGGGCTGGTTTTACGCCTCGGGGAGATTTTTAAGACGTGAGCTGCCAGCGGGACATTGGCCGAGGATTCCAAAGAAGGGCGAAACTTTGCTCATTCATAATCGAGCCTCGCCATCGTGTTCATTCACCAGATAGCTTCGGCAGCTTCTGCTTCAACTTCAACACCGGCTCAAACAAATCCCCCAGCTTCTTCACCCGCTTCAATACCTCATCCGTCCGAAACACCAGCTTTGACGCGTCCTTTTTCTTCGCGGCGGCTTGCATCTCTTCCCATGTCACCGGCGTTGACACCGTCGGCTCTTCTCTGGCGCGAAGCGAATAGACGCTGGCGGTGGTCTTGTGCGAATCGTTCTGGCTCCAGTCGATGAAGACCTTACCCTTTCGCAACGCCTTGCTCATGTTCGAGGTGATTTCCTTTGGGTTTTGCCGTTCCATCAACAAGGCGATGCCATGGGCGAATTGCTTGGTTTGATCAAAGGTGACAGGCGTGTTGAGGGGAACCCAGAGATGAATCCCTTTGCCGCCGGAGGTTTTGGGGAAGTTTTGCAGGCCTAGGTGGTCCAGCACCTCGCGCATTTTCAAGGCGGCATTCACGCAGTCCAGCGCGCCGGCGGGCGGGCCGGGGTCGAAATCGAAAACCATGGCGGTGGGCCGATCGGGCTTATCGCCGCGGGCCAGAAGAGGATGCAGTTCCAGGCTCGCCAGGTTCGCCAGCCAGCCGAGCGTGGCGGCGTCTCCCGCCACGCAAAAGTCGATGTTCTCGTTATTCCCCTCGCTCCAAATCGCGGCGGTTTTTATCCAGTCGGGCCGATGGCTCGGGCAGCGCTTCTCATAAAAAAACAGCTTGTCAACGCCGTTGGGATATCGTTTGAGCGTGATCGGATGGCCTTTGAGATGCGGCAAGAGGGTGGGGGCGATCTTCAGGTAATAGTCGATCACCTGGCCCTTGGTGAAGCCGGTCTTGGGGTAGAGGATTTTGTCGGTGTTCGTGAAACGAAGTTGCTGCTTTCCGACGGTGACCGTTGCTGCTTCGGACTTGCTCATGGGGTGGTCTCAATGATCGCGAAACACTTGCACTTCCCCAAAGACGCCGGTTCTGAGGCACTCCGAAGAGCCGGGTCGGACGCGCGGGGAACCCGGCTCTTCGGATTACCTCAGAACCGGCGTTCACGTCGTAAAAGAGAACTCGCGCTCGTCACGCCCTTCTCTTATGCGCACCGGCCCGCGGATGCCGCGTCGTTCCGTTGCTCCGTCCATTTCCGCGGGCAACATCCTTCATGTCCCCTTTCGCCTGCGCCAGGCTGGCTTCCAGAGCCGCCACCAGGTCGTGGCCGGATTTTGGCGCTTCGTCCTCGTTCGTCGGGCGCGTCACGATCTCTTCGCCCTCGGCTTTCTTGTGAATGATCTCCAGCACCTTCTCGCGATAATCATCGTGGTAGCGCTTCGGATCAAAATCCGCCGTCAGCGAATCCACCAGGCTCAGCGCCATCTTCATCTCCCGGCTGTCGACCTTCGCATGCACATCGTGGCCCGGCACCGATGTGGCGGCCACCACTTCATCGCTGAAATGCATTGTCTCCAAAACCATCCCATCATCCAACGGACGAAGTGCCGCCAGATTCTCTTTTCCCCAGAGCACCACCTTGGCGATCGCCACCCGGTTGGTCTTCTGCATCGCCTCCAGCAGAAGCTTGAACGGCTTGGCCCCTTCGGGCTTGGGCACAACATGGTACGGCTTGTCGAAAAACAGCGGGTCGATCTGCTCCAACTCCACAAAGTCCTGAATCTCGATCGCCTTCCCACCCTTGGGGGCGGCGGATTCCAATTCCTCCTGTCGTACCACCACGAAACGGTCCTTCTCAATTTCATATCCCTTCACGGTATGCTCGGCATGCACTTCCTTTGTCGGATGGGCCGGGCAAACCATTTTCTGCTTTAGCGGAATCTTGTCCTGATCGTGCAGAGTGCGAAAATGCAGCCGTTTTTCGCGGATGGCGGTGTA
>DASRRM010000306.1:0-3574 GCA_035695715.1 Tepidisphaeraceae bacterium
TCCCTCGCGGTTGGTCCCGGCACCAATTTCCTGACGAAGGAAAACATGGTTAACGTCGATGCCCTTACCGGCAGCGGCACCATTTATCAGGGATACTCTGGTCCGGGAATCACCGTCGGCGTCGCCAATGGCTCGGGAAACTTCAGCGGCGTGTTGGAAAACAACGGCAATACCCTCAGCTTCATCAAGGCCGGCACCGGAACCCAGACTCTTTCTGGATCCAATACCTATACCGGCGCAACCACAATCACCGCCGGAACGCTCGCCCTCAGCAGCGCCGCCAAAAATAACAACATCGCCAGTTCCGCAAGCATCATCGTCGGCAGCAACGCCTCCCAGGCTTCGGCCAGGCTTGATGTGACGGGAATTTCCGCCGCGGGCGGTTTCCAGGTCGCCAGCGGCCAAACCATCGCCGGGTACGGCAGCATCGCAGGTGCAACCAGCGTCCTGAGTGGCGGCACGATCTCCGCCGGCGCCGGCTCCGCCGCCAACAGCACGCCGGGCGTGCTGGCAACCGCGGCGCTGCTGCCCGCCTCCGGCAGCACCGATGTTTGGAAAGTTCTCAATGCCCCCAGCGGCAACGTGGGCACCATCACCGGCACCCCCGGCCCGACCACGTTTGACCAGATCGATTATTCAACCCTCACGCTGCCCAGTTCCGGACCGGTAAACCTCGTCATCACGCCGACCAGCACCTCGGCCTTTTCCGCCACCAACAGCTTCACCGTTCAAATTGCCGAGGGAACGTCGATCGCCAATGCTGCTGCGTTCGAGGCCAATCCCAACAGCTTCTTCAACATTTCGCTCACCCCTGGTACCTACACCGCCGGTCCAAACGGGAATGTGGTCACGGCCAGCGATTTCAGCATTAGCACCAACGGGAGCGACGTTGAGTTGAACTATAACGCCGTTCCCGAGCCTGCTTCTTTAAGCCTGCTTGCATTGGGCGCGCTGGGTCTCCTCAGCCGCCGCCGGAAGATGACCGCATAGCGGCTGATCTGGCACATATTGATGCTTTTGTCACGCCTAACAATGAGGGTGATGTCGGCTTCGGAGCGCAGAGAGAGCCGCGCGCGAAGGGTACTTCCGGAGTAAGCGGTGTTAATCGATCGCATGAACACCGCTTACTCCGGGAGTACCCTTTCGTGCGCGGCTCTCTCGGCGGGAATAATCTACCGTCCGCCCACCGCGCCCGGCGGTTTGGTTTCGGTTCCGCACTCGGGGCATCTGTCACTCAGCATCATACTCGGCCGACGCCGAATGTAGCCCGAGATGGGGTGTGGCCTTCTTCTTTGGCGATCGGTTGCTCAATGCAGCTCAATGTAGGGTAAGCGTACTCGCCCACCATTTGCAGCCCGCGAAAAATGGTGGGCGAGTACGCCCACCCTACGGGTTGCCAGGAACGACGACCACACCCCTCAGATGAGCCATTCGCAGGCAAAATTGCATTTCCCTCCTTCACCCCCAACAATAGCCACTATGCCTCAACTCCCTAAAGTCGCGATCGTCGGACGCCCCAATGTCGGCAAGAGCAGCCTGCTCAATGCCCTGGTCGGCAAACGCATCAGCATCGTGCAGGATATGCCCGGCGTCACCCGCGACCGCGTCGCCATTCCGCTGAAGATCGGCGATCGCTATGTCGAAATCGTCGACACCGGCGGATACGGGTTCGTCGACCCCGACGCCCTGACCGAACATATCAAGCACCAGATCGAAATCGCCATGACCCAGGCGCAGCTTGTGTTGTTCGTGGTCGATTGCCAGGACGGCCTGACCAACGCCGATGAGACCATCGCTTCGCTGTTGCGGCGAAAGGGGATCAAAACATTTTTGGTGGCGAACAAGGCCGACGGGCCCAAGGCCGACACGGCACTGGGAGAATTCGCGCGCCTGGGCCTTGGCACGCCGATCGGCGTTTCGGCGTTGAACGACCGCAATATCGATCAGGTCATTAAAGCCATTGCCGATAATGTTGATCTGACCAACGCGCCGCACGAGGTGCCCGAGCCGGAGATGCTGGTGGCGATCGTCGGCAAGCGCAACGCCGGGAAAAGCACGCTGGTGAACGCGATTGCCGAGGTCTACGAAGGGCATGGGGATCGGGTGATCGTCTCGGAAGTGCCCGGCACCACGCGCGACAGCATCGACGTGCGCTTTGAAAAGGACGGCAAGGCCCTGACCGTTATCGACACGGCCGGCGTTCGCAAAAAACGGCATATGATGACCGATGACATCGAGTTTTACAGCTTCCATCGCGCCCAGCGTTCGATTCGGCGGGCGGATGTGGTGCTGATGTTGATCGATGGTGCCGAGCCGGTGAGTGAGCCGGACAAGAAGCTGGCGCAATACATTTTTGAAGAGATGAAGCCGGTGGTGATGGTGGTGAATAAATGGGACCTGGTGCGTGAAAAAATCCGCGGCCAGCACGATCGCCAGGATAATGCCCCGGCGAAGGTGGACGATGCCGACCTGATGGAAAAGTTTCGCACCTATCTCGATCAGGATCTGAAAAATCTCGACTTTGCGCCGATTGCGTTTATCACCGCAAAGGACAAGCGGAACGTGCAGACGGTGATCGATCTGTCGCAGCATCTCTTCAAGCAGGCCAACGAGCGCGTGGGCACGGGGAAATTGAACGATGCGGTTCGGCAGGTGTTGCAGGAGCAGCAGCCCAGCGTTCCCGGCGGCCGGCGGGCAAGAATTTACTACGCCACGCAAACCGATGTTGCTCCGCCGACCATTGTGCTGTTTGTGAACAAAGTGGAATATTTCACCGAACAATATCGGCGGTTTATCATCAACCGCTTTCGCGAATTGCTGCCTTATTCGGAAGTGCCGGTGAATCTGATCATCCGCGCCCGCCAGCGGACCGAGCGTGGGATCACGCCGACGATTGAAGAGGTGTTGCCGGATAATTCCGAGAGCATCCATCCGCGTCCGGCGCGTCCGGTGAAGCCCAGGCCCAAGCCGCGGGCTGATGGCGGGCGTCGTGCGGTGAAAAAGCGGAGGTGAGTTTCGCGCTGATTTTGCCGCTCTGGCGGGCCATGGAAATCCCTGACCACCCGGCCCTTGTCACTGCAGGCGTTACGGCGCTCGATTTATCAGAGAGGCGGATTCGGATGGACCGCGCGCCTGATTTGGGAAGCCGTGTGTTGTAGGCCGTGGCCGGCCGTTACGTTTGTTCTTCCACTTCCGCCGGCAGCCGCCGCCGCCAACGGCCAGTGCAAGATATGGAATGCCCAAACCGCAAAGCCGCTCACCCAATCCCTTTGCGACGTTACTGCCGAGGTTCATGACGTGCGATTCAGTCCCGACGAAAGCAGCGTCCTCGTGGTTGGCACCTGGCATTCGACCGCGCTTTGGAAGATTGCTCAGAGGGAAAAAATATTTGACGTCCCGATTGATGTCGGGCATTCCGCGGCCTTCTCTTCGACGGGGGATAGTTTTGTAGTGACGGGACTAAATTGGGAAAATGGCCTGCCGAAAATGAAGACGTTGATCATGAAAACGGCGGGTAAGTCAAAGTAGGACATACCAAAGCCAGGACAATGGAATAATGTCCTTGAATAAAAAT
>DASRRM010000307.1:0-13307 GCA_035695715.1 Tepidisphaeraceae bacterium
CCGTATCACGGGCGTCTCGCCCGTGTCCTCTTTGAATTAAGACACGGGCGAGACGCCCGTGATACGGGAAATTAGCCCGCGCCGCTTTGGGCGCGTGTTTTTGGTTGCGGCCAGCGGCCGCGCTGAGGAGTACCTCAGAACCGGCGTCTTGGGCAACGAACTTGGGAGAGGATGTAGACGATTTGCATGGCTTGTTTTCGGGCTTAGCTAAGCTACGTAAGCAACACCGCAGTGATCATTCCGCGCAGCCGGCTACATTGCCTCGCGATGAAAAACAATAACGCCCTATTTCCCCTTCTTCTCCGCGGGGGCCGTGATTGTCAGCATGTCGTTTTCGCCCACTGTCTTTGACCCGTCCACGCCGTCCAACGTGTAATCGACGCGAAAGTGCTTCACGACGCCTTCCGCCGGATCGCCAAATAGCTCGTTACCCACCGTGATCGAAAGACTGTTCTTGCGAACCAGGTCGGCTACCTGGTCGGTTACATCCGCCATCGCGCCTTTTGGCAGATTGCCATACACGGCTTTGCGAATAATCAGCCGGGTTGAAATATCGAGCGTGCCGCCCTGGTCGGCGGTCTTGCTGCGGTAGATCCCATCGATGGTATATCCGACCTTAAGCTTCCGCGGCCCCTTGCCCGGCGGGGTGCCGAGGGCTGCATTATCCGCCACAACCGTAAGGCTGTTGTCCTTGACCATGGCGGCAACCTTGGCCGTCACGTCGATGGTCTTGTCATCATCGAGATCGCCATATTCGGCTTTGACGATAACGAGCTTTCCCGTCGTGGTATTGGCAGCATGTGCGGCCAATCCCATCAGAACAACCAGCGCGCACGCCGCGCCAAAAGCCGCTCCCGCGTTTCCCGTTTTTCGAAACATCGATTTCCTCCAGATTGACCCAACACCGTTCACTTGCAGTTGATTAGCAGCGGCGATCATTGTGCGTTGTCGCGAATTCAAAAAAGAGGCCCACACGCCCAGCTCCGCCGTCACACGAATTCCCTCTTTCCCTTTTGATGCGGCTGTTATATCAATGGGGCCATCTTGAATGCTCCAGCACCACGCGAATCTCACTTCCTGTCGCTGATTCGGCGGCATGGTCCGCTTAGCCGCAAAGAACTGCACGAACTCACCGGCCTTCGCCCCAACACCGTGGGCGAAATCGCCGCGGCAATGCTCGATCGCAGATTGCTTCGCGAAGGGGAATCAGAAAGCGTCGGCGTGGGCCGCCCGCGGCAGCTCCTGGAGATCGATCCGGATCGGCTGCATGTCATCGGCATTGCCTTCGAGCCGGGCAGGGTTAGTTCCTGCCGGCTGGGTCTGCAAGGCCAGGTTCAGGGCACAATTCGCCAGCAGGTGGTGGATGATCCCGAACATCTGGTTGCCGCCGCCGCCGACATGGTGAGGGAACTCTCCAACGATCAGACGCTTGGCGTCGCTTTGAGCACGACGGGATTTGTCGATCCGCAGACGCGTTCGATTTTGACCAGCTCGGCGACGATGCGTCAGACGCCCACGCGCCTCGATTCGGTCTACGCCGCCGCCGCCGATCATCCCATCGTCGTTGAAAACGACATGCACGCCCGGGCGACTTACTGGCTGTTGAATCAGGACACCGGGGCAAGCGATGCCGTCACCCGGCAGGATATTTTGCTCATCGACTTGCGCGACGGCGCGATCGGGGCGGCACTGCTGGTGGGCGGACGGCCCAATCGCGGATGCGTGATCGGCGGAAATGAGCTGGGCCATATGCGCTTTCTCGTCGATACCGAGGTCTGCTTCTGCGGGCAGACCGGCTGCCTGGAAAAAATCTTTTCATCGCCGTTCCTGAGGAAAATTGGAGGCAGCGAGAACGCCGATTTGCAGACCCGGCTGGAAAACGCCGGCCAGGGCGATGCCGCGGTCGGGCAGATTTCCGACTATGTGGCAATGGGAATCGCCAATGCGATCAATTTCATCCGGCCGGATCGGGTGGTGATCGCCGGTAAAATTCTCAGCGCTGAGGCGTGGTGTCTCAATCTTGTCCAAAGCGTTCGCAAGCTCCTTTTGCGGCCATTGGAAGAGCGCGTGCGCATCGGGCTGTGGGACAAAACCTCGATTCAATCCGCCGAGGCCGCTGCGTGGCTGGCACTCGGCGATGTATTTCGCGGCGGACAGGTCGATGAGACGGCGGTTCAGAGCGAAGCGGAGACGGCCATACATTCGCAAGAGGATTCCGGCGAGATGCAAGCGAAAGTTTGAACCGGGGATCGATCTGCTTAAACGCCATGACAATCGCTGGAACGGAATACAACGCAACATGAGACGACGGCAGACTCCCGCCAGAGAATTGCAACTGGGCATTCAAGCGATGGCCGGTAAGCGCCATGTGGCGTTTTTGCGGAAAAATCTGCTCGCCGCCCATGCGATACTCAATCCGCCATTGGTCGAGCTGTCGCTGGCGCTGGTTGGCGATGCGCGGATGTCGCGTCTGCATGAGCAATTCATGAATGTATCGGGCCCGACGGACGTGCTGACGTTTCCCTTGGAATTTGATGCCCGCGAGAACGTAATTGCTGGCGAGGTCATTATTTGCGTTCCAGAAGCGCGCCGCCAGGGCCGCCTCCGCAAGGTGCCTATGGAGCGGGAATTGCTCCTCTATGCCCTGCATGGCATGTTGCACCTGTGCGGGTTCGACGATACAACCGAAGCGGCATTTCGACAGATGCACCGTAAGGAAAATGACATTCTCATCGCACTGGGATTTGGCCCGGTTTTTGGAGATGTCAGTCCTGGCGACGCCCGTCGCAAAGCCAAAGGGAAAACACCCCCCGCGCCGTAAGCGTTAGCGGCCTACTTCCCGTCGGCCCGCAACGCGTATGAATGACCCGCGCCATGATTGAAAGAGCCGGAGTTTGATGATGCAGTCGTTCTGGATGGTGGCGACGTTGATCGTCGTGGCCTTGGGGTCGCTCGTCTTTTCCACACTGACGTATGCGATCCGCGATCTTTCTCGCGTCCGCTTTGCCGAGTTCCTCGATCGCCGCGGCAAAAGCCGCTGGTTCGACCCCGTGGTCGACCATATCGATGATCTGATCCTGGTCACCGCCTGCTGGCGGATGTTCTTTAACACCGCCATCGTGGTCTTCTCGCTGACCCTGATTGAGGGGATGATCGTCGATCGCGTGCTGGCGTACAGCATGGCGGCCATTCTGGCGGGGATGGTGACGCTGATTTTTTCCGTGGCCGTGCCGCATTCGCTGGCGGAATATGCCGCCACCGAGATCGTCGCATTTTTTGCGCCGCTGGTGTTTGGGTTGAGGATCGTGATGACGCCGGTTACGGCGGGGCTGCATGTGATCGACGAGGTGGTTCGTAAGACCGCCGGCGCGCCGATCACGCCCGAACCGGAGCATATCGAGCAGGAGATCATGTCGGTGGTGGAGGAGGGTGAAAAGGAAGGGGTGGTCGACGAGCAGGAGCGCGAGATGATCGAATCGGTCATCGAATTCCGCGACACCACCGCCGGCCAGATCATGACGCCGCGAACGCAGATTGTCGCCATCGCCGCCGACGCCACGCTCGACCATGTCCGCCAGACCATCGAAGAGAGCGGCCATTCGCGAATTCCCGTTTACAACGAAACCCTGGATCAAATCGTCGGCGTCCTTTACGCGCGCGATCTGCTGCGATTTCTCGGGCAGTCGGCGGTGAAGTTTGACATGAAAGCCGTCATGCGCCCGCCGTTATATGTGCCGGAAAGCAAACCGTCGCGCGAACTGCTGCGCGATTTCCGCCTGCAGAAAATCCACATTGCCATCATCCTCGACGAATACAGCGGAACGGCAGGCCTGGTCACCATCGAGGATATTCTGGAACAAATTGTCGGCGATATCAGCGACGAGCACGAGCCGGTTGAACCGGCCATGTTCAAGCGCATCAACGAAACCACCTGCGACGTCGACGCCCGGATCGACATCGACGAAATCAACCGCCTGACCGGGCTTTCCATCCCCGAGGATGGGTATACAACCCTGGGCGGCTACATTTCCACAACGCTGGGCAGCATTCCGCCGGTCGGCACGGTGCTCGAGCAAAACGGCGCGAAGTTCACGATCACCGCCGCCGAGCCGGCAATGATCAATCGCGTGAAGATCGAGCAGTCGCTAGCGCCGGTGGCTCCGGAGGCGGGGGTGTAAGCGTCACATTTCCGGCGCTGAACAATTCCGCGCAATCATGCGCCTATGATTGCATTGGATGATAGACCGAATCAATCTCAGTTTTCTGATCGATCGCCTCGTTCCCGACCCCGGCCAATGCCGGCAGGGCGCCGCGGCGCAGCGCAAGGCGCATCCGGATGCTTCGCCGCTGCAACTGGCGGCCAGAATGGTTCATTCGGCGAAATTGCGCGCGGCCGCGGCGGGAGCGGCAACCGGCGCTGCGTCCAGCCCGTTTACCATGATTCCCGCCGCCCTGGCGGATATGGCGGCGGTGCTTCGCATCGAAGGCGCGCTGGTTGGCGAAATCGGCGCGCTGCTCGATCCCGATTCTCTGGACGATCCCCACGCCCTCAAGACCGACGTGATCAGCGTCATTTTTCCCGCTGCCGCCAGCCAGGCGCTGCGGCAGGTGGGCATTCGCGCCGGCGAGCGCCTTTCCCACGCCGCCATGCGGAAATATGCCACCGAGGACCTGGTCCGCAATCTCTCCCGATTCGCCACCCGCTACCTCGGCAGGCAACTCACGCGCGAAGCCGTCGTCGCCAAGGCCATCCCGCTGGTCGGCATGGGAATCGGCGCCGGATGGAATTGGCTGGAGGTCAAGGCGATCGGCCGGCGCGCCATTCATTATTACAGCAAGGCACCCATCGGCCCGGCACTCCTCCCGAACCTTTCGCCGCCCGCCAGCCCGGAGTAAATGAACCAAAAGCGCGCAGCGCTTCATCCCATTGCCGCGATGCGGTATGATCCATTCCCGCGACAAATCAGGGCAGGCGAATGGAGGTTAATGAACAACCATGTGACAAGTCCATCGCGGCGGCAGGTACTGGCGACGATGGTGGGGGCCGGGGCGGCGGCGGCGATCGGACCTCTTGACACGCCAGCACGTGCGCAGCCATCACAGCCGCCATCCATCTCGGCCATTGCGCCGCAACTGCAAGGCGTGCGCGATGCCCTCCTGGCAAAGGCGCGGGCGCTGGTCGATCTGAAGCTGCTGACGCGCGACGATGGATCGATCTACACCGTCGATGCAGCCCAGCTCATGATTGTGTTCGCGCAGATGAACGAAGCCGACGGGTATCGCGCCATGCGCGAACACGCCGAGAAAAACCTCATCATTGACGACCCCAATGAATCGTTCACGCGCGGATTTGTCGCCTGGAAGTGGAAGAACGGCCAAAAGCCCGACGCCAGCGGAACCACCGAAGCCCTGCGCTTGGCGCGCGGATTATGGCTTGGGGCCAAGGCCTTCAACCGGCCCGCCGACGGCGAGTTGGCGCGGAAGATTCTGGCCGGCTACGCGCGCCACGCCACCAGCGACCAGGGCATCTGGTTTATTCGCAACTATTACAACTTCGCCACCCACAGCTTCGCCAGCAACTCCTACCTTGTCGATTACGATCCGGATTTCCTTCACGAAGTTGCCGCCGAGACCAACGATGCGGCTCTTGCCAAACTGGCGGATGACAGCTACGCCGTGGTGAAGATGGCCGTTGCGCCATCGGGCTTGCTCTATGACATCATTCAACCCGAAGTGGCCACCCTGTATCCGGAATTGAACGTGGCGGCGTTCAGCCCCAACGACATCGTGCAGTTTTCCAACTGCTGCACCACCGCCACCACGGTAACCACCGGCCACCCGGAAATCGCGCGGAAAATTTTGGCCATCGCCATGAACCGCCTGGACGATCTGCGCACCTATTACCTGGGAAGAACCGCCGAGCCCTTCAACGCCAAGTCGGCCGCGGTAACGGAATTCAGCGTCCTGTCGCGGCTGGCCGCCAACCTCGGCGCCGAAGACGCCGCCGCCACGATTGCCGACCGCGCCATGAACGATTGGAAATGGTGCGTGAAAAACCTGGACACGCGCCAGGTTTTCACGCTGACGGAAATCCTTCAGGCGATGAATGCCCTGCTGGGGATGGGGAAATGAGAGCGTTATCGCAGAAGGTTTGGAGGGTTCGACCTGAGGAAAGAAAATCAGGCCGGCTCTGAATCTCCGCGACCGCAGCCGCTTTCTTGGTCGTCCAAGCCAATAAATTCAGAGCCGTCCCCATTTCGACTTCTCGTCATTGTTTTGGCTTTTCCCTACACATTTCGGCGGATGATCGGCGTATCGCAATTGGGGCAGCGGTCGGCGCTGTGAGACACATCGTGTCCGCATTGGTGGCACAACCCATGACTCAGGCGATACCGCACTTCTTCAGTTTCGGCGGCGATGCCACTTGAAACAATATTGGCGGCTCCGAAGAAGGCCATGGCCAGAAGCCCGCCGCCGGTTCCGACGGTTGGAACGGACCTCGACACACTTGCCGCCCCCGCGGCGCGGGCGCTGAGTACGCCGCGCCCGTTGCGAATCTTACGACGCGCATCTTCAACGAGCGGCTGAGCATCGTCATCGGTCCAGCCCAGGGCGATCAATTCCGCCAGCAGCGCGTCGGGATCGCGCCCTTCATGCATTTGCGCGATCAGCCATTCGCTGCATTCCTGGAGCGGCGTGACATCGTCATTCACCTGCGCAAGTCGAGCCGCCAAATCGTCGTCGGATGGATGTGCCAAGACTGTCTCCGCAAAGGCCCGCGATTTGTTGTACGCACCTTCCTGAAGCTTAACAGCGAAGCCGCCAAGGGCCAAGTCGGCCCCGGCTCCTGACACATCCGCCGCATTCGGGGCAGCGTTTCGGCGTCGCGCGCAGATCGTAGCCACAGTTTGCGCAAGTCAATAGATTCGATCTGTTTTTAGCGAGGGCCGCTCGAAGGAAGTAAGACACGGGAAACATCACCGCCAGAAGCGCCGGGAGCCAGCCGGGAATTACCAAGCGCCGGATGCTGACGGGACCGGGATGGTCTTCAACATGATCGGCGCCAAAACCAAAACGCAACTTGGGATCATAATCGGCGTCATATGGTTCGGCCTCGCACCAGGTCGCATGGAATCCCGTATTCTCGTTCGCAATTCCCTCAACATATTCCTCGGGGTTCGAGGCCATGTAGAATATAAATACCCCGCTCGTGGATTGTACGCCGACGTTGAAAGACGAATAGTATTCTGGCTCCGATGTCGCTGTTTGATGTGAAATGTAGAATCCCCTTCCCCGCGCACGTCCCGTGAGGTAAGCCGCGAAAAAGAAAACGCTCAACGCCGATAACAGGGCCGCGAAGAGCAGCAAACCAAAGCGACATCGCGGCGGCGATTTACTCATTTTCCTGATCCATGTTTCGGGATTTTGCCATCATGATAACTCGTTCTGTCAGGTCCCGTGGACAGTGCAATCGCTCGAAACTGAATGCTGGTTATTTCCCTTCCCGCATCATCGGCGTAAACGTAACCCCAACCAGCAATCCCTCCGGCGACAGAAAGCGGCTGACGGTTTGCCCCCACGGTTCCGTCCTGTTCCTCACCAGCACCTTGTATCCCCTGGACTCAAGCTCGGCCGTTGCCTCTTCGACGCTGGCGACATCGAACTCCAGCCACGCCTGCGGCATGGCAATCGTTTGCGGCCACGTTTCGCTTCCGAAACAGGACTGGGCCGCCTGGGAAAGGGGCCAAAGCGCAAAGCTATTCGCACCCTTGAGCGCCTCGGTATGAAGATACCCGCCATTTTCTTCTTTGAACTTGATTCCCAGCGTCTGGCCGTAGAGCGACCGGCTTTCGGCGATATCGCGGACGATCGGGCCAAAGCCGGCAATGAAGAGAACCTTTATATTTCCGTGAGAATGCATGAGGTCTCCTTTCCAAAACGAGTGCGGCAAAATGGGGCTTCATGGCTGCGCATCGTTTCATCATATCGATGAGCTTCACCTCATGCGCTCATCACCGGCCTTGCGTCGCAAGAGCGCCACCGGCTTGATCTGCGGCAAGTAATATCCTCAATCCGGCATGTACACGTTAGGCCGTGTTTACGGATAGAGCGACGCAAGCCGCGGCAGACGCCTGGCTCTCTCGTCCTGATCGTCAAAATCCCAAGCCGAGCCACTGGGCTTACGCGCCTGCCCTCGCCCACCCGCCGCCATTTTCACTCCGGCAACCGTCTCGTACGCCCTCCGCGCGACGTACAGAAGCGATTCACACTCATGCTCGCTGTCTTCTTCGTCGGGCGTTACAACGCCCGCCAGTGAATCCGGCTCCGCCAGCGCCGCCTCAAACGTCTCGCGGCCGCGTGTGATGAGCCAGCATCGGAAATATTCAAAGCCGTCATCAGAACACCCGCCGTTGATCAGATACGCCGCTCCCCAAAGCGGGTAGGAATACGCCAGGTTCAGCATCTTGCCGAGAATCGTTTGAAACGATTCGATTTCGCCGGGCTGCAAGTGTGTCAGCCGCACGCGCACCCCGTCAGTAGTGGCGTCGGCGTCGCCGCCAGCTGCGCGTGCGGCGGTTTCGATGATGTTCCAAAAGGTTGAATCGTCCATAAGCTACAGTCACTGAATCCCAACCGATTCAGGTCGGATATGCACCAAAAACATTATGCCGCCGGATTGTCCACAATCCAACATTGCCACGGCCAAATGATAACGGGCGGCGTACGGCGCGACGCCCCCTGGCTATTTTCCCGACAGACACTGCTGGTTGCCCGCATGCGCAAAATCTCGGGGTTTGGGGCAGAGCCCCAACGTCACGGATTTGTTAAACGGTGCTTTCGCAGGCAAACCACGCGGAAAAGGCAAGACAGCGCTGAATTGATTTCTCCCGAAGCCCTTTCGGACTCGCAAATTCAGATCTGTCCTGCTATTCGGATCTATCCTGATCCCTGACAAGGCGTGGGGGGCAAGCATCAGCTTGTGCTCAATAAACGGTAACTGGAAGGACGGGCTCAAAAAAAAGAACCGTGCCCTCCCGACGGAAAGCACGGTTCGCCTTGCCATGACACGCCTAGCCTTGCCGAGTATTTCCCGCTGTCTGAGGGGGATTGCGCCCATTGGGACTTGTGGTCAAAGCATGAAGCGATTGACCTGCACCAGACCCCACAGAAACGTGGGGAACGGATCAGTGCCTCAGCACGTGATCCAATGCCCACCGTATCACGCCGCTACAGCAGCCAGACACGATGGCCACAAGCCACCGCCGCTTACGCAGCTTCATGGTGACCTCCCGTGGCAAGACGACGGCCCCATGATCCGATTTAGAACGAATCAACCAGCCGGTCAGGATGTCAAAGAACTAATGAAAGAATAGAGAGGCGGGGAATCCAAGGCAAGAAAATTCCCTTAGGTAACGCCAACCGCCAGCCGAGCGAAGAAAAAGGGGACGTGAGCGAGGAAGACAAACGATGAAAAATGCGAGAACGGCTTTGCCGGCGAGTGTAAATCGGATTTTGAAAGGCATAAGCTCAAACGTACGCCGGAAAATGCGACGGAGTTGATTCTCCAATGCCCGTGTCCAAGGCCTAAGATTGTCCTCGAATGCTTTTGCCATTCTCCTCGTAGCAGCGCCGACGTTGTCACGATACTATTTTCCCGGTGCGCAGTAGCGGTCTAATTCGGGCGGCTGTTTCCATTTTTGTCGTTGGCTCGCCTACACTTCGGTTATGCCAAAAACTCACTACTTGCCTCAACATGTATTGAGGCACTTCCACGGGAAGAATCTTTTTGAATTTCACAAAGCGACCGGCCAAGTGTCGCCACGTAACATCCGAAAAGCGGCTCAAGAAATCGACCTATATCCAGAGCGACTAGAGCGAGGACTGTTTGAAGAGCTGGATAACTACTCCGCTCTGCTTTTCAAAGAGACGATCTATAAACAACGGTATATCGCTCTGGATTTGTGCGAAAAGCAAAGGCTCTCGGAATGGCTTCTCCTCTTTGCAATCCGAATACCATTGAATTTGGAACGATGCGAGCAGCAGGCACGCCATTGGAACGAAAATCCTATAGAAAAGATCACGTTTGTGCGTAAGGAAATGAGTTCGGTAATGGCACAACTGGCGAGGGAACAGCCAGAGAGATACGCAGAGGCAGTGGAGAAAATGGGCGAATCTGAGTTGCATCGAATTCTGGAAGAGCGGCTGACTTACGAGATGCTCAATCGTTCGGTTGACGGCAAGCCGGGTTTCGTGCAAATGCATGAGTCTGGAAATCATCGTAAATTTGCATATCATTTGTACAAAATGCAATGGACATGGCTTTGGACCCACGGCGACTTCATCATCAGCGATAACCCGCTCTGTTGTTGGCATACTAAATTGAAAAAAGTTGGTCACGGTCTAAGCGGACGCCATTTGGAAATGACGATACCGCTCACGAAAAAAGTGGCACTGTACATGCACCGACGTGATGTGTATCCAGAGAATGCAATATGCAATCGAGTGTGGACGAAAAACCTTAATCGCCGACAGATTGCGAACGGGTACGAAAAGCTATACGGGCCGTCGAAAGAGCAGTTGGAGAAACTTCTCGGCATTCATCCAGCGGCAAAAGGTGCGTTGTGAAGTTGGCGTACTTCCCGGTGGATAACTCACGGGATAGGATGCTCGCCTAAGAACGTTCGCATGTCCGACAGCAACCGCTTTACGTTTGCCCCCGTCAATGTCGGTAAATTGTGGGCAGCCTCGTTGCCGACAGCGGCCATTGCTTGCACGTGTTGCATATCTGCGGTTGATATGCGTTTGGCTCTGTAAAGCTCTGTTTTGAAGTCGTCCAAGGTCGGCTTACCTTTAGCGGGCTGGCAGGAGGCACGGGAGCACCAGTTGCGCAAATGATCCTCCAATACGGCACGACCCAGTACACCAGCGGCAAGAAAATAGCCGCCATCCAGAAGATGCTCGGCTTGCTCCAGCAAATCCGCAAATACTTCGGCTCGTAAAAGATTCTCGGCAGTGATGAGCAAATCGTCTCTCACGGCGTCTCTCAGAGCTTCCAACGTACCTAACATTTCGGCGCACCACCTCGTGGGATCGTCTCGCTCGAACGAAGGAGCAAAAAAACGACCATGTTCGCCAAGTAATTGCATGAGCACTCGGCAACCTATAAGCCACTTAGTAAATTGCTGCTCGTACGAGAAGGTGTAATTACCCCTCAGTTGCGAATCGTGTAAACCCGGTATGAAAGTGCTCCCCTCTGCGATAAGGTTTTCGGCTGCTTTGAGAATCTTAACTTGCGCAGTATTTGCCATATTCGAATCATAGCCGATCAATTCTCACTGGAAAGAGAGCTTATGCTACGTGATCTTCAGCCGCTCCAACCCTTCGGCGCGGGAAAAGGGGACATGATCCGGGAAAGCGGAAATTCCTAGCTGCGCTCGCCCGCGCGTCGCAATCATTTCATCCACATCAATCGGTTTGAATTCCATGCGATAGGACGTCGAGAGTTTATCGCTTCGGCTTCTTTTTGGGCTTGGAGAATTGAAACGTCATTCGCGCCGGGGTTTACCTCAAGCCGGGTCAAGCGCAGCGCCGGCCCGGATCCGGGCCGGCGCTGCGCTTGACCCGGCTTGAAGCAACACCCAAAAATCGGGGTGTGCCTTCAGCAGTGCATCCATCGCGCGGTATCTGAAATTCGATCAGCCCAACTGAAATCCATCTGAGAGATCACGCCGGGTACGAGCTGTAAGCGAGGCCCCGGATTCGACCGCGCCATCGCGACGTTGCGATCAGCATCCGCGGCGCTTCTGAATCCGGGCCCTCGCTGTCGAATCGTTCCCGGCGTGATCCCCCATCTTTCAAAACCGGTTCTCACCTGCGCCTTATCCTTATTCAACCCGCACTTCCTCCGTCCCCACCGCCGCCGCACTTTCAACCCGCGGCGTTTCTTCATTAACCGGCGCAGCCTCGGCACCCTCGTCTCTGAAAGACAAAATCAACTCCCGCAGGCGAATCTCGAAATCCCGGCGTTTGCCGGGGGGGATGGTTAGGGCCAGCGGGGTTTTTTCCAGGGGTTTGAACTGGCGCTTGGGACCGGGGAGGAGGCCGCGGCCTTTTAATAAAATCGCGGCGGCGCGGAAGTCGCGCGTGGCGGCGGTCGACAACGTGGCGGCGGCGTCGTGGGCGGCCTGGGTCAGGCGATCCTCGGCCGTGCGGGCGGCTCGCAGACGCCAGGCTTCCAGGGCGGCGCGAAATGCCGGGTCGTGGTTCACCCAGCGGAAAAGGGTTCGGCGATTGACGCCCGCCGTCGCGGCGGCCTCGGTGTAGCTCTTGCCCGCCATCAAATCTTCCAGCGCGTATTGCTGCTGGGTGCGCAGCATTTCCACCGCCGGCGTTGCGTCGGCGGGGGTTTCCAGGGCATCGTCGTCCGGCGTGATGGGCTGCTCGCCGGGCGCGGCGCTTCCAACGGCAATAGCGCCCGCGTGGGCGGCCAGCATGGCGTGCAGGGATTGGGAAAGAGAACTCGTATCGCTCATGGCGACTCCTTCAAGAAAAAGTGGAACGGAAAATAGTGACACGCCGGGAGGGTAGAAAAATGGGCGGGGGGCGTGCAACGTTTACTATCGTGGGTTGGGCGGCTGGATTAGGAAGAATTTGACCACGGATTTCACGGATTACACGGATGGGAAAAGATGGGACGGAAACGGGACGTCTTTGGTCTTTCTTATCTGTGCGATCCGTGAAATCCGTGGTTAAATTTCTGAAAGGGAACGCCAAGACGCCGAGGCGCCAAGAAAGACGCCAAGGGATTCAAATAGTTTTTCTCTCTTCTTTCCGAACTTGGCGTTCATGGCGTCTTGGCGTTCAATTTGTTTGCCCGGGAGCACGCCGGGATGAGGCAAAGCGCTGGCTATCGCTGATCGGGGATGATGTCCGGGCACCGGACCGATGGGACGCCGATGGGACACCGATGGGACATTTTTTGTCCCAAAAATGTCCCGAATATCCCATCGGTTTGGCGGGCGGGTTTTTGGCGGAACGGCGTAAGGATTTGGGCGGCAATGAGTTGAGGCTTTTGAAAAGAAGTGAATGTCCCATTTTTGATGAAAAATCGCAAAAAATGGGACATTTCGAGACATGGGCCATGGTGCGCACCATTTTGGGGCGCAAAATGTAGAGGACTTTATGTGGAGTGCGCGGGGGAGAAGCGCGGCTCTGGTAGGCGACTTGGTCGCACTCCGCATAAAGTCCCATTGAACTGAACCGATCGCCGCTATGGGGATTGTATCGGGCGGGAGATGCCGCGTATT
>DASRRM010000308.1:0-4528 GCA_035695715.1 Tepidisphaeraceae bacterium
CTTCCCCTCCCACCTCATGTTGGACGAATTTCCCCAGCGGAGCGAAACGGGGTCAAGAAGAAAATGTTGCGAAGCAACCCAACGGGCGGCTCAAGCCGCATTTTGTTCTTGATGCCGTTTCGTGCAGCGTAAAATCACAAACGAGGTAGGAGGGGAAAACTTTCTTCTTACCTACTCCCGCCCGATGACCCAAAAGAAAAAGCCGACCGGTTGAAGAGGGAGGGGGGGAACGGTGCAAGGCAGTACCGTTCGCGTCTGCGTGTTTAACGGGTGGTGCCGAAACACGATGCAGGAACGAAAGCGGCGACGGGTATTTTCTTCTCGATCGTGACGTGCAAGCGGAGAGCGGGTTTGGCGTGTGCCAAGCCCGCTCGCTGCTTTATCCCTGGCGGGGAGACACCGCGGTCAGAAGAGGACTCACCGGGAGGTGAGCCGTCTTTTGATTTGCGGAATGACGGCGGACAGTCGGGGTGCGCGCCAGCATCTTCTGCCGATTTTCGCGCGAAAAGTCTTTCTCGCCCGGAACCAAAAGCCTGGCCTGCGGATAGAGCCTGCGAAACGCATCCTGAACTTGACCGATGGTGGATTTCAAAACTGCGATGGCGGGCTTGCTTGCCAAACCGAGTCTTTTCCACTCCATCGCCGTGGTCGCGTAAACGTAGGTCTTGCCGCTTCCCACCGGGTGCGCCATCAAGTTACTTTCGACCATGTTCCGGGCAACGGAGGTTTTTTGGTGGGGCCGCAATTCGACTGTGGTGGATGAGTTGGGGAAATGCCTGAAATCGGCCGGTTCCCATTGGCGTTGCCGATATGCGTTGCGGATGGCGTTGTATTCGGCTTCGATCTCCGGCACGAAATCGGATTTCCTCGCCCACTGGAAGTACGCGTCCTTCAACTTCTGCTGCGCGTCCTGTGCCGCGGCGGTTCGCTCTGGGTTCTTCACGTACCTGGGCTTGCCAGTATTGGAGTCATGGACTTCGTCATAGGCGATGGCCACGATCAGACCGCCAGGCACGGTCAGGTCGAGGCTGCGGGCAAAGAACTGGTTGTGAAGAGAGAATGGATACTTGTCGCTCGGCCATCCCTGTTTGTTGAAAGGGAAATTCCCGACGACCAGATCCTGGCTGTGGGCCGGGATTTTGGCGTCCTGGAACCCCATGACATGAACGGTCGCCTGCGGGTAAAGCAACTTGAGCATCCGTCCAGTCACGATGTCCAGCTCGCAGGCCGTGAATCGCGATTCTGCCGCGATGTATTCCGGTGCAAGGCCGATGACATGTCCGATGCCGGCGGAATTCTCCAGAATCTTTCCACCGTCGAATCCCAAACGTCGCACGATGCCCCACAGGCCGTGGACGACGACTTCGCGGCTCGTGTCATGGGCGTTGAGGATGCTGCCTTCGGCCCGCGACCATTCCTCGGACGAGAGTAAATCCCTGAGCGCCAGATAAGGGCCGTGGAATCGGTCAGCCCAATTCTTCAAGCCTTCGGGGTCATTGCCGTAGGTGTAATGACCCCTCTGGTGCGCCTCCCAATCGATCGCCTTGATCTCATCAAAGACCTGGGGTGAATGGCCCCAGCCGGTGTACTGGGCGAGCAGTCTTTTTTCACCGGCGTTCGGGAGCCGGTCCTCGGCTTCCAGCGCGCGGACCAATTCCAGCGCCACCAGGTTCGCCCTGATCTTGCCGAGCTGTCCGGCGGGGGCGAGAGATTCCGAGCCTATTCGGTGATTTCGTTTTGGCTCTGGTATGTCCTGGGGAGTCTTGGCAGGCGGGATCGGTATTCGTCGAGGAGCGACCGCAACTTCATGCGCTCCAGAACATCGTCCAGCCGGCTCCGTTCCCGCGGGTCCGCCACGATCTGTGCATCACCATTTCGTCGGCCTGGTCCACCGGCAGGTTCTGATTCATCACCAGTTCGGCCCTGGCTTGCATGGCTCGCGCCGTGACCTCGCGCAGATGCCCGGTGAGCGTCCGGCACTTCAGATGGATCAACAGAGCCGCCGGGTTCTGGCTTTGCAGATGTTCCAGCCTCGCATGGAAGTACCGATGGTCCTCCAATGGAATCTCGTCGTTCGCAGTCATGGTTCACCTTCCCTTCAAAATGGGCTGCATCGCCTAAAGACTCCGCCTTCACCGCCAGCGTGGCGGCATTCCAATCAATCAGAATTTGATGCCGGTCAGGCACCCGGGCGACACTTCTCTTCATCACGCGGCAACAGCCAAAAGAATCTCAACCGGTGTTATGCCGTGTTTGGCTGCGGATGTGGCTTAAGCGGAGCCGATCAGAATCGTGGCTGGAAACTGGGCAACCGGCGGAGGGCGGAGGGGGCGGAGGAGCGTTCCTCCCTGCGAATGCAACTAACCTCCCGAGCGGAAAACGGGCGGGTCTTCGCCTGTTTTGCGGAGCTTCCTATCATCCTGCAGCGGCACGCTGCATAAACTCCTGGGCCGCTCGGCGGGGAGGGGGGCGCAAAACGGGCGAAAGAGGCCCCGCACGTTTTCCGCACAGTCTGATGAGGTTCCCTTCCCTAGATTCTTCCCTCAATCTTTCCCTCGATCCTTTTCCGTCCACCGTCTTGGGCATGTCTTTGGGAATCCCTCGATGCCATTTTTGACCGTCGTGCAAACCCGAATCACGGGCGCGACCGGGAATTGCTCTGAAATACCGCCTCTGCGAATCCTCTCGGCGTTGCACTCCTGACGTGCGCGCGATCCTCGCTCGGGGCTATCCTGTGCATCTTCGACCCGAGCACCGGTTCGACGGATTTCCTTTCCGGCATCACGAAGCCGTTGCCTGTCCACAGACAGGTCTGTTTCGTATATGCCTCCGGGCTCGGGTCATCCAAATATCCCGCATAGTCATGCGGATCGAACGTGTATGCCGGCTTGCCACAATAGGTGCTCGTCGTGGCAACGGGTTGTTCCCACATGAACGGACAGTGAAACCAGCGCAATAGCTGATCGACTCTGGCGATGAGCGCAAAGGATTCCGCGGCCCTCGCCGGTCCCTTCGATTGGAACCACTTGGCGCCGGAGACCGCGGTATGCGTGCAGGGCGGGAAGCCGAACGCAATTCTCACCCTTCTTCCAATCGGCATCCACCTACTGGCACACTCGTGGATGTCTGCATTTACTTTGACGATATTCCCATCATGGCCTATTCCGGGCGGGTGCCGCAGGTCAACGCAGTAACACTGGTATCCCGCCGCCGCCCACGGCACCACCATGTTTCCAGTGAGATCACACAAACTGATAACGACTTCTTCCATTTCTCCCCCGAATCCCAGTCCAGCTACAAATCGTCGCGATCCGAAATCGCGCCCGGCGAAGGATTTTTGCCGTGGCCTTTATTTGTCAGGCCCAATTGCTCGGCGAGCCGTTGCACTCGCCCACGTCCGCCGGCAACGTGGTTGAATTTCATCGCGACGGCTGATGCCCACGCGAGTTCATTGTCACCACCATGGGCAATTTCCCGGTCATATTGACTGAGCGCATCGGCACCCTCGTCAGTCAGTTGCTTATATCGCTTCTCATCCTCGGCCAACTGCGTGCGCTGCCCAGCGAGCATTTGCTGCATCAGCGCCCGACGTTTCGCCGGCGCCTTTGGCCATTTCACGCCGAATTGTTCGATCGTTATTGGGCGGGCCGGGATGGCATCAAGTGGTAGCGGTTCAGCGGCATCGCCTCTTTCGCAATAATGCCAAGGGTGGCCGGGGTCGTAGTCGGCAGACCGCGTGTCTTCCGCCACTGGCTTCAGTCGGCTCCAGCGGTCGAGTTCCCCGGCGGCTTTCACGCTGAAATCCTCCGCATACTTCTTAAGCCATGCATCGCGCCCGGGTCCGGGCGGCTCGTCGATTAATGCGTCGGCAACGCGCTCAACGATCTCCTGAACCTCTTCCAGATTCGGATTCACGTTCGTGCCGTGTTCCTCGACTCCAAAAACCCCGCCATCAATCGAAGCGGCGAGCGCGGGCGATATGGGCGGCGCCTCCGTGATGACTTCCACGCCGGCGTGCCAGGCGCGAATCGCCTTGCGGAAGCCATCGGCAGCTTCAGCGCCGAATGCCTCTTGGTAAACATCGATCAAGATGTCGAATTCACGCTCCAATCTGGGTGGCTGCTCCTTGAAGAGATTTTCCAGTGCTTCGCGCCGTTTGGCCGTCCTCGGAGCATTTCCAGTCCGTGGATCGACTCCCATCCGCCGAGCATCCATGACGGCGTCAAGATCATGAAGCAGCGCCATCGCGTGCCGCGCATGTTCATCGTGAAGCGCGGCCAGATTCTCAGGCTCGGCATCCTCCGGCTGAAGCGTTCCGTTGAGGATTGCATCTTCGGTGGGCTGCGGGAATGATGTGCGAAAATCCCAAGGCAGAACCTGGACTAGACTAAGTAAGTACGACTAAGTTTTTCCGAATGTTTTTCTGATGTTTTTTTTGACGACGGATACTTTGAGGTCTGGATGCTCAGCAAAGTCTTTCAATGCCGCCTCGACTTGGATGGTGAACTGCCTGAGGTTGGAGAACAGG
>DASRRM010000309.1:0-18686 GCA_035695715.1 Tepidisphaeraceae bacterium
CAGATGCCCATCAACTTTCACAAGAATCTCGACCTGCATAAAACCTCCGTGTCAACAATTGGTTCGCAGAACGCACGCTCCACGTTGCACAGGGTTATACACGTCATTTTGTCGGGGCGCAACTGAATATTGGATGCACCCCGCGTCTCGGGCGTGGCCGTCTTTCTTGGCAACCCGTAGGGTGGGCGTACTCGCCCACCATCTTTCGCGGGTGGCGAACGGTGGGCGAGTACGCCCACCCTACATTGAGCAACCGAAAGAACGCCGCACCTCGCGTGTCGGCAAGCGACTTGGAGTGGGTCATCCGGCGGGACTTTCCCTTACCGACGCGCGGCGGCGGTCGATGACCTTCACTTACTTGACTTCCCGCTTTGCGCCCACGAGCTGGCGGGCCGTGCCCAGGCGTTTGATGGCTTCTTTCGACGATGGATCGTAAATGTAAAACGTGCGATCCGGCTGCGTCCTGGCGTAATAGGCGAAAATCTCGCGGTTCCTTATCGGCCCCAGGTCATGCGCCCGGATGATCTCCGCGTCGTCGGGCCATGCCACATCCGTGTTGTATACCGGCTCGGCGAAGAAATTATCGCCGGCGTGATACGTGAACAATACGACCGCGGGCTTTTCCACCAGCAGCGGCAGATATTCGTGAATATTTTTGAGATATTCCGAGGAAAACGTTTCATCGCTGACTTCGGTGCCGGGCACGGCCACCAGGCGGTTGACCTCCCAAAACGATGTGATGCACGCCATGAAAATAACCGCGGCGAATGCCGAGTAAAACTCCCTGCGCCATCGCGGCCACGCGTCTGCCAATACCTGCCCGCCCAGCAACGTCGTCAACAGAACGGCCGGGATGATGAGGATGGCGTAATGTTCCAGAAAGAATGGATTGAGGGCATAGATGGCGATAAACAGAGGCAGCGTGAGCCACAGCACCCAGCGCCGGCGGTCGATGAGGCCAAGTAAACCAATTGGAAGAAATATCAGCATCAATCGGCATGGCATCGTTACATCCGCGATCTGCGGAAAGTATTTGCCGACCCATCGCGCCGGCAATTCGCCGGGCGTGTGATGCTTCAGGAAGTCGCGCACAAAGCGGTCATAGTTTTCCTGCTTCTGCGCCAATGGCGATTGGGGATGGGCGGCGGCGTTGTAAGTGTGAAAACCGAAGGCCGACCCGGGCTGATCTTGTTCCAGGTAGTATGTGTACGGTGCCTCAAAGACGTGGCCGGTAACGCCGACATCGAAGATCACCTGCAGCGCCAGAAACGGGGCGGCTGCCAGAATGATAACCAGCGGGGCAACAAGCGTCCGCGCGTTTCGATGGCGGAAAATCTCATACGCAATCGCACAGCCGACTGGCAGCGCAAAGATGACCGCATCAGCCGGGCGGGTAATCGCCGCCCAGCCGGCGAAAACGCCGATGGCGACGGCCCAGCGGATGCGATGTTCCCTGCGCCAGCGAAGCCAGGCAAAGACCAGCAGCAGCCCCATCAAGACCATCGGCACATGCCCGGTCAGCAGGATCGAGTAGACCCGAAACCAACTGAGCGATGCGACGATCAACGCCGCCAGCGCCGCAGCCGTCCCATCCAGCAACTCGGCAATAATCCGATACGTCATCGCCACCACTGCTCCCGACGCCAGCGCGGGCATCAGCCAGGTGGGCAGGTGCAGCCAGATGGTCGGCACATACAGCAGGGCGGTTCCGGGAAAATAGAGCGAGCAATAAACCGGACGCACCAGCAGATAGAAGGAATCGAAAAAGTCGGGCAGCGGAAGGGCCGGCTCCCAAAGCCGCCCGTGCGCCAGAATCTGCATCCCGATCAGATAACTGCAATCATCGTGGGTCTTGGGGAACATGTCCCGTCCCTGATTGAAGGCGGTGAGCACGAAGTATCCCGCCGACACCACCCCCACGAGGAGAGTTGCCCGATTGAGGTTTGACGGCGAGGGATTTCGCAGACGATCGAGTCCCGCGAAAATAGCCCGCGCCACGTGCGGAATGCAAGCGATTATTCCGGCGGTGGCGATGAGGCACCAGCGGATATTTCCGATCCCCCGGCCGGGTCCGATAACCATCCACCCCAGCACGCCAATCGCGCCCAGGAAGATCGTGGCGATTTGCAGGCGTATCGTCCCCGATGGTTTGGGCGGCGGTTCTGGCACGGTTCGTGCTGTAGCGGGAACGCGGGCTTTTCTCGGGGTTTTTCGCGCCATCGGGAGACTTGTCCAATGTGAAACTTAGGGCGGTGCCGATAGGCTGTCAATCGATGTGCGGCCGCCGCTACGACCGATAATCTGCCGCGAAAACGTCGGAGGAATTAAATATGTTTTTTCCTGAGTCCGGTTCTGTTATAGTCCCGGTTGACTTCGAGTGGGTTGAAAATGTGGAAAATGGCCGGAAAGCGGATTTGCTCGCGCCGGCAATGGATTGGGGGATGATTGGAGCGGGTATGCTGCGTGGTCGTATTTGGTCAGTTCTGGCCCTGGCGGGCGGATCGATCGTGTTTGGAATGTGCGCATCCGCGTCGGCGGGTCTGAGCATCCTCTCACAGCAGGTCGACGTCGACCGGGCGGACCAGGACGTGATCTTCACGCTCGACTTCAACCACGTCCCGGATTTTAAGACCGTCGATTCCGCCGGCCGTCATGTTGACTCTTTCCAGTACGAAATCGTCCCCAATACCTCCACACCGATCAGCCAGGTGCCATTCAGTTCCGTCGGCGCGGTGGTGCGCGGCGACGAAATTGGATCGGGAAATGTAGTGCCCATTCGCAACGGATTTTCCAACGGCGTCGACGCCAACCCCGCCGCCGGTGGCTGGGGAACCGTTCGCGGGAGCGTCCCTTTCTCCGTCCAGGGAAACACCCTGAGCTTCACCGCCGGGTTTAACGTCATCGGCACCAGCAACGGCGTATTCTCTTATCGCGTCTTCACCACCAACTTCGGCTCAACCGTCACCACCATCGACAGCATCAGCGTTCCCCTTCCCGCCCCCGTTCCCGCAGCGCTGGTGACCGTCGCGGCCTTCGCCGGAATCGGACTGCTCCGCCGTCGATTCGCCAGAGCGTAAAAATTCGCGCTGGGCAGAATGCGGAAATCAGCCCCTTGCCAAGCGTCACTCGAATCCATGCGTGCCGGTTGTGTTTTGATACATGGTCACTGAAGTGACCATGCCCGATCACGCGAATAGTTTCTCGTGCACGCTCCAATCGTTTGCCGGGCCGATGAGGCGCTGGTTCAGGCCTTGATAGGCGTAGCTGAATTTAAAGGGGTCAATTCCCAAAGCGTGCAGGATGGTGGCTTGCAGGTCGTGGACGTGCATTTTGTCCTGGATGACGTGATAGCCAAGGTCGTCGGTTGCGCCATAGACGAAGCCGGGCTTGATGCCGCCGCCGGCCATCCAGATGGTGAAGGAATGGGGGTGATGATCGCGGCCCAGAAGCTTGGAGCCGCCGCGCTCTTCGTTGAGCGGCGTGCGGCCGAATTCGCCACCCCAGATGACAAGGGTTTCATCTAATAAGCCGCGTTGTTTGAGGTCTTTCAGCAACGCCGCGACCGGGCGATCCATCTCCTTGCATTTGATCGGCAGATGGGTGATGAGATCGTCGATTGGCCCGGTGCCATGGCAGTCCCAGCCCCAGTCGAAAAGCTGCACGAAGCGCACGCCTTTTTCTGACAACCGCCGGGCCAGCAGGCAGTTGTTGGCAAAGCCGCCCTTGCCCGGCTCAGCGCCGTAAAGCTCCAGCGTCTGCTTCGACTCCCTGGCGATATCCATCACCTCCGGCACGGCAATCTGCATGCGATACGCCAATTCATATTGGCTGATGCGCGTCAGGGTTTCGGGATCGCCGAATTCCTTCAATTCCATTTCGTTGAGGTCTTTGAGGGCATCGAGGCTCTGCCGGCGGACGTCGCGGTCCATGCCGTTGGGGTTGGAGGCATATAAAATCGGCTCGCCCTTGCTGCGGCACTGCACACCCTGGAAGACCGAAGGAAGGTAGCCGCTGCCCCAGAGACTCTTGCCGCCGGTGGGATCGGTGCCGCCGGAGATGAGCACGACATAGCCCGGCAGGTCGGCACTTTCGGAGCCCAGGCCGTAAGTGATCCACGATCCCATGGAGGCAAAGCCGGGCCGATTGTTGCCGGTGAAAAGGAGCATCTCGGCGGGGGCGTGATTGAATTGGTCGGTGTAGAGTGAATGGACGAAGGTCATGTCGTCGGCATTTGAGGCGATGTGCGGCAGCAATTCGCTGATCCATTGGCCGGACCGGCCATATTGGGAGAATTTGTAGGGAGAGCCGAGAAGTTTCGGCGTGCCCTTGATGAAGGCAAAACGTTCGCCCTGGAAAATCTCCTTGGGGCAGGGCGTGCCGCTCATTTCTTTGAGCTTGGGCTTCCAGTCCCAGAGGTCATGCTGCGGCGGCGCGCCCGACATGTGCAGATAAATGACGCGTTTGGCCTTGGAGCCGAACATGGAAGGCTTGACCGCCAGCGGATTGGCGGCCGCCGTCGCGGCGGAGGCGCTGCCGGCGGATAATGCATTTGTCCCAATAAGCTGCGCCAAGGCGAGTGCGCCGATGCCGGTGTTGCACTTGCGGAGGAAATGGCGGCGGGTGATGAACTGGGCGTGATGTTGGTTGAGGTTCATGGGGGTACACTTTCTACTGCAAATCTATCGCAATCGGCTGCCGTTGCACAATGCTCGCATTTCCTAAAAGACGCCGGTTCTGAGGTACTCCGAAGAGCCGGGTTCTTCGCGAGTTTCCCGACTGTCAGAAACCGCGCAAAAACGCAGAAATTCGCCACAGATGAAACACCGATGGACACAGATAATGCTGCCACGTTTCAAGTTTTATCTGTGTTCATCGGTCTTTCATCTGTGGCGATATCGCGTTTGCTTTGGTTGCGGCCAGCGGCCTTGCTGAGGAGTACCTCAGAACCGGCGTCGCGGATCACGCACTTAAAGCGACGGCCAAATCTCCCGATCCAAAAATATTCACGGCGGCCGTAAACTGTCCTAAAAATTCTCCGTCATTGAATTCCGTAAGCATTCGAATCGACTCGAGCAACTGGTCGCGGGAGGCTTCCGTCAGCGCGAGACGGAACTCCGTCAAATGACAATACGCCGTCGACAGCGCTTCGTCGCCACGTTCTGACGCGAGCCGGGCAAAATCGACGGCCTTTCGAAACGACGCCAGGGCGGTGGAATAATCCGCCTGCGATAATTGATGCGCGCCGATCATCCAATGCGCCCGGCTTAGTGCCAAATCGCCCTTGTTCAATTCCACGGCCAGCCGCAAATTCGCCCGGGCGGCATCGCGTCCGATGCGCTCGTCGGGAGGCGTAATGACAATTCCTTCCTCGCCCCAGCCGCGCCAGGTGAAGGATGCGATGTTATAGCAGATGGCTTTGGCCTTGCCGCGAAGCTGGACGGCCAGCGGGGCATCCGTTGACGCAACCGCGGAGGCGGACACCAGACCATGCTGTGCAGCGGCCCGGCCGAGGACGACGGAATTGGGCAGATCTTTTTGTTTCCAATACAAATCGCGCATCAGCTCGTCGAGCGCGATGACCGAAGTCAGCGCGTCGGCGTTCGCAATCGCGAACTCAATCGCGGCGAATGAGTCCTGCTCGCGGAGAAGTTGAAGGATGCGGTCTTTCATTTCTGCCAGCCAGTGGCATGGGCATCCTGCCCATGCTCGTCATTTCAGGAACAATTCGCCGGACTGAAACCGCCTTCACGCCGGGGCAAGTTCGCGAGTGCAACGAGCGAACGCCGCCCCGGATCGGGCTTCGCACACCACTGCGCCATCCGGAGCGGCGGAGACTCGTTGCACTCGTCTCCTTGCCCGGGCGCGAAGGGTGACTTTTGATTGGACGAATCGCCTGACCTTTCTTTTGCACGGGCAAATCAATGATTCGTCAACACGCCATCCAGATTCAGCAGCACATTCGCGCACACGGTCCATGCCGCCAGATCGTCTTCCTGCATTCCGGCGGGCAATGGGCCGGCGGGCTCGGTCGCCATCTTCTTTGCGTCGGCGGCGTCGGTTCGATAATGCACCAACTGCTCGTTGTACAGTTCGACAACCCGCGTTACCTGCGACGGCTCGGCGGGATGGCCGAGGCACAGCTTGAGCGCATACTCGGCGCGCGACTCGGGCGTCGCGCCGCCTTCCTTCGCGATTCGGCGGGCCAACGCCTGCGAGCATTCCACGTACACCGGATCGTTCAACGTGACGAATGCCTGCAAGGGCGTGCTGGTCATCACCCGGCGAAGCGTGCAGACTTCGCGGCTGGGGGCGTCGAAGGCGCTCATCGAAGGATAGGGCACCGTCCGCCGCCAGAAGACGTAAATGCCGCGGCGATATTTGTCTTCCCCAGTGCTGGCCGGCCAGGTGCGCTCGCCGTTGAACGCGGCCTGCCAAAGGCCAGCGGGCTGGGGCGGGAAGACCGATGGGCCGAACATTTTTTGGCTGAGCAAGCCGCTCAGCGCCAGGGCCTGATCGCGCACCAGCTCGGCTTCGAGCCGGCGCCGCGGACCGCGCGAAATCAGGCGGTTGTGCGGGTCTTTTTCCAGAAGCTCGGGCGTGACGCGGGATGATTGCCGATAGGCGGCGGAGGTGACGATCAGCTTCACCAGGCGCTTCATATCCCACGCCTGCCGCGGCTGCGGGCCGGTGCTCGGATCGCGGAATTCAACCGCCAGCCAGTCGAGCAGGGCCTGGTTGCTGGGGGGTTGGCCCTGGGTGCCGAAGTCTTCCTGGGTTTCGACGATTCCGGTGCCGAAGATGGTTCCCCAGAACCGATTAACCGCGACGCGGGCGGTGAGGGGGTTGTCCTTGTCCATGAACCACAGGGCCAATCCCATGCGGTCGGGCTTGGCGCCGGCCGGCAGGGGGTTAAACGCCGCCAATACCGCCGGCTGAACGATCGAACCCTTGTTCAGGAAATTTCCCTTGATGAGCACATGGCATTCGCGGCGCTGTTTTTCGGGAAGCTCGCGCATGACGGCGGTGGTTGACGGTTTGATGGCCGCCAGTTCCTTCTTCAACTCCGCCACGCGATTATTCCGCGCCATGACTACCGGCGACACGGTTTTGTAGTAATCGAACAGTTGCGACTTTTGCGCATCGGTGCGCTGGGCGAGTGGAATCGCCAGGATTTCCGAAACTGCCTCGGGCATCGCCCGCAGCGGCTGCTTTGCATTGGTTGCCGACAGACGGAACCGGCCGATTTCACCGTCGGGGAAATTCTGCGTCAGGGTGAAGGTCAAATTCGCCGTGCCATAAAGCGGCTTGTCGGTTTGGAAGATGGCAAAATGCGGGCGATCAACCTGCGGGAAGACGGCCCAACCCGCCCGGGCGTTAATGGTCGGCTCAATCGCCGCCGTCGCGGGATATTCGCCCGGCGAGGTTTGGTGGAAGCTGTCGCTGGCGTCCTTCAAGGCGATTGTGCGCGGGGCGGTCAGGTCGATGCTCAAGGTCGGATTCGGCGGCGGGCCAATCTCGCTTTCCCAAACCGTGTTGCGTTTGGCGTCCATCACCAGCACGCGGAAGTTGCTTAGCCGGTCGAATAAGCCGCTGTCGGTGCGGTTCCAGATGACGATGCGATTGAGTTCCTGCTCGCTTTTCAGATCGACTTCCCACCAGGGGTTGTCCGATTTTCGCGTATGGCTGGTGTGATGCTTCAAGAAATCGCCGTCGGTGATTCCATCGATGGCAAACTCGGCTTTGCCGCCAAAATCGGTGGAGGATTGCCGGGCTTTACCATTTTGCGCGAGGTTTTCCTTGCCCTGAAACACCTGCACTTCTGCCAAATGCAGCAGCTTTTCATGCCCGGGCAGTTCGATGCGCACATATCGGCCGACCGGCGGCTTTTTCTGGCCGGACTGCACATCCACGCGGAAATTGCTCAGCACAAATCCGCCGTTTTCATGCCGGCCCACGCCATGGTGCGGCATGCTGGCATCAGGCAGTACCTCCAGGCGGAACGCAGTGATGCCGGTCGGCCCGCCGTGCGTGGAAATGGTGTACGTGTCAGTCGCATTGTGCGGGCCGCTGGCGAGAATCGAGCCATCGTCCTGGCGGGTGAGCGCTGCGCCGCTGGCGGAGGAAAGCTGGTCAGTTTCGAGCGTGGTCCACGCAACCGAATCATGCGAAAGACCGGCTTCCCACTTGGCTTGCTGGTCGGCAAAGTCGGCTGCCTGCGGCGGCTTTTCCGCCAGCTCGATCTTCGCCTTCAACTCGTTGATCTTCGATTCCTCCTCAGCCGTCGGGGTCGGGATAGTCGGGCTTTCATCGGCCCGGTCGGCATCCTCGGTCTGATTGAAAATCGCAAAAAGCTGATAATACTCGCGATTGGTGATCGGATCGTATTTGTGCGTGTGGCACTGGGCGCATCCCATCGTCAGCCCCATCCACACCTGCACCGATGTCTCCACCCGGTCCTTCACCGCAGCGGTGCGAAATTCCTCGCGATCGGTGCCGCCCTCGGTGTTGGTCATCGTGTTACGATTGAAGCTGGTGGCGATGAGCTGGTCGGTCGTCGGGTGCGGCAATAAATCACCCGCCAGTTGCTCGATGGTGAACTGGTCATAAGGCAGATTGCGGTTAAACGCCTGGATCACCCAGTCGCGATATCGGAAACACGTTTTGCGCAGGGGATCGGAACCATATCCAGCCGAGTCGGCATATCGCGCGCAATCGAGCCAGGGCCGGGCCCAGCGCTCGCCATAATGCGGATTGGCCTGCAACTGATCGACCAGCTTCTCATAAGCATCCGGCGAGGTGTCCTTCACAAATGCACCCATCTCCGTCATCGTCGGCGGAAGGCCGATCAGATCGAGATAAAGCCGCCGGCAGAGGGTGTATTTATCAGCCTCGGGCGAAGGGGAAAGGCCGTCGTGCTCGAGCTTGGCGAGGACGAAATGGTCGATCGGATTCCGCGGCCAGCTTTTCAAATTGACGGCGGGCAATTCGGGGCGAACAGGCTTGCTAAACGACCAGTGCGTCAGGGCACCGGCGGGGTGATCCACGCCGTCCGGCCAAACTGCGCCCTGGGAAATCCATCGCGTTAGAAGTGCGATTTGCGGCGCGGTAAGCCGATTGCCTTTGGGCGGCATGACGGAATTGGGATCGTCGCCGCGAACCAGTTGGATGATCTTGCTGTGATCCGGATCGTGCGGGACGAGAGAGGCGTCGCCGGAATCGCCGCCGATGAATGCGGTGGCTTTGCTGTCAAGCCGTAGACCGCCCTTGTGCTTGGCGCCATCGTGGCACTTGTAGCAGTTGTTCTGGAAGATCGGCTGAATGTCGCGGACAAAGTCGACGGCAGGAGAGGCGGACACATCAGCCGCATGCGCATTGTCAGTGACCGTCCAGCAAGCGACAGCGACGAGAAGCGCCGTTGCAAAAAGCGTGCAGCCGATTGTCTTGGTGAGCCGAACTTTCATCATTACGCTTCGCCTTCCCGATTTGAATCATCCTGTTGGATAAGGGCACATGGCCGTTGCTCAGAACCCCTCACAGAATGGATTGAACGCCAAGACGCCAAGAACGCCAAGTTCGGAAAGAAGAGAAAAATTCATTGCATTTTTGGCGGCTTTTCTTGGCGTTCTTGGCGTCTTGGCGTTCATTTTCAGCATTGGTCAGGACTTCATGCCCTAATATACAACAGAAGATACGCTTCGTGACGCCGATGCACGCTGCATTTATCACCGATACGTCCGCTGCAGAACTGCGTTCTGTTGACCGATTGGGACCATGCCCGGTTGTGACCGCTTACTTATCACCGATCACAAACCACGTTCGCCCGGCCGGCGGAATAACCACCGGCAATTCAATCCCATAATCACGCCCCAACGTGTAAGAAACGGCTTTGCCATCCTCTTCCCGGAGCACTGCCGTGCCGGTGAGCCCCGTGTAATAAAGCGGCACATGAATGGTCTGGCGGATTTCGGTGCTCAGCGGGTTATACACCATCAGCAGGCCTTTTTCCGTGCCCTGCGGGTTGACGTGAAGCCAGCCATCCCAATCCAGGCCCGAGGCCCGGCGAAGGTGAATGATGTCGCCGTCCAGCACCTGCCGATGCGTTTTGTAGAACGTGACCCATTTTTTAACCAGCGCCTTGGTGGCATCCGTGTCGTAAAGGCGCGGGCCGCGATAGCACGCCTGCACCCCGGCCCCCAGCAGATTCGCCAGGCGCGCTTCGTAATGATCGCGATGGGCATTGAGCGGCTCGATGGTGGCGGCAGCGCCGCCGCCGTGATATTGGCTTAGTGGGACGAACATCCAGCCCATGGACGCGGTTTTGTTCCAGGTGCCGTCGAAAATATTCTGGCGTTCGATCAGTTCCTGATCGGCCCTTGGAAGCGACCAGTTGGTTTCGCGATATCCCATGCCGCATTTGCTGCCGCCGGACAGAAAATACCAGTCGGGAATATTCAGATAAATGCCCTGCGACCGGCACCATTTATAAAGATCGGTAATCGCCCGCCATTGCACCCATTGCGAATCCTCCAGGCCATGATGAAAGGGATGATCGTGGCTGGCGCATAAGTCGCCGGGATAGGACCCATCGTTCTCGAATACGCCGAGGTCTGCCTCCTTGCAGAAATTCTTTACCTGCGCCAGATATTCGTGTCCCCAATTCGATCCCAGGCATGGCATCACACCATACATCGCCGGCGAGCCCTGGGTATTGTCTTTCGGATCTGCCGCCGACCGCGAAGCCAGAAGCGAGTACCCACCCAGGGCCACGCCTTTAGCTTTGGCCTCAGCCGACAGTTGCTTATAGGTGGCGATGTACTTCGGGTCTTTGCTCTCGATGTTGAAGCCCGATCCAAAGGTCATGATGACCATTTCAAACCCGACTTCGTGGCACTGTTCGATGGCGTCGCGGATGGTTTTGGGGTCTGAGCCGGTCTTGTGAAAGATGAGCGGGTTTTCCGCCGTCCACGGGGCGATGATGCGATACATCCGGCGTTGCGCCAACGTTCGCCTTTCGCGCTCGGTGGAATCCAAAAGCAATTCAAATGCGCGGAATGTTTCAAATTCTCCGCCGGGCGCGACATCGTGGCTCGGCCCGATGGGCGGCTTGCATTTCAACAGGCAGGGCGTGTTTTGCGGATAGGCAACCTGCGTCGGATACGCCGGGTCAGACACCAGGTGCACCGCCGGCTGCGCGTAAAGCGGGCTCATGTCGCCAAACGCGTAATCCGTTTCCACCCATATATTCGGCTTCTCGCTCACCGGCGGCACATTCACCGCACTTTCCGGCTCGGCCAGCCGCAATTCGTCCGATGTGAATGCATCGACGCGCACCGTCTTTGCCGAGCCATTTTTCACGACCATCCATTTGGAAAACAGCGGGATGCCGTCGTAAATTTCGTAATGAATCTCCACCGCCGGCAGATCGGCCCTGGGCACGGCAACCACCGGCGGCGCTTCTCCCCGCAACGTTACCTGTGAGACGTGACATCGCACCAGCGTTCCATCTGCGCTGGCATCGGCGCCCTTGCCGTGCTTGCCCACTTTCCCGATGCGCAATCTGGTGGGCGCATCAGAAAAGGGGACAACCGCAATCCTGGCAAACCCCGCTTCTCCCTGGGCCGACTCGCAAATCAGGTTGCCGTGCCCATCCAAAACCGCGCGCAGGCGGCATGGCTTGGCGCGATCGAAGCGGCCATGGAGGATTTCGCCGTCGTCGGAGTCGACTTCGTATTGCCGCGAATTGGGCCGAATCACGAAGCTGACGGTTTGTTTGCCGTTGGACAGCGCCAATCCCGGTCCCCATGAATTGGAGGTTTCATCGTCGCCGGCATCGACCAGAACCTCGACGCTGGCGGCATTTTTCGACCATTGGCGCTGGGCGTAAACCGCCGTGTCGGGCAGGGCCATGATTTCCCCGGCCTTTCCTTCGTTGGTAAACGAAGCACGCGGGCTTGACCTGCTGGCATGAACGATCCAACCGGCGTCGAGCTTCCCTGTGAACTTGTCCTCAAACAAAACCGGCCCCTGCGCAGTCGAAGATTTGCCCGGCGGGGAAAAATATAACACCACATGCTTCCCCGGCGGCGGCCAGGGCAAATCGCGCGAAAGCCATTCGGGCCGTTTCTTCCACGCCATGCGCGCTTCGATCGGGCCCTGCGTCCAGCGGGTAAAGTGATACGAATCGGGATTATCGCGCAGCGCATTCAGCGAGTCGGCCCGGATGAAATTCGCGACTCGCTCTCCCGCCAATCCGCCGACGGCATATTCGGTCCCATCGATCGTGAGACGTGCCTCGGGCGCGATGGCGCGCAGCAGATGCTCGCCGTTGACGAGGTCTTGCAGATCAATGGTGGCGGCGTTGGGAGAAAGAAGAATCACCCGCCGGGCCAGGCCGTTGTCGAGCGTCAGTTTGTTGGCGTCCTGGGAGACCGTGGCGGTGAAGGATGATGGATCGATCAGCCAGTCCGCCCGGGGCTGCGGGCCTGCCGACGCCAGCCCCGCGGTCAGGAACAAAAATCCCACGACTGACAAGGCGAATCTTCCGGCTGTAGTCATGGGTGCTGATATTACTGCGCCGCCAAAGCGGGCGAAACGCTTTCGCCGGGGAACACAAGTAACATGGCTGGGGCATGGCCGAGTATAGCCCTTTTTGTACGGCCTCGTTTCACGTGACTGCCAAGCTGGTCCTACTGCGCCCCCGGCGGGATGGTGAGCTTGTCTCCCGCCTTGATTCCAACCGAATCGGCGACCCCTTTATTGAGTTCAATCGCATAACGTGCCGCACCGTTGCTGTGGGTAAAGTGCTGGTCATCATAGGGACGCATCTGACGAACGGAAACCACCCGCCCGACCGAATCGACGAAAATAATATCCAGCGGCAGGCGCGTGTTTTTCATCCAGAAACCACGCTCCTGCTGATTGGGAAAAACGAAGATCATCCCGTGGTCGGCAGGCATCGCGTCGCGGTTCATCAAGCCGGTTTGCTGCTCCTGGTCGCTCCGCGCAACTTCCAGGTTGAATGTGCCGCTGCCAATCTTCATCTCCACGACCGGCAATGGAAACGCGCCCGGGGGAATGGAAAGTTGGTCGCCGACTTTCACGCCCGCCGCGCCGGCCGCTCCGCGATTGAGTTCGATGGCGTAAAATGCGGGCTTTTCGCTGGAAACCGGCGTTGTGTCATTGGCATTGATGGAACGGATCGACACCACCTTGCCGGCGGAGTTGGCAAAAATCACGTCGAGTGGCACACGCGAATTCTCAGCGCGAAAATGCGTCGTCTCGTCGCCGAACACATAGATCAAGCCGCGGTCGGCCGGAATCGAATCGCGGCCGCCCAGCCCGGCCTTTTGCGCCTCGGGCGTCGCGGCCACGTCCAGCGTAAACGTCCGGTTTCCAAGACGCATTGAAGCAGTTGGCATCACGGTTTCCGAACGGCGGCACCCGCCGGCCAGGGGCAGCAGAACCAGCAGCAACGAAAAAATGAAGACGCGTTTCATGTTGATTTATTGCGGCGTACGCTTTTGGCTCTCGCGCAGCTTCATCGTAAGCCGAACATCGACCAGGGCCAGAAGAACCACGATGAACAGCACCATGATGATCCCCGTCCACAAGATCAGAAACAGGTAGCGATGGCTGTCAAAATCGACTGCGCCGATGGCGACATATATTAGAATCGCCAGCAGAATCATGGCTGCCCCGTTGACTCTCCGCAACCGGATTCGCCGGCGATTGGCCGAGGCGGCTTCGATTGCTTCAAGGCGGTGGGCGGCTTTGGAATAAAAAAGATAATACCAACCGGCAACGCCGATCAGAAGGGACAGGAGCGTTGGAGGCCAGGAGGACACGCAGGCCAATCATAGCAGCAGGCTGCCATTATTTCTCGACGGTTTGCAGCACGGTGGCGGCGGTCGCATCGACCCGTGCCGATGCCTGGGTATTGGTCCCGGGCTTGATGCGCAAGCCTTCAAGATGTCTTCCATGCGGCGCGGCATCTCGGCGGCGAAGAAATTCGATCAATTGCGTCACGTTTGCGTTGATGCCGTCGGCCCCTTCGTATTCGGCCATGGCAACCGCGAAAAGCTTGCGCTTGGAAAACAGGTTCCGCGTGGCCTCGGAAAGGGCGGCAATATCCTCCGCGGAAAAACAGAGGCTCCGCTCCAGCCCGGTCTTGTTCAATACGCGCACCCGTCCGGCAATATCCACCTTGCAGAAGGGGGGAACATCGTGATGGATCCGGGCATAACCCGCCACGAACGAATTGCGGCCCAGCGTTACAAAGTGATGAACGCCAGCCCCGCCCGACAGCCATGCGTAGTCCTCGCACTTCACATGCCCCGCAATCATCACGTTGTTGCCAAAGACGACGTGGTCGCCGATCTGCGAGTCGTGGCCGACGTGGGCGTTGACCATATAAAGCCCGTCATCGCCAATTTTCGTGATTCCGCCTCCCGTTTCCGTTCCCGCATGCACCGTGGACGCCTCGCGAAAGATATTGCGGCTGCCGATGACAAGCTCGGTCTTGCTCCCCTTGTACTTTTTATCCTGAGGCGCAGCGCCGATCACTGAGTTGGGGAAGAAAACGTTATCCTTGCCGATGGTGGTGCGGCCGTGAACCGTCACGTTGTTGAGCAAACGGCAACCCGAATCGATCTTCACTTCCGCGCCGATCACGCAAAAAGGGCCGATCTCCACATCCTCGGCGATTTCCGCCTGCGAGTCGATGACGGCAAGGGGCGAGCGTTTGGGAAGCTCATCGGAAAAGAACCGGAATGTGAAAAGCGAGTGAAACCAAGGCGAACGCTTGGACTCCTTCACTTTGACCGAATCGTTTTTCATGATTTCTTTAACCGGGTCCAAACATGCCTATGCCGGCTCGGCATCCACCAGCATGAACTTAATGTCGGCTTCGCACGCGAGCTTGTCTTCAACAAAGGCCTTGCACCGCACGTGTCCGGTTCGGCTCTTGACCCGGACGGCGATCGCTTCAAGCAACAATTGATCCCCGGGCACCACCGGATGCCGCATCTTCACCTTATCCATACTCAGCAACACCGCAAGCTTCCCGGTATGCTCGAGCTTCTGGCTCAATAGCAATCCGCCGAGCTGCGCCATCGCCTCAACGATGAGCACGCCCGGCATGATCGGAGTTCCCGGATAATGCCCCTGAAAAAAAACGTCGTTAAACGTGACGTTCTTGATGCCGGTGGCTTTTGAATCCCCGACGATTTCCAGCACCCGATCCACCAGCAGCATGGGATAACGGTGGGGAAGGATGCGCTGGATGCGGCGGATATCCATGGCTGCGTCGCGGTGAACCAGCATCTGGCGATTGGCCGACTCCTCCTGCTCGAGCAGCTTGCGCGCCAGCATGTGATTGAGGCGATGGCCGCTCTTATAGGCGACGATGCGCCCGCGCAATGGCCTGCCGACGAGGAATAGATCGCCGATCAGGTCCAAGACCTTGTGCCGGCCGCATTCGTCGACAAAACGAAAGACGTTATCGATCGGCCCATCGCGGCTGATGACCAGAAGGTCCTTGGGCGACAAATGCTTACCCAATCCGCGGGCGCGAAGTTCGCGAGATTCCTCCTCGAATACAAACGTGCGCGCCGGGGCAAGCTGCGATGTGAAATCGTCATCCCCCAGCCGAAAGCTGACGGTCTGCCGGCCCACCGGCGGGGGCGCTTCGAAATCGTAAATCACTTCCAGGCGATCGGTCGGGCCGGGAAGGGCCGCCAATGTCGCGCCATCGAGGCTGATTTGCACCGGCTTGCGGATGACCAGCGGCGCAACTGCCGCATCCTGCTCGATCAGCCCCGCCTCTTCGATTGTTTCCACGAAACTGCGGCTGCTTCCATCGCCGCCCGGAAGCTCACCGGCTTGTCCGCCGGAGACTTTCACCGTGGCGTTATCGACGCCAAGCCCGGCCAGCGCGGCCATGCAATGCTCGATGGTTTCGACGTAGAGTGAGCCGTTGCGGAGACAGGTTCGGCGTGGCCGATTGAGGACGTTTTGAACCAGGGCGGGAATGGTGGCGACTTTGCCGTCCTGCTCGCGAACGAAAGTGATGCCGCTGTTAATCGCCGCCGGGCCAATGGTCAGCGTCGCCATTTCGCCGGAGAAGAGCCCCGGTCCGACGATGGACGCCTCGCGCGAAACCGTCTTCTGACGATCACTGATCACCACAGGCCATCTCCGTAAGGCCAAGCACCCGACCGGTTGCAAGTATAGCGTTGGAACTCGAATATGAAAGGGCGGAATGGGCCGTGCGGGCGTGGTCGTCTTTTTTGGCACCGTCGTGACACGGCCGTCTCGGCCGTGCCTTGTACTTTCGGCGTCAATAGCACCAAGCACGGCCGAGACGGCCAGACCCCACCGTGCTGGCGTGGCGTCCCTTTTTCGACAATCGGTGGATAAATGCGGTGCCGGCGGTACCCGGTGCCTCGCCCAACCGAAGCAAACACGGCCGAGTCACGAATGCCAGCCTTACAAAAGAGTTCCCTGATTCTAAGGGCGTCGGTACGCAATAAATGATCGAATAACCCGACGATCGAAAGGCGGTGCAGATAGTTCTTCGCCATCTTTCGCCGTGTAAAAATCCCGCGGCCGGATTCATCTAACGGTCATCGTGCACGCGTGTCTATAATGCCAAGAGATCGCCGCCGATCAGGGAGTGAGCCTCGGCGGCCAAAAGGAGTGTTCATTATGCGTCTTTATACTGCATTAGGCGGCTTGGTCTTAGGTGGTCTGCCGGCGATGGCGTCGGCCCACCATGCGAATTTCCATATCGGATTCGGATTGCCGGTCCCCGCTATCAGCATCGGGTTCGGCCATGGATTCCATGGCTATTACGGCGGACACTATGGGTACGGCTATCGCGCCCCAATCATCCGCGGCTACTACGGTCCCGGCTATTACGCCCCGTATTATTATGCCCCGCCGGTCGTTTACGCGCCGCCGAGCGTGGTCTACACGACCCCGGCACCCGTTTATTCGACGCCCGCGCCGGTCTATACCGTTCCGCAGCAGCAAACCTATGTTGCGCCTCAACCTCAGCCCCAGGTTCAGCCGCAATATTATCCCGCGCCCGCGCCGCAGACTTATTATTACGGCCGGTAAGGAATGCAAACTGCTCCCGTATCACGGGCGTCTCGCCCGTGTTTTTTTGAGCGCAGCGACGAACCGCTCTTTTTTCGCGCAGCGAAGATCGCCGCCAATTAGAGCGTTTTGCAATTGAATGTACACACTCGCGGAAAGCCGCGATGGTCTTTTTTCCCCGGAATTCAGCCAGTTTCTGAAAACTTCTGGGTGTACATTCAATTGCAACCCGCTCTAGACACGGCCGAGACGGTCGCGATACGGGAAAGGATCGGTTGCGACGTGCCATTGAGGACCATGCGACTTTCCTGTCTTCTCTGACAACTTACATCCGGCAACTGGCAACTCTTTCCCCCATTCCGTATGTTTTTCCACTGACGAAAGGAATCACATGCGGCTTGTGCGTTTTGTTTCCAATGGCGAAGTCCATTTTGGCCGGCAGATGGATGGCGATCATGCCCTGCAAATCGACGGCGAATTATTCGGCCCGCATCGCATCACCGACCATCGCCTGCCCATCGACAAGCTGCTCGCCCCGTTTGTGCCAGCCGACATTTTATGTATCGGGCTGAATTACCGCGATCATGCCAAGGAAAGCAATTCCGCCATCCCGATCAATCCCATGCTTTTCATCAAGGCCGGCAATTCGCTGAACAATCCCTTCGATCCCATTCCCATTCCCCGCCGCAGCAGCCAGATCGATTACGAAGCCGAGCTGGCCGTGGTCATCGGCAAAACCGCCAAGCACGTCAATAAGCATCAGGCGATGGATTACGTGTTCGGCTACACCTGCGCAAACGATGTAACCGCCCGCGATTGGCAGCGCGACAAGGCCCTGGGCGGCGGCCAATTCGCCCGCGGCAAAAGCTTCGATGGCTTTTGCCCGCTTGGGCCGTGCATCGTCACGCGCGATGAAATTGCCGACCCCAATCAGCTTCGCATCAAGCTGACGCTCAACGGCCAGGTGATGCAGGACCACACCACCGCCGACATGATTTTCGACGTGCCGACGCTGATCGAAAGCCTCAGCAGCACGATGACACTTCGGCCCGGCACGGTGATCCTTACCGGCACACCGCACGGCGTCGGTTTTGCGCGCACGCCACCGGTCTGGCTGAAAGATGGGGATACGGTGATTGTGGATGTCGAGCGCGTGGGCCGGCTGGAAAATCCAGTGCGGACAGAAGAGGAGAAAATCAGAGGGTAGACCTGAACACCAATGCGCATCACGCCGTGAACTAAATAGCCCTGCGCGATTGCGCGCCGTTGTAACTGCTTGATTCGCAATAGTCTATTGAAAAACGAGGACTCCTTTTGCAGGATGGGTTTGTCTTAAGAACTCAACCAGAAAAGGAGTCTCGTATGACCAGGATGGTCCCTCGCGTTCGTGGTCCCGTCAAGCGACAACTTCGCCGTTTACGCCAGAAGACAAAGGACAAAGGACTGGCGATGCGGTGTCAGATCGTTTTGCTATGGGGAGAACGCCTGACTCGCTTCCACATTGCCAAGGCGGTCGGATGTTCGGTTTCATGGATTGATCGCGTGATCCGCCGCTTCCGCGATCACGGCGTGGCCGGGCTGGAGGATCG
>DASRRM010000310.1:0-10658 GCA_035695715.1 Tepidisphaeraceae bacterium
AAGGCTCTGGCTGCCATCGAGCGAGTGACCCGCGAATGGATCGAGACCGCCAAACAACTCGGCCGGCCCATTCCGACGCCGCGCGGGAAGCTGATGTTCGCGTGAATGGCGGACTCCTCCAGCGCAGCCGAAGGGTCTTGATCCCCCGCAAAATCAACTCGGCATACGGCTGGCGGATCGACAAGGCTCGCATATCAGCCCTATCCGCGCGTTCACCGCCCGGCTATACTGACCGCCGAGCGCGATTCGATATGCATCAAGTCAACATTGAAAAACGCCTGTCCGCTCTGGAGACCCGTATCTCTGAACTGCAACGCATCGTGGATGGATCCCCGCGCGCCAAGGATTGGCGGCGATCGATTGGAACCTTCACCGATGATCCGGCCATGCAGCAGGTCCTGGCCGAAGCGCAGCAGATTCCGGCTGCCGATCGCGCCCGCGTTCGCCGCCGCGCCGGCAAGGCCCGCGCATGATCCTGCTCGATACCGACCATTTGTCCGTCCTGAGCAATCGCCGCAGCACGGGCCAAGCGGGCCTGGTCCGGCGGATGAGTTCATCGCCGGATCAGGAATTTGCGATTCCCGTTAGTTGAAGAGCAATGCCGTGGATGGCTCGGGGTCGTGAACCGCGCGCGCCGTGCCCACGATCAGGTCGAGCCGTATGACCGCCTGGCTAAGCTCGTCGATTTTCTGTCCGACTGGCATCTTGCTCCGTTCGACATCGCGGCGGCGGACGAATTTGAACGCCTGCGGAAGCAGCGCGTGCGGGTCGGTACCCAAGATCTGAGAATCGCGGCCACCTGTCGACGGGGGTTTATCCGGGCGTTATGCGAGTAGGGTTATGCGTGCTTGGGTGTTGCGAACTCGCTCGCCGTTTGCATCGGCGTGGTTGTGCGGATATTGTTAGGGAATGGCGGAACATCCAGGCTGAAGAGGGCCCCGAAAGCGATGGCCACATCCGCAGTGAGGAGTGTTTGAGAATGGATGTGTACAACAGCATCGAAAAGATGATCGCAGACCAGCATGGAAAAACGCTTGGGACAAGGAAGGCGATTGGCGATTTCATGCTGACGGATTCGCACGCCGTGAACGTCAAGAGCAACAACGTCGACAAGCAGAATTATTCGCCCAACATGATTTCGATTAAGAAGATGCATGAATGGGTGTTTGAGGATCGCCACGACCTTAGTTTTGTTTTTGTGAATTACCAACAGAAAGAAGACAAGATCGAAGTTCTCAAGCAGAGCGAGCTGATTCCCATCGAACAGCTCAGTTGGAACTGTTTGTCGATCGAAGCGCAGGGATATGGGGTTATCCAAATGTGTCGCGCACTGGAGATTGTCCCTGATCAAACCAAGAGCGAGTTCTACAGAGGGTTTCTCGCGGCATACGCGAAGTACCTACAGAAAGAAAAGAAAAAGCATGAGAACTTCGCCAGGAGGTTCATCAGCCCGGACAGCATTGACTGGTGATGTAGCAGAGGTGAGGTGTAGCGTGGCGAGTTTAAAGAAAGAATTCGGAGACTTCCAAACGCCGCTATCTCTGGCGCGTCGCGTCGCGGCTCTGGTCGGACAAAATGGGAGGCACTTTGGCACGATTATCGAGCCAACGTGTGGCGTCGGCGCCTTCTTGCAAGCGGCTGCCGAGCGCTTTGGCACGTCTTCAGTTTACATGGGCTTCGATGTCAACCCCGACTATGTGGAAGCAGCCAAGATTGCCCTTGCGCGAATCGGACCATCCAACGCAAAGATTCAGCAGCGCGACTTCTACACGATCAAGTGGAAGCAGTTCCTTTCCAAGCAGCTTGGCCCCGTGCTCATCATTGGAAATCCACCGTGGATCACGAATTCGGGAATGGGTGTCATAAACGGAAAGAACCTTCCTGAGAAATCGAATTTTCAGGGTCACAGTGGCTTGGATGCAATGACTGGAAAGGCCAACTTTGATATATCCGAATGGATGCTCGTTGAGCTGGCCGACGCGTTCCAACCACGCGGCGGCACGCTCGCGATGCTCGTCAAGACCGTCGTGGCCCGAAAACTGTTAGTTCATTGTTGGGCCAACCGTATACCGATCATCGACGCCGCGATCTATCGTATCGACGCCGCGGAGCATTTCGATGCCGCAGTCGATGCTTCGCTTGTTGTGATCGAGTTCGGAGAGCCCGCTAGCCCCTGCCGTGCCGAAGTTTATGAACAGCTCTCGCGGGTGATCAAACCCGCCGCGACGATAGCCCTGGAAGACGGAATGCTTGTCGCTGATCTCGATGCGTACCGTGCCACCAAACACTTCCGGGGCGGTTCCACGCTTCGGTGGCGATCGGGCATCAAGCACGATTGCTCAAAGGTCATGGAACTTGAAGTCATAGATGGGAAGCTTAAAAACGGGCTTGGTGAATTCCTCGATCTCGAGCCCGACTATCTCCTGCCAATGTTCAAGACATCCGAGGTTGCGGGAGGCCGTGTTGGCCACTGTCACCGTCGGATGATCGTGACGCAACGCTGCATCGGTGAACAAACCGCCGGCATTGCCGAGCGAGCACCCAAGACGTGGTCCTATCTTCAACGTCACCGCGCACTGCTCGCAAAGCGGGGAAGCTCGATCTACCGCGGCAAACCCGAGTTTTCTATATTTGGGGTGGGTGATTACACGTTTTCACCGTGGAAGATCGCGATTTCGGGCATGTACAAGAACCTGAAGTTTGTGATAGTCGGGCCCTGTCAAGCCAAACCGGCTGTGTTTGATGATACAACCAACTTCATCCCATGCCCCTCTGAAGCTGCCGCGACCATGTTGCTTTCACTACTAGACAGCGATGTGGCACGGACCTTCTACAGGGCGTTCATCTTTTGGGATGCCAAGCGCCCTATCACGGTTGACCTTTTGGGGCGATTGAACCTTCATTCGTTGGCTGAGAGCCATGGTATCTCCAACAAGTTTGCCCGATTATTCGGGCATGACATCGCCACTTCGTCAAAAAAACTTCGCGCTCCATTGAAGGTGATGGCGGAGCCCATGCTTTGGCCGGATCCTGTGCAAGGATGACAGTCGGCGGAAATCGGGGAAATTGTGCGGCTACGCTGGTTTTGACGGCGGCGGTGTTTACCTGGCCCAATCGCGTGGACCTGACGTTTGATCGCGCGATCAACATCGCCACCATGAACGTGACATCCGTCATCGTCGATGACAGCGACAGCGGCGATCAGTTTTCCGGAAGCGGAACGCCAACCCTGCTGGCGGCCAATCAGGTGCGCGTGCCGCTGACCATGGTCGGGCCGGTGTCTGTCCCCAATACCTACCTCACGGCTGGCCCGGGCACGAACCTGGCCGCTGTCAATGACGGCGGCACGTGGCCGGGAACGACGAATCTGGAGTTGCCGTATTCGTGAGGAGCAGAGAAGAGTTTGTCCACGAATGAACACGAATTGACACGAATGGGGAATTGAATTGATTCGCATTTATTCGTGTTCATTCGTGGCCATTCGTGGACTCTGATCCTCTGATTTCGGCCGTCCACATTCGGGACAGCGGCCGGGCGTGGCGCGAAGATCGTAGCCGCAGTGCGGGCATAAGCCGCGGGTTCGCCGAAGGCGGGCCCGCCGACGGCGAAGCAGCCAGGTGGCGGGAAGAATGAGCGTGGGCAGCATTAGGAGCCAGATGGGAAGGATAATGAGGTAGTCGTTTAGGCCATACTCGGGAATTGACGTGTGGACGTATCCGTAGTCATGCCAGCTAAAGGCATCGCGAATGGAAGCGAGATCTGCGAAGTCACTCGGTGAAGATCGCATCCTGAAGCCGGGAACGAGACCGATCCTCTGCTCCCGTTTTTTGGTGGTTACGAGATCGGCGTGGATTTGGCCGCGTTCAGCAAACGCATCGGTATTTATCGTCGCGGAAGGATTGACCCAATCCAACCATCCCGCCCGGAAATAGCTGAACACCCAGAGCGCCGCCAGGCAAAGACAAAGCAGCAGGGAGACAGCCGAGAGGAAGTTGAACAGACGGCGGCGCATGAAAGCATTCTACCGGCATGAGGATCGGTTGATTAGCGAGAAGACCAGAAGATTTCGTCCACGAATGAACACGAATTGACACGAATGGGAATTGAATTGATTCGCATTTATTCGTGTTCATTCGTGGCCATTCGTGGATTCTTATCTTCTGATTTCTCCCGTCCACATTCGGGGCAGCGGCCGGGTGTGGCGCGGAGATCGTAGCCGCAGTGCGGGCATAAGCCGGTGCGTTGCCGAAGGCGAGTCCGCCGACGGCGAAGCAGCCAGGTGGCGGGAAGTATGAGCGTGGGCAGCATGAGGAGCCAGAGGGGAACGAGAATTAGATGGTAGTGTTGCACCGAGGGTAGGGCTAGGCTCACGTATGCGACGCTGTGCCAGCGAAAGCCATGAGATCCAGCAATGGTGAGGAGGCCGTCGATGTCCAGATACTCGTCGGGGTTATTCGGGACGGATCTCATCTTGAAGCCCGAAGCCGCAGGCTCGCTCTGGTTTGGCACCAATCTGTAGAACTCGGCGACCAAGTGCCCGTTTGTAGCGGCCCCGGCGGCGTTGATCGTCGAACTGGCCCACCCAAGCCCTTCCTCATGGGAATAGCTGAGCACCCAGAGCGCCGCCAGGCAGAGACAAAGCAGCAGGGAGATAGCCGACAGGAAGTTGAACAGACGGCGGCGCATGGAAGCATTCTACCGGCATGAGGATCGGTTGATTAGCGGGAAGATCAGAAGATTTCGTCCACGAATGAACACGAATTGACACGAATGGGAATTGAAATCGATTCGCATTTATTCGTGTTCATTCGTGGCAATTCGTGGATCCTCATCTTCTGACTTCTGACTTCTGACCCCTGACCTCTGGCTTGACTTAATTCTTCCATTGGCCTGATTTCTCTTGACGCCGATCCATGGCGCGACGGATGATGGGGGTTTGCGGTTGATTCGCGCGCGGCGTTTTCGATGGTGCGCGGCAAGTCTTTCTCACGTCGCGTGCATGGCGAAATTTTGGAGGCCACATCATGAACCGTTTCACCCGTCGTCAGTTTCTTGGGGATGTCGGCAAGGGGATGATCGTTGCCAGTGTGGGGAGCAGCATGGCGTCGGAAATGGGACTGTCGACTGCCGCCCTTGGAGCCGACGCCGACAGCAAGCCCGGCAAACTGGAATTCGGCGAGCTTGAGCCGCTGGTCGGCTTGATGCAGGACACGCCGATCGAACGGCTCATGCCGACGCTGGTGACGAAGCTCAAGTCGGGCGTCGAGCTTCGCACGCTTCTGGCGGCGGGGGCGCTGGCCAATGCGCGGACGTTTGGCGGGGAAGATTATGTCGGCTTTCACACCATGATGGCCCTGGCGCCGGCGATGCACATGGCTGGCGAGCTGCCCGCCGACATTCGGGCGCTGCCGGTGCTGAAGGTGTTGTATCGAAATACCAATCGCATTCACGAGCATGGCGGACGGGCGAGCGAAGTGCTGCATGCGGTTGAGCCGGTGGCCACGCCGGAGGGACGACCCGGCGGGGAAGTGTTGCGCGACCTGGTGCGAAAAGGGGACGTGAAGGGTGCCGAGGAAACATTCGCGGCATTGGCGCGCATCTCGCCGGACGAGGCGCTGAATGATGCGCTGATGGCGATGCAGGATGAAGCCGAGGTGCATCGGACGGTTTTGCCGTACCGGTCGTGGGATATGCTGGGGCTGATCGGCAAGGAACACGCGCACACGCTGCTTCGGCAATCCGTGCGCTATTGCCTGGCCGCCGGCATGCGGCCGAGGAAGGATGGGCCGCCTGAAGTTTTGGCGAGCATGCTGGATGCTCATCATCTTTTGGAGAAGCAGCCGGGGACGCGCGTGCCGGACGATCAGTGGGTGGATGCGTTGGCGATGTCGATCTTCAAGGCCACGCCGCCACAGGCCGCCGAGCTGGCGGCGGGGGCGCTGGCCGATGGCATTGCCCCGGATTCGGTGGGCCAGGCGATCTGTCTGGCGGCCAACCAACTTATCCTGCGCGACATCGGCCGCACCCCCAACGATGAAACCACCAACAAGCCGATTGGCAGCGTACACGGCGATTCGATCGGCGTGCATGCCTGCGACTCGGCCAACGCCTGGCGGAATCTTGCCCGGGTGAGCAATGTTCGCAATACCTATGCGTGCCTGATTCTGGGCGCATATCAGGTCGCGCGCGATCGCGTCGGACGCGGCGGGGATTTCCTCAACTGGAAGCCATTGCCGGTGCAGCGGCAGGTTGACGCGATCAAGGAAACCGATCCCGCCGCCATTCGCCAACTCGCCGAGGAGGCCATCCGCGGGAATCTTCAGGCCCACGCCTGCGCCGCGGTCGAACGTTACGGCGACCTTGGACTCGATCCCCGGCCGATGTTCGATCTGCTGCTGAAGTATGCCATCAGCGAGGATGGCTCATTGCACGCCGAGAAATTCTACCGCACGGCGAGCGAGGAATTCGCCTCGGCCCGCCCGGCATTCCGCTGGCGCCAGGTGATCGCCCTGGCGCGGGTGACCGCCAGCGAATACGGACGGCCCGCCGCGGGATATGCTGAGGCAAAGGCGTTGCTTAGCGCGTGAAAAATGAATGGGCCGACAGAGGACCGGAGTTTTCTTCGCAGGCGGGTAAATCACGGCGGATGAAACCAACGATTCGCAAGTGATTTCTTGTAAGCAATTTATGAAAACGGTGGTTATGAAAACGGTGGCTGGCACGTGGCTGGCACGTGGCTGGCACCTTTTCTTTGTTGGGCACCTTTTCTTTGTTGGAGCCGGAATGGTCACGACGGCATGGTACATGAATCGAAGAGACCTGCTTATGGCGGTGAAAGCCTGTACGGAAGCATGAGCAGGAGTCAGGGCATCCATAGTAGCGACGAAGCGGGGTAATGCCCGTGGAGCCAAGGGATGCAGGAAGATGGATGTACAAGGAACAATGCTGAAGACACCCCTGCTGCCCATTGCCCCAAGGCTAAGCCCAGCAGAGAGAGCAGGCTGCAGGCCGACGCTCGAACCGCAGCATCTGCGACTTGTCCATGGAAACGGCTCCGGAAGCGGAGCGGCCCGAGAACGAAGTTCTGGTTCTCAGCGACGCACGTTCCGAGTACGCCGCTCGGAAAGCGGGATGGGACAGTTTCCCTGTGAAGGCAGCCCATTGACTGGAGAGCCGGATGCGGGAAACCCGCCTGTCCGGTTCGGAGGGAGGGGAGGCCGGAATCAACCGGCCTTCCCTACCCCTATCGGGAAATTATCCTGCCTCTTCGCCTCATTTTTGTTCGACGACAACGATTCATGTGGCACGGGCGGCTCGCCCGTGAGTTGCGGTACGCCGCAACTTTGATCCGTACCCGGATCGAAATCTATCGAAGCACAGCGCTTCTTCATTGGGTTTATCACTACGCTCGGGGTTATTTGGTCGGCGTACCGACCAACGCAGCGGTGTACCATCGCTCACGGGCGGGCCGCCCGTGCCACGATTAAGCAATTCGCCGATCCGTTGACGCCACCGTACGATGACGAACTTTACCAGGAATTGGTTATGATCGCGGCCTCATGTCGCACACTTACACGATCGATTCCGCCGCCGGGGTAACCCCTTCGCCCCGTCGGCTTTGCTTGACGTTGGCGGATGAGATGGATCGCGCCGAGATTTATCGGATGCGGCATGCGGTCTACGCCGCGGAATTACATCAGCATCCGGTGAACGCCGCCGGCGAGCTTCGCGATGCGCTCGATGCGTTCAATATCTATCTCGCCGCGCGCGAGCCGGCGACCGGGGCGATTGCCGGGTTTGTCAGCATCACGCCGCCGGGGCATGGAAAATATTCCATCGACAAATACCTTTCCCGCGATGAGCTTCCATTCGCCTGCGATGATGGGCTGTATGAAGTTCGCCTGTTGACCGTCGCGCCGGCTTATCGTCGCGGACCGCTGGCGCTGCAATTGATGTATGCGGCGTTTCGATATGCCGAATCGCGCGGAGCACGGCGGATCGTCGCCATCGGCCGCCGCGAGGTGCTCAGCGTCTATCTCAAATCGAGCCTGCGACCGGTCGGCAAACAGGTGTCGTGCGGAGCAGTGACGTTCGAACTGCTGACGGTCACCATCGACGAGCTTCGTGCGGCTGCCAGCGAAAACAGCGACATTCTTCGCCGAATGACCGACCGCATCGACTGGCAGCTCGATTTTCCCGTGCGCAGCCCCGCCGGCTGCTTCCACGGCGGCGCGTTCTTCGACGCGATCGGCGACGAATTTGACGATCTTGGCCGCCGCCACGATGTCATCAACGCGGATGTGCTGGACGCCTGGTTCGATCCATCGCCCAAGGTGACGACGGCGATTGCCGAAGCGCTTCGGTGGCTGCTCAAGACGTCGCCGCCGGCCGATTGCCGGGGGATGGCGCGGGCCATTGCGCGGGCGCGCGGGGTGCCGATCGATTGCATCTTACCGGCGGCGGGATCGTCCGACCTGATTTTCCTGGGCCTTCGCCATTGGCTCACCGCCGCGTCGCGCGTCCTGATTCTCGATCCAACGTACGGCGAATATGCCCATGTTCTGGAGCGCGTGATCGGCTGCCGGGTCGATCGCCTGAACCTTTCCCGGCCCGACGGGTATCTGCTGCACGCGAATTCATTGGCCGCGGCCATCGAAGCCAACCGGTACGATTTGGTCATTCTGGTCAATCCCAACAGCCCAACCGGCCGCCACATGCCCCGAGCGGAGTTGCAATCCGTGCTGCAGGAAACTTCCCCGGCCGCGCGGATATGGATCGATGAAACATACGTTGAATACGCCGGCCCGGATCAATCGCTGGAGGCCTTCGCCGCGGAAAGCAATAATGTGATAGTCTGCAAATCGATGTCGAAGGTATACGCCCTGAGCGGCGTGCGCGCCGCATATCTCGCCGGCCCGCGTGCTGCAATCGCCGACCTGCGCGCCATCACCCCGCCATGGGCCGTCAGCCTGCCCGCCCAGATAGCGGCGGTGGCCGCCCTGACCGACCCGGCCTATTACGCCGATCAATATCGGCAAACGCACCTCCTGCGCGAGGAATTGGCCCGCGATCTTCGCGCGCTCGGCGAAATCGAGGTAATCCCCGGCGTCGCGAATTTCCTCCTATGCCACATCCCCGAATCCGGCCCCACCGCCGCGGCAATCGTCGCCGATTGCCGAAAGAAAGGCGTTTTCCTCCGCGACGCCGGCTCGATGAGCGCACGGCTCGGCCGCCACTCGCTGCGAATCGCGGTGAAATCGCCCGCGGAAAACGCCGCGGTCATCGCCGCGGTGCGGGCTTCGTTGGGGCCGGCGTAGCGAGTGAAGTCCCTGGTGCGTTTTTATCGACGCCCGCAATGGCTTGGTGAGTATCTCACGAAGCATGATCCGTTGCCGGATTTCATCGCGCAAGGGAAAACAAAAGGGGACATTCCTATATTCATGCTTTCTCCCTTCCGGGCCTTGCCTCGCCTCCAGTTCAAAAGGTCACACTCCCAGCCGCCACAACATATGCTCACAACGCCCTCCGCGCTTGTCAACGGCGCCGCGACACTGCCAAAAACCCCACCGCAAAACTCACCCCCACCGCCTCATCGCCGGGGTCGCTTCGGCCCCAACGCGCGATCGGCGGAAAGTACACGGAAGTTGGCAAATCAGGACTGTCCCAAGACCGTCCCTTTATGTTCGGCCATTTACGTTCGGCCGATAAAAGCCGCGACATTGGGGCAGAGCCCCAAGTTGCCGCTTTCGCCTGGAATTAGGAATGTCCCTTTTTGTTTTTCCTCCGAGCGGAGCAATGCCGCAATCGCCACCAGCGCGCGGCGCGGGAATGCCCGCGTCAGGTGCACGCCACGCAGCTTGTCACCGGCAATTCCCGACACCGAGATCGCCCGTCCCTCGGCCAGGGCGATCCGCATGCCGTTATCCAGAAGAAAAACCGCTCCGTTGGGAAAATTGTGCGCCAGGGTGCGGTAGAGTTGCTCGCTGCGCCGCGCCCCCTCGGCATCGGATTCGGCAAGACGCTTGGCATCGAACAATGCTCCACTGAGCCAGCTGATCTGCCCTCCAACAATAAGGAAGACAACCATTTTTGTGACGTCACCGGAGGCGATTGAAAAGCTTCCGGTTGGAGCGAGCAGGAAATAATTGGCCGCCATGGCGCCGGCCGCGGTGGCAACCAATCCCGGGCCTCTGCCTCCGTACCACGCGCCGATCATCACCGCCGGCGCGAAGAAAAGAAACGGGCTTGCCGCATCGACGATATGTCCCAGCGCCAAACGCACCAGCAACATCGCCGCCGTCGCGGCCGCGGCGACCAGGTATCCGTGGTCACGCCTGTCAGGCAAGGCATCTTCCATGCAACGATTTTAGCCCCTTCACGACCCGGATCATCGGGGGAATCCCCTAATGGAAATCACGATGCCGACCACCAGTGTGTCGGAAAAAAAGCAGTCGGCGTCACGACGAACGCCGCCCGTGCCGTATAGCCACGACTTGATTGAGCGCGCCAAAGTCCGCCGCTGCGCATCCACCGTAACGGCGAAACGGGCATTCCATAAAGCTTCGCGAACACCATTGCTGGTTGCCCTCAATGCGGCAAATCTCGGGGTTTGGGGCAGAGCCCCAAGATCGCGTTCTCGCTGGCACAGAGGCATTTCG
>DASRRM010000311.1:0-10274 GCA_035695715.1 Tepidisphaeraceae bacterium
GCTATCGTGCGGTGACGAACAAAAGAGCGACAATGTAACCGTCACCTGCCTCTTTCCATGCGTATTCATTGTTCACGCGCTTCTTGGGCGGCTTTTTCTGCGGCACCCCGTGGGCCTCATTCTTGCATTGGCGAGTTGGACAAGATGTCGGCCGTCATTCCCCTAACTCCCTCCCCCATCACCCATTACCTCCCCAATAATTTCCCCGTTTGTCAACTCGCGATAAACCGGGCACAATGTGACGTTCGAACTGGCGAAGTTCCCGCGGCGTAAAAGCGGGATGGGCACGGACGCCGACGCGGCGGGTTGGTCTGATGAGCAAAATTGGGAATTACGAAATCCTGGACGAGCTATCCGTCACGCAGACCGGGTCGGTAAGCCGGGCCGAGCGGGCTGATGGGGAGCCGGGGACGTTTGCCGTCAAACGCTTCTGCGTGCCGGTGGATGATCCGTCTGAGCCGAACTGGGAATTGCAAACCTTTCTCGATCGGGCGCGGGTGCAGCAAACGCTGGCTGCCGGCGGCGCCAAGCACTGGGCGGCAATTCACGATCTGGGCATTGATGTCGACACGGCCTGGTATGTCACCGATTATCTGCCGCTCACGGCGCAAAAGCTGGTCGATGCCGGGGTGGCGATCAAGTCTGATGCGATGATTGCCATTGTGTTCGGCGTTTTGCAGGGGCTTAGCGAGCTTAAGGCGCTGCGAAACCGGGTGCATGGGAATCTTAAGCCGCAGAATGTGCTGATTGCGGGAACGAATCTCGGCACGGCCACGGTTCAACTGACCGACCCGGCCACCAACGGCCAGGCCGCCAAGGTTGGCGATGCGGGGGATATTCGGGCCGTTGGCGAGTTGATTCATGCGCTGGTGGTTCATTGTTTGCCGCCGCTGAATGAATGGGAGGTGCCGCCTTCTGCGCCTTGGACGGCCCTGGGGCCGAAGGGCCCGGCCTGGCGGAAGCTGTGCAGCGATCTGCTCAATCCCGATCCGGCGTTGCGACTGAAGCTGCCGGCCATCGCCCAGCGGCTGGGCGAATTGCGCACGCGGAAAAAACATGGGTTTCGCAAATTCGTTGCCGCCGCGGCGGTGTTGGCCGTGCTGGCCGGGGCAGGGGTTGGCGTGTTGTCGATGCTCGACCGTGATGCCCGCGCGCAATATTCGCAGTCGAAGCGGATTTGGTTCGGCAAGTTTCTCGATGCCGCCGCCGACCCGGCTCATCGCAAGCGCTGGGATAACGATCCGGATCTTAAGGCGGTGCTCGATCAGTTGCCGGTGAACGACCTTCGCGCCATCGACGGCGATGATTCGCGGCTGATCCGCTGGAAATATTCCGATTACACCAATGTTCGCAATGCGAATTTGCTGGTGGCGGGCGTGCAGAGCGATTTGCCGGGGCATTGGAAACGCCTCGCCCGCGCTGAAGAGTTGCGAAGGCGGCTCGACGCCCGCGGCTGGGCGCAGCCGGCGCAATATCTGGCGAATCTGCTGGATGAAATCAGGCCCATTGGCGGCAGCGATATTACGCCGGGCATCGACAAGCTGCTGGAAGTTTCGCCGCACATCGAAGCGGGGCTGGCGATGGCGGATTCGGACTGGAAGCAGTTCAACGACCGCCTGGCGACAGCCGAGACGATGCACGACCCGGTGTTGACGGCATTGGCTGAGGCGCTGCGAAAGTCGGCATCGTCGGAAGTGAAGCTGGACGACAAGGGGTTCACCGGGCTGGACGAAATCAAGCACGATGCCGCGGTGGCCGGGCAGATTGCCGATGCCATTCGCGATAGCTGGCCGACCAACGTCGACAAGGATGCGTTCGATCGCGATGTGGCCAAGACGATGGACGTGAAGAACATCAAAAAAGGGGACGCGGCCAAGTGGGTGGCACTGGTGTCGTATCACGCCTTCCGCCATGAAGAGGCCACCGCCGCTGCCGCGCAGTTGCGCAAGCGGCTGAACGAGACCATCACCCTGATCGACCGCGCCCATGTCAGCACGGATGAAGCCAGCGCCTTTAAATCCGCCAGCGGCGAGGCGACGTTTGCCATCGCTGAATTCGAGCGATTTCCCTTCACCCGCCGAACGATTGATGATGGCACCTTTGCCCGCAAGCGCGATGAGGTGAGCAATCGCATCGAGTCGCTGCGGCGGTTTTATCATCCCGAAGCGCCCGACCAATGGCTGGCGGCGTTGCCGGGCGTTTCCACCGGGTCGGAAAAAATCAACAGCTACTGGGAAACCTGGCGCGGCGTTTTGAAGGACGGCCTGCCGGAGATGATGAAGGACCATGCCGTCTTCGCCTCGCGGCAACAGGCGTCGGAGCAGATGCGGGCGCTGCTGGTATCGCTGGACCAGGCTTTTCCGCCCGCCCCGCCGATCGCCAATGAATCGTTCATGGCTGCCGCCAAGCTTCATCGCGAGCAGTCTATCGACAAATTGCTGCCGCTGATCGATTTGCGCGACCCCAAGCTCGACGGCGACGCCCTGCGAAAATCGACTGATGCATTCACGCAATGGACGAGCAATCTTCTGGCGCTCAGCAAGGATTTTCCCATCACCAAGGAGCTGATCAACTACAAGGATCGGCCTGATTTGCAGTGGAAAACCGCCAAGCCGGAGTTTTGGAATGATCCGGTGGTGCAAACGCTGGTGAAGGAGGACATGCTACGCATCGGCCGCATGACCGCTCTGGAAAAAGACTCGCGCGAGGAACTGATCAAGGCGATGATCGAAGGCGGGTCAGCCGAAGTGGCGCTGGAAGCATGGCGGCTGGTGGGCACCGATTCCGTGCGTCCGCCATGGCCGGCCAAAGCCGGAGAGCTGACGGCGGAGCTGAAATTCCGCCAGCGGCTGACGCGGGCGTTTAAGGAATTGAAAAATCCGTCCGAAGCGGACGTGCCGTTGCAGGAAATGGCAACGCAAGGGCCGATCCGCTGGCGGCGATTCGTGGAAAACGCCACGACCGAAGCGATGCTTGCCGAAGCCTGGAGCCAGCGCGACGGATTTGGCGTCGATTCGCCTTTTGCCGATCTGACGCCGGTTGCGCGCTACAATCTTTCGCTGGAAGTTCTGCATCAGGCGCTGGCCGGCGGCGAGGAGAAGGAGATCCGCCAGGGGCTGAGCGATTTTTCCACGGCGACTGCCGCCGTGAAGGATCATCCGGAAATTTCCGATCTTCCCGGGCGCATTTCGCGGGTGGATGTGGCCGAGGCGTTTGCCGATCGTTCGCCGGGCGATTTGTTTTCGCTGACGCTGGCGGGCGCGCAGCCGATTCAGTTCAAGCGCCTGGAGCCCAAGGGCACTCGTCCCTTTTATCTCTGCACGACCGATGTTTCCGTGAGCCAGTTCGTCGGCGTGATGGACACAGCTCATGCCTGGCAGCAGGCGAAATATCTCCCCTGGCCGGTGGAGGAAGGCAAGCCCGACACCCGCCGCGGCCCGCGCACCTGGGAATGGGGGGGGGCAACCGGCTCTCCGATGACCTCGCCTCTGCTCTGGCTGACGCCGGAGGAATACAACGACTATCCGCAGGCGTTTCGCGCCGGGCGGTTTAACCGCATGGCGCTGAGCGACCAACTGGGTGGCAACCCGTCCGGCGAGCATCCGATTCAATACCTCAGCGCGGATGTGGCGCTCTATTACGCCGCCGAGTGCGGCTGCCGGCTTCCCACCGCCGCCGAATGGCAGGCCGCCTATGCGACGGAAAAATCCGTCCCGATGAGCCGGTGGAATCTGCGCGACCAGACCTGGGAAACGCAGCGCCGCTACGTGGCGGCGGGAGGCGGAAGCCGCTGGCCCGACGAGGGCATTTACCCGATCGGCAGCACGCTGACCGCCGTTGGCCGCTCGGCCACCAGCCGGCCGGAAAATGATGGCGCGCTCTTCTTTCAGCTGGTGAGCGCCTCAGGCGGCTTGGTTTTCCATCACCTGGTTGGCAACGTCGCGCAGTTTGTGTGCGAGGCATCGGATGCGTTCGATCAGTTGAAGGAAAAGAAAACCGCCGCCGCCATCCGCAAGTTCATCGAGGACTCGCCGCGGTCGATTGATGTGATCGGCGGCTCGGCGCTGTCGCCGCCGGAGCTGGCCATTGATAAGCCGCAGCCCGTTGCCCATGCCGAGGATGCCTACGCCGATGTGGGCATTCGCCTGGCGTTCACCGCCCCGGCGCGAACGCTGGCTGAAAAGGTGAAATGGGTGGTGGGAACGCCACCCTTTATTTTCCCGCAGGCCAAGGCGGTTGAGGCCAAGGCCGTCGAAGCCAAGGCGGATGGAAAATAACCCGCGGATATGGACGCGGCGAAGGTTTGCCAGTAATCACAACACCGTAATGCGTACCACGATTGTGAAATGTTCTTCCGCGGCCTTCGCCTGCACACTCCTCCTGCTCCTCGTCGGCTGCCAGGCCCCCGCCCCCGCGGCGAAGTTCATCGAGCAGGCCGATCGCATGCATAGCGGCGCGCTCGCTTCCACCGTCGTCGTCAACACCGATCTGGACGACTACGTCCAGCAGGTGGCCGACCGCGTGGTGGCCGCGGCTAAATTGGCCGCCCCTGGCCGCGTTAACGTCGCGTTCATCGACAAGGTCCGTTGCCATCTGGTCAGCTCCAACACGATCAACGCCTTCAGCACCGGCGGCACTCACGTCTACGTCACCACCGGCCTTTTCCAACAGTGCCAGAACGAGGAGGAACTGGCCGGGGCGATCGCCCACGCCTACGCTCACCTGATCGATCTCGATCTGGAAGCAACGAAGATGAACCCCAACCCCGGCGAGCCGCTTACGATGGTCGCGTGGGATTTTGTCACCAACCGCTACACGCTGACCCAGGAACGGCGAGCCGACGCGCTGGCGTTATCCATCTTCGCCCAGGCCGGCTACGACCCGGATCACTTCGCCAATCTGTTCGAGCGCATGGAATCGATCACCGGCGGCAACGTCGCCCCCGATCGCGAGTCCTTGCCCGCCCGCGCCGCCAATTTGCAAGCCGCCGCCGCAGCGGTGAAGCGTACGCCTCACGTTTTTCCGGTTGCCGACCCGAAGACGTTCGTCTCGCTGCGCGATCAGGCGGCTGCGTATCACGAGCCGACGACATTGACGGTGCCGTTGATTTTCCTGCGCGCCTTCCCCAACTGCGTGCTATCCGCCGACACGATGGAGCAGAAGGAGGCGCAGGAGCGGCTAAAGCCAGTTGCCCCGCCGCCGCGGGCGCCGGTGGAGCCGAATTGAGATTGGTTTCAACCCTCGCCGCGCCAGACGGCAGCACGAAGGCGCTAAACCTATGAAAATCGCACCCGTTCGGCTTGGTCTGTCCGAAATGATGCGACAAAAAATGCTCATTTGCTTGTTCGTGTTTGTGGTGTCAGCGGGATGTCGCAGAAGATTGAACCCCTCTATAACGCCGGACGGATTTTCCGATATGGCGGTGGCGGAGGTTCGACTCGTGCTGCTTACGTCGGACCTTACGAAATACGCGAGCGCTCAAGATTTTATCGATCGATCAGGAAATCGCTGGCAAGGCTTCCACGTTGTTTTGCATCATCGGAGCGACGGGAGCAACTGCCTGGTTTGCAAAGAAAGTGGAGTGGAGATCCATGTGAACTCAAATCTCGCCGAATGGCGGCGCTCGGATGCAGGTGACGCTGCGATTGCAGTCTACTGCCTGACGCAGGACGGCCTGGGGTTTCGCGCGCGCAATTTCGCCGGAACGTCGCCAAACGGAACTTCTTCGGAGATTCGAAAGTTGATTGGCGCATCGGCCTATAACCCGCCCTCCGGCGATGAGCGTGATACGGCCAAATAAATCGGCGGCGCGCGAGAAAGAGCAGATGCTCTACCGCGAAGCAAGTTCCGCTTTGCCTGCTCTCGCCGGCATAGCCGCGTGGATCGGCTCGACTTCGACTCGCGTAACAAGGCGGACACCCAAGGCATCCAATACTCTCCGGGCACGCTCGACCGTGATGCCGTGATATTCGTTTCGTTCATCGCGGGAAACGAGTGACTCATCGACGTTGAGGGCGGCCGCCAATTCGCGCTGGGTCATGCCGCGGGCGATCCGCACGCCGATCAGCACCTGTCCAAGTCCCTCGAGATTCTCGAACTCCTTGAACTCTCCCCGTTTAAGCCGTTCGTAACCGCCGACTTCCTCGACAAGCTGCTCGTGAAACGATTCCAGCGGCTCCATCAGCTTCGTGATCTGCTTCCTTGTATATCCCTGCCTCGCCCACGCTTTGGCGTGTTCGGCAAAACGCTGACGCTCGGCTTGGATGTGGTCCAGTGCCTGCTGATATTCGGCTTCATTGCGGATCATGATCGGCTCCACTTGTTGCTGCGTTCATCGAATGATTCTGACGATGCCCTTCGGCTGTTTGGTGCTTCGGGACTTGCGAAAAAACGCTGGAAATTCCAATGCGTTTCCGTGCTCGTCAAAGCCCGCGATAGCTCCGGAATAATGCGGGTACAATTCAACGCGATAGGAATGCCACATTGGAAGCTGGCGCTTCGGATAGCCTTTGAATGGCCGCCGCGAAATCGGATTCCAAGTCCAGCATTTTTCAGGATCGAGTCGGTTGAGTTCATCTTCCAATTGATGGCTGACAAAACGCTGAGGATCGCATACGAAATAACCATCAATATCGTTGGGATGGTCTTTGTCCTCCACAAACGAGCCGTCAATGAAGATTTCATCGATGCCCACGGCCCAAAGCTGCTTCACGAGGATTTCCAGATTTTCCACCAACTGCAAACGCCATCCGGCATTCCAAGTAGGATATTTTTTTGGCCCAACGACCAAAATCGAGCTGCGTAATTCGTCGAAAGTCAGGGGATAATCCCCGGGTGGCAGCGCTCCATCGGGGGTAAAAGTCATCGCGTCAGGCATGTTTCTCACCCAAGTCATTTTCGACCAGTTTGACAAGGAAGTCAAGTATCGCCCCCCTAACATTGCGCAAATCAAGGCTCGCCGTTGCGCGCTCACTGCAACCACCCAACGGACTCGCCATAATGATGCACAAACGCCTCGACGTTTCTTCGGGGAGCAATCGCATATCCCAGGCCTGACGTGAAATACAGCCGCTGAGCCTGTAAACTTCGACGATGCGTTTTCGATTTCCCCCTCTGTGCTTCATCCTGCTGCTCTTGATTGCGCTCACCGGCTGCCAGCAGCTCGTCAATCCTTCCTTCCCCACCACCCCGCAGCAGGCTGATGTCGACTTGAATCGCATGGCGGCCGCGCCGAAAAAACTCGATCGGCCATTGGTCATCGTCGGCGGATTCATCGATCCCGGCGTCGCGCCGATCATGATGAAATGGATGTTCCAGGATGTCTTTTCCGACGATCGCGTCATCGGCGTGCCGATGGGGCTGGATTTCAGTTTTGACGGCTGCCGGGATGATTTGATCAAAGCCGTCGATGAACGTTTTCCGTGCAAGGACCCGAATCAAACGACAGAAGTGGATGTCATCGGGATGTCGATGGGCGGCTTGGTGGCGCGATATTCGGCATCGCCGATCAAAGGCAGAAAGCGGCTGAACATCGCCCGGCTTTTCACGATCAGCAGCCCGTTGCAGGGAGCCGACAGCGCTTCGCGATTCCCGGCGTTGCATCCGCTGATGACGCCGATGCGGGCGGGGTCGCCATTCCTGACGCAGTTGAATGCGACAATGCCGTCGTTTCCGGTTTATTCATACGTTCGGCTTTACGATCATCCGGTCGGCGCGCAAAATGCCGCCCTTCCCGGCCGCACGGCCTGGTGGGTGTCAACGCCATGGCTCAACGACCCGCACAACGGCGCATTCAGCGACGAGCGCATCCTGGCGGATATAGCCAGGCGCTTGCGCGATGAAGCGCCATTGGCGAAAGACCCGCCTGCGCCGTTGCCGGCGAAGTTGTGAAAGGAAAAGGCAATTCCATGATCACGGCTTTCATCGCCTTGGGCGCGAATCTCGGCGATCGGTCCAAGACCCTGCGCCAGGCGCTGGTCCGGCTTGACGAAACGCCAGGTGTGCGGGTGAAGGCCGTCTCCAGCTTCCTGGAGAATCCGGCGGTGGGCGGGCCGGAAAATTCGCCGGCGTTTTTGAATGCGGTGGCGGAGATTCATACGACGCTCTCGGCGCGGGAATTACTAAGCCGGCTGCTGGAAATCGAGCGCTCGCTGGGCCGGCAACGCCGCGAGAAATGGGGACCGCGAACCATCGATCTGGATATCATTCTTTATGGCGACTTGGAGATTGCCGAGGACGATCTGGCCGTCCCGCACCCGCGGATGGGCGAACGGCGATTTGTGTTGCAGCCGTTGTGCGAGCTGGCGCCGGATCTGGTGGTGCCAGGCGCGGCATTGACGGTTCGCGAATTGCTTGAGGGGTTGAAGAACGAAATAGACGTATAGAAGGTAAGCGTCGCCTGAAGAATGCGGATTGTCTTATCCGTGCGCATCCGTGAAATCCGTGGTCGAATTCTTTTGAGTCTTCAAGATGAGGCTTTGCGCGCTTAATATTCTCATCAGAGTGGACCTTCGGTCCGACCGCTACGCGGATGGTTCTGTTGGTGTTGTTGTCGGAGCGCGCCGTTGAGATTTCGCGGTCGGTCGTTGCCCTGTATTTTGCATTTCCGCTCGTCTCACGTACCTTTTGTTTCAACGTGATCATTGCAAAGACAATCGCCGAGTGCCGGGCCGCGCGGCCCAAGCTCAGGAAGCTGACGCTGGTGCCGACCATGGGCGCGCTGCATGCCGGGCATTTGTCGCTCATGGCGCTGGCCAAGGAGCAAACCAAGCGCGTGGCGGTCAGTATTTTTGTCAACCCGACGCAATTCGGGCAGAACGAGGACTTCACGAAATATCCCCGGCCCATCGAATCGGACCTGCAAAAATGCGAGGAAGCCGGGGTCGACCTGATTTTCATGCCGACGGCAGAGGAAATGTATCCCGCCGGGTCGGCGGATATCGTGGTGGATATTCCTTCGCTGACCGAAGTGCTCGACGGTGCGCATCGGCCCGGGCATTTTCGCGGCGTTTGCCGAATCGTTGCCAAGTTGTTCAATATCATCGAGCCGGATGTGGCAATTTTCGGGCAGAAGGATTTTCAGCAGCTTCGCGTTTTGACGGCGATGACCGAGGCGCTGGATTTTCCGATTAAGATTGTCCCCGGCCCAACGATTCGCGAGCCGGACGGCCTGGCGATGAGCAGCCGGAATCAGTATCTGGAACCTGCCGAGCGCGAGCGGGCGCTGTCGATCAGCCAGGGATTATTCCAGGCCGACGCCGATGTGAAGAAGGGCATTCGCGACGCCAGCCGACTCATCACCGCCATCCAACGGCATATCCTGAAACAGCACCTGTCGATCGACTACGTGGCGGCGGTTGACCCGATTACGTTGAAGAAGGTGGAAACGGTAACCGGGCCGACGATTCTGGCGGTGGCCGCGCGCGTGGGGGTGACGCGGCTGATTGATAATGTCATCGTTGGATAAATGCTCACGCGGCGAATGTCCGATCAGACTACGCGGTGGTTGTGTCGGTTCACGCCGTGGACGAGCTGAAAGCGAGGACGCGGATTCCGCCGCGCCGCGAAGAATCCGGGACCTCGCTTTCAGCTCGTACCCGGCGTGATCGAATCATGAATTCGGACGGACACTAATCGCGCGAAGAGCAGTAAATCCGGGGCGGCGCGGCGATGGACGGCACCGTTGCTAACCGCGGTTGTGCGCGCCGCTTGCCCCGGCGTGAAGGATTATTCCGATGGCCGCTGGTCAGCTTTAGAACTCGCCCCTACCACCCCGCTCGATTCTCTCCTACAATTCCCACGCTCATGCTGATTAAACTTCTGAAAGCCAAGATTCATAACGCCACCGTCACCCAGACCGACGTCAACTATCATGGCAGCATCACCATTGATGCGGTGCTGCTGAAGGCCTGCGGGCTTTTGCCCAATGAGGCGGTGACCGTCGCCGATTGCGAGAATGGAAACCGCTTTGAAACCTATATCATTGCCGGCAAAAGCGGCAGCGGCGTCATCGGCATCAACGGCGCAGCGGCCCGGCTGTCAAAGGTCGGCAACCGCGTCATCATCATGAATTTCGCGCAGTTGACGCCCGAAGAGGCCGCCGGGCATGTGGCGCGGGTGGTCATCGCGGGCAAGAGTAACCAGGCCGCCGAGATATTGATGCATCCGACATCGTTTGAAGCTGCTTCGGGTTAACGACGCTGGTGGATTTCAGGGGTTTTTGAGGACTTTCACGCCGTGGACGAGCTGAAAGCGAGGACGCGGATTCCGCCGCG